>DAOTTJ010000468.1:0-10493 GCA_034437695.1 Ktedonobacteraceae bacterium
ACCAGATGATGTGGTAGATACACAGGTGTACCGTATGGGATTCGTGGATATACTCGTGTTCCATGTCGATAGTATACGACTTGCCTACGTCTGTTGTCAACAGGAAGATTACCCCTCCCATCTTGCCGCCAAAAGGAAGGCCCATTCATCCCTGGCATGAATGACCAGGGCTTTCTGGGCCGAGCCGTGTAAAAGGGTAGAAGCCGCCTGGCTTTCCTACTCCGGTACGATTCGGACTCCCCAACAGCGCTCGCCGCAAGCAAACTACGACACAAATGCAAAATCATCATTGCGAAACCCTGATGGCATTACAGGGTAAACATTTGGAGGACTATGCTAGTATAGAAAGGGTAGAGGAATGCCACCAAAATTAGAGAACTCAAAAGTAAGCCCCAAAAAGCCGGGTTTATAGAAAGAATGGCAAAGGGTAGTCATCAAGCCTGGAAACACCCTCACATTCCTGTATAGCTGTCACTTTATTAGGAAAAGACGGAGACGACGCAAAGGACTACCAGATCAAACAAGTCCAAAGAGCCATTCAGCAGTCAGGCGGCAGAGGATGACCTACAAAGCAGAACACTACTCCATGATCATTTAATGGGATGCTAGCGATCAGATCTCTATCGTAGAAGTACCTGAACTGCCAGGGTGCACGACGCATGAAGCAACCTACGAAGACGCGATTAAGAACGCGTTGGAAGCCATCGAGGTCTGGATACAGGCAGCACAGAATGCGCATGAAGCTATCCCTCCCCCTCGGATAGCTGCATAAGATCGTCAAGGGAAGAAAGATGTTTATACATAATGTATACCTACACAATCGTCTTTCTTCCTGAGAAATTGTCTGAAAAGAGAGGTGCCAAAGCACACAATAGCATCTTTAACCTCAACTCCTTCAGGCTTTAACTCACCTTTAACGTGACGTTGACCCTCATTTCATATTCATAGTGTATGCTTGGTTCAGGAGAAGCAGCGACATTGAAAGCTTCATCTGGCGCTTTGCATCTTCGTTTCCTATCCACTTAGCACTAGAAACAGTGGGAGAACTATGCAAGATCAGATCAACCTCGTCAAAGACAGACAAGGACCAGCCTCTGTGCAACACCCGGCATTCAACTGTGCCAGATATATCTCCAATATTCTTAATCCGGCGGTGGTCTCCATCCCCCTGGTCCTTCTGGTCGCACTCTACCACGCCAGCGATCTGCGCACCGGGCTTGGCTATGCAGGCTTGACGCTGTTTTTTCTCAGCTTTGGACCGCTGATGTATATCCTGCTGGGCGTGCGCCTGGGCAAGCTCTCAGATGTCGATGTGAGTCGACGCACCGAGCGCACCGGACCTTTTCTCTTCGGCCTGCTCTCGGTTATGCTGGGAACGGTTGTGCTACTGTACTTGCATGCTCCCAAAGATCTGGAAACGCTCATGTTGGGCAGCCTGCTCTGCGGCCTTGTGATGGTGGTCACTACCTGGTGGTGGAAGATCAGTGTGCATACCGCAACGCTGGCCGCCGCTCTAACGCTCCTCACGGCGTTCTATGGGTTTATTATGCTGCCACTCTTTTGCCTGCTCGGCCTGGTAAGTTGGTCACGCGTTTTCTTACGGAGACACACAACCGCTCAGGTTATCGCCGGCTCGCTTGTCAGCATTCTTCTCACCCTGATCGTGCTCCTGTGGCGCGGTCTCTAAGTACTCGCTTCTACTATACATCGATCGCCGTCCACGCGTCAGGGCGAGAATATCTACCAGCAGCATTGGCGATAGTGCTGTTCTCGTGTAAGACCTACTGATTGATCCAGGGAGACTGCTCTTGACCACGCGACCCGATATCATCCTCTTAATTCTTGACACGCAACGCGCTGACCGCCTTTCGTGTTATGGCTATCCATCGGAAACATCGCCCCACCTGGATCAGTTGGCCGCAGATGCGACACGCTTTCGTTGCGCAGTCTCACCAGCCAACTGGACAGTCCCCGCGCATGCCTCGCTATTTACCGGCGTCTATCCCTCGCTCCACGATACTCTGCACGCGTCATCTGTCCTCCCCTCCACGCTGCCAACTCTGGCAGAACGCCTGCGCGATAGCGGCTATTTTACCGCCGCCTTCTGCAATAATCCATTGGTCGGCGTGGTCAATAACGGTTTACGCCGCGGCTTTCTCGACTTCTTTAACTATAGCGGCCTGATGACTTCACGCCCCAACCACGTCGGCGCTCAGAGCAACTGGCTCGATCGCTCTCGCCAGCGGTTCAAACGCGGGGTCGCAGAGATGATCACTGCTATGCAGGATATCTTCGCACGCTCCGATACGCTGCTGGACTTTTCTTTCTCACCCCTGATGGTCCCTCTCTGGCAGACCGCTCTGAGCTTTAAAGGCAATACCGCACGCTCGCTGAACGACGCCGCACGGATGCATATTCAGCGCTCGGGCGTGGCCCGCGACCAACCGATCTTTAGCTTTATCAATCTCATGGAGACTCATACTCCCTACCATCCAGCCAGGGCTTTCGTGGAAAAATTTGCCCCCCATGTGCTACGCGACCGGGCATCACAGCGCTATCTGCGCCGCTTCAATAGCGACGTTTTCGGCTGGCTGGCCCCTCTGGCAAGCAAGCTGACCGAGAAGGAGCAGCGTACGTTGGACGAGATGTACTGCGCCGAGGTCGCACAGGAAGATCGGCTGGTCGGGGAGTTCCTCGATAAAATGCGAGCAAGCAAGCGACTCGACCAGACGTTGCTGATCGTCACTGCCGACCACGGGGAACACCTGGGCGAGAAGCAGTTTATCGGCCACGGCCTCTCGCTCTACAACGAGCTGATCCACGTCCCTCTGATCGTCCGCGATCCCGATGGCGATTTTCCACGTGGCTCGACTGTTGAGCCGTTTGTCTCTACACGCCGACTCTTCCATACGATGCTGACAGCGGGGGCAACGGCCAGCGCGGAGGAAGAGAGACTAACCCTCGCACAGAGCGCGGCGAGTGACCCCGATCAGGGCGTCGTCTTCGCTGAGGGCATCCCAGCACAGAATACGCTGCGCCTCTTAGAGCGCCGCACTCCACACCTGATCCGCGAAAGAGATTGTGACCTCGTACGCCGGGCAGTCTTGAGCGGTCAGCATAAACTCATCAAAACGGGCGAGAACAAACGCGAACTCTTTGCGATTCTCGACGATCCCTACGAGGAAACTAATCTATCGCACGTGCTCCCAGAGCAGGTCGAGGCCCTGGAGGAGCACCTGGAAGCATTTGTCAGCCGCACAACCAGGACGGCTCAACCTGAAACCGTTCAGGCTCCCGGCTATGACGACCCACAGGTCCGTCGCAGATTGCACGACCTGGGATACTTAGAATGAGGTTGTAGGTATGTATCCACCTTTTCCCGCCGCTTTTCAAGTGGGACCACTGACTATCCATTGGTACGGGGTTTTTATGGCGCTGGCAATCTTTATTGCACCACTGATTGTCAGTCGCTACGTCAGAAGCAGAGGCCAGGATGGCGACCAGGTCTGGAATATGCTGTTCTGGATTCTCATCCCCGCACTGCTCGGCGCAAGGCTGTACTATGTCTTTATTCAAGCCCCACCAGGCCCCACTGGATCGGGCTACTACCTGGCGAACCCGCTCCAGATCCTGGCGATCTGGAAGGGCGGCATCCATATCTATGGAGCGCTGATCGGCGGCGGGATCGCCCTGCTGATCTATGTGCGCAGGAAAAAGCTGCCCGCGCTGATCTTCCTGGATGGCGTAGCCCTGGTCCTGCCACTCTCGCAGGCGATTGGACGCCTCGGCAATTTTATGAACCAGGAACTCTATGGTCCACCAACCACTCTGCCCTGGGGCCTGCGCATCGACGACGCCCATCGCATAGCTCCGTACAATAACCTCGCACGTTATCCCGAAAGTGTGCGCTTTCATCCGCTCTTTCTCTATGAGATGATCTGGAACCTGATAGGTTTCGCACTTATCTCCTGGATCACCCGGCGCTTCGCCAACCGCTTGCGCGACGGCGATATCCTCCTGATGTACCTGATTTGGTATCCACTGGGACGCTTCTTCCTCGAGTTCCTGCGCTCGGACTCGTGGTTCTTTCCGGGTACACCCTTCGATCTTGTCCATATTCTCTCCGCGCTTGTCATCCTCACCAGCGCAGTCCTGCTCGTTTTACGCCACCACAACTGGTCCGGCAGAGAACCACTGACTCAGCCAGCGGCAAACGACGACGAGACGAGACAGACCACGCAAGCAGGCATCAATACGCTTTCAACCAACTAGAAGGACGGTCAACTCTTATGTCAACAAAGCCACGGCTACTGGTCATCGGACTGGACTGTGCCGAGCCATCGCTGGTCTTCGATCTCTGGCGCGACGACCTGCCGAATCTCGCGCGTCTGCAACAGCAGGGCTGCTATGGGAGACTGACGAGTTGTATTCCAGCGATTACGGTCCCGGCCTGGAGCTGTATGATGAGCGGACGCGATCCGGGCGAGCTGGGCATCTACGGGTTTCGCAATCGCGGAGACCGCAGCTATCAGGGAATGGTGGTAGCCGATGGACGGGCGGTGAAGGTCCCACGCCTCTGGGATCTGCTGGGAGAGCACGGCTGGCGCGTCGGCGTGGTGGGCGTCCCCGGCACCTATCCGCCACCTCCGGTAAACGGGGCGCTGGTCTCGTGCTTCCTCGCACCCAATACAGGCGTGCAGTACACCTCACCACCCGCACTGGCCGGCCAGATCGCAGAATGGGTGGGCGACTACCTGCTCGACGTGCCTGATTTTCGTTCAGAGGATAAGGGCCGCATCTTACGCGACATCTATACGCTCTGCAACCAGCGCTTCGCCGTCGCCCGCCACATGCTCGATGAGTACGAACCAGATATGTTGATGATGGTCGATATGGGAGTGGATCGCATCCATCACGCGCTCTGGAAGCACATGGATACGCGCCATCCGGCGTATGTGGTCGATTCTCCGTTCGCCAGTGCAATCCACGACTACTACTGCCACGTCGACCGCCAGATCGGCGAGTTGATCGCGGCGTGCGACGAGGAGACCGCCGTGCTGGTCGTCTCGGACCACGGGGCGCGTCCTCTGATGGGTGGCGTCTGCCTCAACCAATGGCTGATAACCGAGGGGTACCTGGTCCTCAAGACGACGCCCACAACTCCCAGCGCACTTGACCCCACGCAGGTCGATTGGAGCCGCACCCGCGCGTGGAGCGCTGGCGGCTACTATGGACGCGTCTTCTTGAATGTGCGCGGACGCGAACCGCAGGGCGTCATCGCCCCCGCGACCTACAACGAGGTACGCAGCGAGCTGGCCGAGCGCCTGCGCCAGATGCGCGGACCCGACGGGACCGCGCTGGGCAATACGGTCTTCACGCCCCAGGAGGTCTATCGCAGCGTGCGCGGCATCGCTCCCGACCTGATAGTCTACCTGGGTGACCTGGCCTGGCGGGCCGTCGGGCTGGTCGGTGGCGACCTCTATACCAGGGAGAACGATACCGGTCCAGACGATGCCAATCACGCGCAGCAGGGTATAGTGATCTTCGCCGATCCACGCTACCCACGCCACGGCCAGCAGATCGAGGATGGACAGATCTATGATATCCTGCCCACCCTCTTAGCCGCCTACGAAGTGCCGGCCCCGACCGGTCTGCGCGGCAAGATCCTGTGGAAGTCTACGCTACCCCGCGAGCCTTGCGAGCGCGGGTAATGATCTCAGTAACCACGGGAGCTTTGGCGTCGGCATAGTTCTGCACGTACTTCCAGTCCTGGCTGGCCAGCTCGCGTTTTGTGCGCTCATAGAGTTGACGATCGGCGTCATTGGTACGCAGCCAGTCGCGGAAGAGCAGCATCTGCGCCGTCTCCAGAGAGCCAGGCGAGAAGACATGGAAGTTGATCGCCGTATCGGGTCCTCTGAACATACGGTGCTCGTACCAATCGGGTTCGCGAATACGCAGGACATAGCCGGCAGCGACCAGATCAGGGACGTAGCCAGCTTCGTCAGCCGAGTCCGCAACCACCATCACTATATCGATAAGTGGTTTGGCAGCCAGCCCCGGCACCGAGGTCGAGCCGACGTGTTCGAGCAGCAGGACGCGGTCACCCAGGATAGACCTGATACGCAGCGCCTCGCGGGCAAAGAGTTCAGGCCACGTGGGATCATAATCCACCAGTTGGATATGTCCCACCAGAGGAGATAAGACTCCATCAACTTGAGCAGCCCGAATCTGCTCCTCGGTTAACGAGACAAAGTCCTGCGCCTGAACCGGCCCGGAGGTTGCGGTCTCCGACGAAGGCGTTGCCTGCTTGTCGATCTCAGACATAGAGTGGTATCTCCTCTCTTGTAGGGTGGTCCTACTTGCGAATGAGTTCGACGACCGGGATCACGCGATCGGTTTTCTTCTCGTAGTCGGCAAAACCTGGCGACTGGCGGGCCTGGCGAGCGAAGATCTGGTCGCGTTCTTCGCCTGTGATCTCCACAGCCGTGGCAGCAAACTTCTCGGTCCCGACCTCGACCTCGACCGCAGGGTGGGCGATCAGATTGTAGTACCAATCGGGATTTGTCGGTGCACCGGCTTTAGAGGCAAAGATAAACATGCGCTCGCCCTCGGCGAGATAAGCCAGCGGATTAACGCGCTGTTGCCCGCTTTTTGCGCCTGTTGTAATCAGCAGCAGCAGAGAGGAACCAGCAAAAGGTCCTCCTACCTTGCCGCCGTTGGCATGAAATTCTTCAATGATGGGGGCATTCCAATCGTTAACATTGCGTTGCGTCATTGTGGACTCCTGGTTATTCGTTTAAACTGTTGGAGAACATCGTTGACATTCTCCCTTGCTAAAGATGCGCGTCTGCGCCGGACGATCCCGGCATCATGTCACGTACACTCTTCTACACAACCTCAATAGTATATATCACTAACAGCGGTTCTTGAAAGTCCTATCGCTGGTGAACCAGTGGTTCTCAGAAGACCCGGTACTACCAGAATAGACGATAGATTGCGAGGTACATATGGATCTCTCGAAGCTCTGGCGAGCATGGCCGGTGGTGGGACCCTGGCGGCTTGCGCCTCTGGCCGGTGGCACAAATAACGTCGTCTGGCAAGCGGAGACGCATGACGGTCAGGCCTACGTTCTGCGCCTCACAACCGATCAGATGCGTCTCCCGCGCTTACGCTACGAAGCGCTGCTGCTACAAGCACTGGCAGACAGGCAATTGCCCTTTGCCCTGGCGCTGCCGTTGCGCACGCACAGCGGGGAGATCGTCGCTCAGTTTGAGGACGAGACAGGGACGCTCGCGCTGGCGAGCCTGTATCCCCTGCTCCCAGGTCAACGTCAGACCAATTTGCCCGCACGCCACGATCCGTTGAAAGTCGCGCACGCAGGATTGACGCTGGCCCTGCTCGACCAGGCACTCGCGGCCCTGGTCGAACTGCCGGCACCCACCGGGTTTCAACCACTGCCCACCTTTGGCGCACTGGATCGGTGGCATCCGTTGATGTCCGATCCACGGACGATGGTAGAAGATCTGCCGCTTGACCGCGCACAGATCGGGCAGATCCACACACTGCTGGACGACGTGCTGGAGTGTGTACCGCAGCTCTATGCGCGGCTTCCACAGCAACTGCTCCATCGCGACTACGACCCGAGCAATATCCTCATGGAGGGAGACCGGGTAAGCGCAGTGCTAGACTTTGAATTTGCTGGACGAGACATACGCGTGCTCGACCTCTGCGTAGCATTGAGCTGGTGGCCGGTCGAGCTGCTGGGAACGGGTCAGGAGTGGAGCCTGATAGATACCTTCGCAACCGCGTTCACGCGTCAGGTGGCCTTAGATGAAGAAGAACTGCGGGCAATCCCGGCGGTCCTGCGTCTGCGCGACATGGCCTCGCTCGTCCATCGCATAGGACGTTACCTGGCGGGCAGAGAGACCGAGGAGCGCATCCAAAAGCGCGTGGAGCAGAGCCTGTGGCGGGAGGACTGGTTATCCACGCATCGGCAGACCCTGCTTGAGCACGCGCTGAGGTGGCAGGACTGAGCCAGTTACCAGCGCCAGAAAGGATCAGCGGTGTGCGGAGGGGGTCCAGGCGGACCGGGGAGAATCTCGCGCAGATAGGACTCGACTGGACGCGTCTGCTGCCACTGCTGAGGATAGCCCAGCGAGACCTCCTCAAAACGCACGCCGTCCTGATAGTCGGTAGCGCGTACGTGCAGGTGGCCAGAGACGACCGCGAGGGTAGGGAAGCGTACGGGCCAGTCTTCCGTCAGGCGGGTTCCGCACCAGAGCGAGAAGCGCGGGATATACTTGAGGCGCACCAGCGACTGGCGGAGAGGAAAATGATTGATAAAGACCACAGGTGTAGCGGTGATCTCAGTTTGCAGACGCTGCTCGGTCAGCGCGTGGCGTGCGTGGCACCACTCGATGCGTGAAATGTAGGGATCGGGATACAGCACAGCCTCATCGGCGCACTGTACATTGGTCTCCTGCGCCCAACTGAGAGCCTGCGCCAGCGGGATATCGGCAGGTCGAAAGCTATAGTCATAGAGCAAGAAGAGCGGGACGAGCAGGGCAGAAGCGCCCTCACCGCGCCAGAGTGGGTAGGGATCTTCGGGCGTCAGCACCCCATACTCGCGGCAGAGAGCCACGAGCTGACGATACTTCTCCTCACCGCGCAACGTCCGTTCCGAGGGAGGCGCGGTCGGCAGAGTCCAGAGGTCGTGGTTCCCTGGTACCCAGATAAGCTGAGCGAAGCGCTGACAGAGCAGAGAGAAGGCATAGCGATGATAGGCAAGCGTCTCACCGATGTCCCCGGCGACAATCAGCCAGTCCTCGGGATAGAAAGGGAGGGTTTCGAGTGCCTGACGGTTAATCTGATAGCTCAGATGCAAATCACTGATGGCATACAATTTCATATTCTATAAGTACTCTCATAGGGTGCTTGGGTGGACGCAAGACGCGTGGGATGGTTTTCGCGCAGTCCTTGCTCACAGAAAGCCATCGCCGCACGCAAACTCGGTCCACGCTGTCTGGTGCTACTGAGCCAATGTAATCTCATCGATTGATGTCGGCAAACATTGAACGCGAAGGTTTCGTTCGCTAGAAAGATGTGTGCGAGCGCAGAGTTAGAGAGCAAGCACTTCTTTCTATCATAGCGCGTGTGTGGTGTCCAGCGCCAGAGCGCACGAACCCCACACGCGATCGGAGGGTAGCATAGAGAACAACCTCTATCCGTACGTTAAAAACGTGTCCTACTATAGAAACCTGCGAAAAGTATACCAGATAGCCAGGACGTTTTTACATGCCATAAGCCACGAAGGTCTGATCCTTGTGCGAGGGCTGACCAATTTGGAGGATATGATACGATAGCATGCATAAGAGTGCTCTTACAATGAAAGGAAGCCACGATGCATTACGGATGGAAAATTGATGGATCGGAGAAGGTACATTTACATCATTTCGACCCCGATCATACGGCCAAAGATATAACCAAAGAGGAAGCGGAAGCGACCCTGAACGAGCTAGATAGCGAACTCGGTGAGCTTCAGGAGATGCTCGCAGCGGCCAACAAAAACAGTGTGTTGATGATTCTCCAGGGGACCGATACCAGCGGGAAGGACGGCACAATCCGCCACGTACTTTCGCACGTCAACCCCCAGAGCTGCCATGTGCAAAGCTTTAAAGAACCAACGCCCGAGGAGTTGGAGCACGATTTTCTCTGGCGCATCCACAAGGCAGTGCCGGGCAAAGGTTCATTGGGCGTCTTTAATCGTTCGCAGTACGAGGACGTACTTGTAGCACGTGTCGCGAAGCTAGTTCCCGAAGAGGTCTGGAAACGCCGCTACGAAGAGATCAACCACTTTGAGAAACTTCTGGCCGACAATGGGACGCTCCTACTAAAATTTTTTCTCCACATCAGCTCGGAAGAGCAAGAAAAGCGTCTGCTGGCCCGCGAACAGGATACCGATAAGGCCTGGAAGCTCTCGGTCTCGGATTGGAGCAATCGCGCCTATTGGGATCAGTACCAGGAAGCATACGAGGATATGCTGAACCAGTGTAGCAAGCCGTGGTCCCCCTGGTACGTCATACCTGCGAACCATAAATGGTTCCGCAACCTGGCGATAGCCTCAGCGTTGGTCAAAACGCTGCATCCCTACAAAAAAGCCTGGGAAGAGGAGCTACGGGAGCGCGGAAGCAAAGAGCTGGCTCTCCTAAAGAAAACGCCACATCCTTAAATGCTTGTTCCTGGTAGAGCGCGGTCTACTAGAAGAAACATCCTGTCCTGCTCCACCTTCGTTCATCCGTTATCAACCGCGCTTCAATAAAATATGACGATGAATGTAACCCTAAGCCTCTCTCCATCTACTATTCAAGTAAAGCTATTGATTTTTCGCACGAATATATGGTAGAATCGGGTAGTATCTCTCGTTTTACAGTTCGCGCAAAAAGGGCCACAGCAGCGTCTCATCTGCCCAACAGTCGTTCACTAGGCAATGTTCC
>DAOTTJ010000469.1:0-5760 GCA_034437695.1 Ktedonobacteraceae bacterium
CCCGCATCGACATACGTAGGACGCCTGAGCAGATCCTTTTGATAGGCATTAAGCGTGGCCAGTTGTAGTTTAAACTGATCAAACAGGACACACACAAGAGGACTCTCGACCTGAAACGGTTGGGGATAGATGTTTAGCTGTTTTTGCATACTCCCATCGGCCTGCATCTCAGCAAATTCCACCCCAATTGAACTGACAGGAATTAAGCGGATGAGACTATTTAACGCATTTGCATAGACAAAATCTTTGAAGTGATAGATGTTATTGAGCAGATAAACCCTTACCTCGTCGAGCGAAAAATCCTCTTGCAGCAGATCCCACGTCGTCACAAGAAAATGGACCGGCTTGATAGCCTGTTGCATGATACGTAAAATGATCGGCAGGTCTTTTTGGGCAAAATACCTGGCATAGGCCTCTTCTCGCTCGGTAACCTTTTCCCCGCGCTTCATAGTCATAAGCGTACGAATAGCGCGTCCATCAAGCAAGCCCAGATAGACATCAGATCCATCACGCGCCGCTTTAAAATCTTCTGAGAGACTATCTTCAAGCTCCCCACTCTGGTCATCTTCGCTGTTACTATAAATATATCTCAGCCGCTCGCCTGCATAGTCAAGATATGTAAATTTAAATGTCTCATAGATGTGATCGGATGACCTGATATTACAGGTAAAACTGTATTCATCTACCTCTCTAAACTGCGTAGGGTCAGGCCAGTCGCGGGTACAGTCCAAAATGTGATTATATATTCCATCGAGTTTATCGCCCAGAGAGGGTTCAGTCGTCAAAAAGAACCCTGTATCGATGCCCTGGATCGCGAGTTTGTGGTACATGCTGGCCAGGAAAACCGTTTTACCCGAACCAGCCCCCCCTAAAACCATAACCCTATATTCTTTCATCTCAGTTGTAGGCATAACGTATTACGCTTCCTGGCGTGCGCCATATCGCCTGCATCGCTTGCAAAGCTAACAGATCGTTGCTGAAGGTAGAGTAAATCTGCACTCCTGTTATGCATGTTTTGTCGGAAGCAAAACATGCATAACACAAGAAAAAATGTATTGGGGGACACGCCAAGCCCTTTCACGGGCAGGGGTTTTGTCCTTCCCTGGGCTGTCGGGCGGTTCCGCCCCACCCCAGAGAGAAGAAGGTGCAGGGAGGCGTTTTTCAGGCGCAGTTCTGCGCCCGAAAAACGCCTCCCTGCATGTGAGTCCTGTGCTTCGCTGTGGCGAAGCATTCAGAGAAAAACCTACCCGTGTAAACACCCCAAGCCCCGTTACTTAACCATCCCGCTACGTCTGCGCCTATGGGTGTTGTACCCCTGCATCGCTGCTGGCCCATCGACGCCCGGCCAGTGAACGAGTCCGCCTACCAATCACCCAGTTGATCCATAAAGCGTTGCAGCCATTCTTTGCCAGCATAGCTAGTAATCTGCCCCGCGGCTGAGAGAGCGTTAGCGAGGTGAGCCGAGGTCGTAGGTTTGTACTCAGTAGCATGCAGTTCGCAGGCGTAGCGCCAGTTCTTTACATGCTCGTGGTGACCACATTTCGTGCAATTGTACTCTGCCGTATCGCCAACCTGGATCTTTCCAGCATCCGAAGAATGGTACCATTGGCCCTCAGGACCAGGCTCTTTGCCCTCGGCAATACACGCGGGACAACGCATGACCAGGTCATACCATACAGCTTTTTTTGTCTCTGCCATCTCTTTCTCTTTCCTTCCTTATGAAATGTGTGTATCTGGAGCACCCTGTTCAGGTTTCTCTGGTGAAGAACTGTCTGGTTGATAGTCGCGGCGCGGGATCTGACTGCCGGACGGTGGAGTGATAGAACCCGAAGGTACAGGTTTCTGCGAGTCTGGTATCTGTTCCACCGGAGAACCAGCTTGTTGAGATGTTGGTGCAATCTTAGGCCCACTCGGTATAGTCTTAGGCCCACTCGGCTTACTGATAAGTATCAAGAAGCTGGCTACCCAGGGATCGTGCAGGCGTTGCAGGCGTTGGATTCCCTGCTCCGCACTTCCGCGCAGGTGGCGATTTCGGCTCGCCTGTTGATCGGGGTTTTGCACATAGGTATCGACGATCTTATCGCTGGCGTGTAGCCCGGCCCCAAGAGCCTCGATCGTGCGCATCATGTCAGGCTGTGTAAGCGGTGGAGCCTCCGGGAGAGTGGGCAGCACATAAGGGGTGCCAGAGAGGCACTTGAGAATGGGCAGCGCATACTCATCGGTCTGGACGAGCTTTCTGGGTTCTCGGCCACCAAACCAGGCCAGAAAATCCTCAACCAGCCAGCTCACTTCGTCTTTAATTGGATGAATAACCCGCTGCAATGCTTTGATCTGCAAGTGAACTTCAGAGCGAATATCGACCTCGTCCTCCTGAATCTGGTGTTTATCAGGATGATTATCAAGGCGAGACGCCGAGAGGTTCCTGAAGTTTTCGGTTACCTGCTCAAGGCGTTCCAGCGCGTTCAGAAGCCGCTCCCAGGTATCATCGACAAATTGTAAGTTGGCCTGCTTTGGTGGCTCTAATTCCAGCTTCTGACCCTGGCCAGGTTTGGCTTTCATATCGCGCCGCTCGCGATTATTTAATGGGTTAAAATTTGGCATATATCGGGTTCCTTTCTGCACAATCAACCGTTACCATTTTCACGCTTTGTTTGAAATTGTTCTATCGCACGCCAGATATGCGTGCCGGCGATAAATTGCGCCTCGAAGTGCTCACGAAGCGCTATTTTCCCAGCTTCTTCACATACCTGTAATACTTCACCCACCGTTGCACCAGAGAGCGCCTGTGCAATCTCAGCAACGGAGACGCCTGGTTCAAGCACCTGCGCAATCTTGTTAGTGATAGCCTGTTCGATATCGTCGAGAGCAGGTTGCGGAATATGGATGCTGGTCGAGAAGACTTGACTCTGTTCCAGAAGCGATGCGACCTCCTGCGAACCGGTGCGAGCAATCACTACCAGGAACACCTGCGCGGAATGCTGAACTTCGCTCAATGCGGACTGCAACTGACGCAAAATGTAGTGAACTTGATCTCTATACACATCTTCGTGTGAGAAAACCTGCTCAAAATTGTCAATGACCACCAGACTAGGAGAAGTCTGCCGGGCTTTGCGAAACGTCTGATGGAGGAGATGCTCGATCTCACTGCCCGACTGGTAGGCAAACGTATTTGCACGCAGATAGACCAGGCTTATTTTAAGTTGCTGGGCCAGACCAGCCACCAGGCTTGTCTTTCCGGTACGCGCTGGACCGAGGAGTAGACAGCTTTGCGCGGAGGTTATAGCAAAATGCCGCAGGCGTTCAGTATGTTTGAGACTCCACGAGATCGTCTCAAACAGCGCTACTTTCGCAGCTTCGAGTCCAATCAACTCTTCCCATGCGACCAACCCTTCCAGACGATCTAGTTCGCGGAAAGCCGAGGGCTGCACCTGGCGAAAACTCTCCTCGAAGTCCTCGTGCTCAATGACTATCTGTTGCTCAGTCGCATCGACCTGCCTGTCAGGAGCATAGAAAGTTCGCCGCATAGCAGCGAGTGCCGCCTCCTGGCACAGCGCCGCCAGATCAGCTCCAACGTACCCAATTGTACGATTGGCCAGATCTGTCAGATCGATATCCTGAGCCAGTGGCATCTTACGCGTATGCACGCGCAGAATGGCCTGGCGCTCAGCGGAAGTCGGAGGTTTAATTTCAATTTCACGATCAAAGCGACCAGGCCGACGCAGAGCCGGATCAATTGCGCCAACGCGATTGGTTGCAGCCAGTACCACCACCTGACCGCGATCGCTCAACCCGTCCATCAGCGTAAGCAACTGACTGACAATGCGGACCTCGAGGTCGCCCGAAACATGCTCACGGGCAGGAGCCAGGGCGTCCAACTCATCCAGAAACACAACGCTGGGCGCAGCCCTGGTCGCTTCGGCAAACAGATCACGCAGCCGTCGTTCGCTCTCACCGTAAAACTTCGCCAGAATCTCAGGACCATTGATCGCGAAGAACCGGGCTTTAATAGCATTGGCAAGCGCACGCGCAAGAAGAGTTTTACCAGTACCGGGCGGCCCATACAACAGAATACCTTTGGGAGGCCGGACCCCCAGTTGAATAAAAGCTTCAGGGTGTTCAGCGGGCAAAAGCACCATTTCAGTAACTTTACGAATAGCCTCTTCAAGTCCACCGATATCCTGAAAAGCGACACTGGATAATGTCTCTTCAGAATTGATAAGATCTGTATCGACAAGCTGGAAATCGGTCTGCTCGCCGCACCGCACAGGTAGAGCTTCGGGTAACGTCGCCACAATTTCAAACGTCGGTTCGAGTCCACGGATGGCCACCGAATGAAACTGATGACCCTGCAAAAGGGGCAGGCGAGAGCCAATCAGGCGTTCGCGCACCTGGACAAGTTCATCAGCATAGACAAGTCGCTGCGGAGGGATCTCCTTCACAACAATCACATCAGCCTCCTGCCCCGGCTCGTTCCACAGGCTGACCTGAACCTCATCCCCATATGCACTTGCGCAATTATGGGCAATATATGATTGCAAGCCGATAGTCCCCGGTACAATCTCTGAAGAAACATCCAGACGGGCGTAGGCAACCCGTTCGTGCGCAGTATTCACCAGCTCAACAAAGACCCAATCGGTAGAAGTGCGTTCAAGTACCCCGAGAGTTTCAGCATCCTTAGGCGCAATCACCGCCAGATGTAATCCGCGATGGACAGGCTCGTGATGAACGATGGTCAGCGCCAGCGTCCGCACGCCGCCTTCCATATCTACATAGCTCGACATACTACCAATCCTCCAGATTTTCTAGCAATCTATAGAGCCATCTGCGATCAATATGTGATAGCTGGCTGGTGACCGAGATTGCCGAGGCAAAGTGATCCGCCGAACCCGAGCGATAGCTGCTTACATGGCCAGAGCAGGCGTAACGCCATGAACGCACATGACTCATATGGTCGCAGCGCTGACAACGATAATATGCATTATCACCAATCTCCAGCTTTCCACCACAATCCGCGTGATACCAGTACGATGCAGGACCAGGCCGCGCTCCCTCGTACAGACAGGCCGGACACTGGATAAAAAGGGTATAGTAGGAGGTCATATGCTCTATTCTACCTTCTAAAAATCGCCCATTTCCTCTAGAAAACGCATCAGCCACTGTCGACCAGCAACCCCCGTAATCTGACCGGCCGTCGAGATAGCGTTGGCAAGGTGAGCAGAGCTTGTTGGCCTATAGTCTGAAGCATGCTCTCCACACGCATAGCGCCAGCCTCTAACGTGTACCTCGGTTGAACATTTTGTACATAAGTAGCTGGCATTGTCGCCGACCTGAAGTCTGCCACCACAGTTGGCGTGATACCATTGGCCCGGCGTCCCGCCAGAGCTACCATCTGCTATACATGCAGGGCAACGCATGACTAGATCATAATAAATTGCCATACTTGTCGCTGTTATCCCCTCTGAGGCTTTTCTGAGTAAGAACACCGTTTTGGTAAAAAGACGGTCGTACTCCTGACGCTATACATAACAATCTCATCAAGTCATAAGCTCTCACCCTTGACCCGACAAGATCATGACAATGTACCCAACGACTGAAACTATGTATTATCGAAATGAGTAGCTAGACACAAATTCGTTCTACTAAGAACATAGTCTCATATTTATCTATACTTGTCAAGCGTTCGCAAAAATACGTCTTTTCTATTTTTAATTAAAAAACAGGCGTTTCTATCTGCTCAATGCGACCGTATAAAAATCGATC
>DAOTTJ010000470.1:0-8133 GCA_034437695.1 Ktedonobacteraceae bacterium
AGTTGGCGAGGGAAAGCCGCGCATAGACTTTGTAAAAAGGGACTTTCCCTGGACATGGGACGTCACGAAGAACGCCTCTGATCAGCCTATTCTCGCCCTGTGGAAGACGTTTACTGCTTTTTTTGAAGGGTGGACACGCAGACCGAAATTCAAGAGCAAAAAGAAGAGCAAACCGAGCTTTTATCTTGCGAATGATCAATTCGAGTTGAAAGATCACCACGTCTGGATGCCCAAACTTGGTTGGGTGAATATGTCGGAGCATCTTCGCTTCAGTCGAGCAGCGTGGGGACAGGTCATCAAGGTAGGACGGTTCTTTCCTTCAAGCAAGACCTGCCATTGCTGCGGTTGGAAGTGGGAAGGCATGGAACTTTCAGATCGGACGTTCGTGTGCCAAAACCTGACCTGTGCGTATGACCAATTCCCCCAAGATCGTGATCACAATGCGGGTTTGAATATCCTACGCGAAGCCCTTCGCTTGATCGGGCTGATTGATCGAGACGCCTCCGGTATTGGCTCAGACGAAGGCGGAAATTTGCCTGTGGACGCGGGGTAAGACCAAAAAGGCTTCGGCCAGGCACAGCCGATGGCTGGGAAAACTGAGTAGACAGCCACCAACCTCCACCTGCAAGAACTGCCAGCGTCCCTCCAATCAAAAACGTACGCCTATTGCAACCTGTCCTGGCAGCGACTTGGTATTCACTAGGTGGGTGCTCGGGTGTATTCTCATCTGGTATGAGCATCACACTGTTTTCTCTTTCTTGCTTGAGTAAAAGCGCTTCTCGTCTGTCTGCTCCATGAGCAGGTCTCTCCGCATGTTCCTTTCGCATCGAAAGAAGCCAAGCCATTTTTCTCTTGATAAGAAAAAGAACGTCTCAAAAGGCGAGAACCTCTCGCATCTCTCTCTCTTCTGCCACCCACATCAGAGTGAGGTTCCAATCGTGTGGCTGAAGGGCTACTGTTCATGACAAGAAAGGATGTTCTTTCTTTGAATATCTCAAGCTCAATCTTTGTGAAGACCGCTGTAGCAGGCCAGGAGTACGCATCGGCAAGACAGAGAGCGGTTTAGCGGTCGAGCAAGCGGTGGATTATTTGTTCCAACTTGCTCAAGTCGAAGGGTTTGGAAAGCATTGCATCGACCTGCAACCCATTGACTGCTCGCAGGCTGCCTGCGGTGAGCAAGATAATAGGGGGAGAAGTTCTCCCCTGGCTGGCAGCTTCTGCACGCAAAGCGGTAATCAGGTCTGCCCCATTGAGAATCGGCATCATCAAGTCGGTCAGGACCAGCGCTGGCCAGCGTTCACTGGCCAGCAGGAGGGCCTGCTTGCCATTGTTGGCCACCAGCGGTGTATAGCCAAGATCGATTATAAAGGCTTCAAGCATTTCTGCGATGGGTTCCTCATCATCGACAATCAAGATGAAGAGTGGCTCTTTTTGTCTAGCACTACGTGGCAGTTCCTGACTCGTCATGACGTTCACTCCCCCGAAGGTGCATCTGGATAGGAAGACGGTGGCTCAAAGCCTGCTGGGAATCCCTCCTGCTCGCGTACTAACTTCCTCAAAACATCGCGTTGACTCTCGCGAGGACTCAAAACACGAATACCGCGCGGAGATGCAATTAAGAGTTCTCGCAGCGTATGATCATAATTAGAGAAGCGCATCTTGAGAACCGAAAGAATACGGTAGAGTTGGTCTTGGGAAGCCATTTGCTGTAACAGAATGACATTTTCCGCCAGGATTGACAGCGCGTCTGCCGAGAAATCCATGTGTGTAGTTACCAATTTAGAGGTTTCTTTAATCGCCAGCAGAGTCACGCCGCGAGTACGCAAAGCGGCCAGGAAAGCGGCCAGATAGTTTGAGACTCGAGCTGGCCCGCTACTCTCCAGGATTGCGCGTTCGAGTTCAACGATACTATCGATGACCACGCGGCGTGCGCCTGTTTGCTCAAGAGCTGTAAGCATCTCTGTAGTGACGCGATCGGGGTCTAATTCAAAAGGTTCCCAGCGTTGCAGGGTCAGACCGCCGCCGGGAGCTAAGGCTGTACGTAATCGTTCGCCCATCGCGAAGTCGTGTGCTTTCATGAGCAGTTGCTCGCTTGTCTCACGAAAACCCAGAAAGAGCGTAGGTTCCCTATTAGCGATGCCATCCAGAGCGAAGTGGAGGGCCAGCAAAGACTTACCGGTCCCCAGGCTACCGGTCAGCAACGTGCTGGTATGCCTGGTAAGCCCGCCGCCGAGCAGATGATCCAGTTCTGCCAGGCCAAAGGTGGCGCGGGTTTGCGCAACTACCTGATCTGGTGTGGTTGGCGTCCACCCATCGAAGGTTGGGCGTTTGATCCGTGTTTCAAGGCGAGGAAAGACATGGACGCCCTCGTCACTCAGGGCCAGGCTGTGGAGGCCAGTCAGGGGAGAGCGACCTCGTACCTTAATCGCCTCCAGGCTGCGGAAAGCACGTACGCCGACCAGTGTATAGTACAGACCGATGAGGGCATCAGCCGTCGTCATCTCGGGAAAGAGCGCGGGGTCACGCGGGTCGGCCTCGGTGGTAATCAGGGTAGTGGTGCCTTGCAAGCTCAGACGTGTCCCCAAATTATAGAGCAATTGACGAGAAGAGGCGACATCGGTCTCAAGGTTGCGAATCCCCTGAAAGCCATCCAGAACGACCATATTGGCCTGAGTCTGGCGCACAGCGGCGACGATCTCCAGGCCCGTCGTGGCTGCGCCCTGCGTGAGAAACTGCTGTAAACTAAATACCTGGACGCTGCTCCCTATCAAGTCGGGGTCAAAAAAGCGAAAGCTCCTGAGCTGCTCTAAGAGCTTGGTGGTGGGTTCTGAAAGCGCGGTTAGAAAGAGCACGCGCTGGCCACGTCCAGCAGCGGCAAAGGCGATCTGGCTGGCCAGGGTGGTTTTGCCGCTGCCAGGAGGACCAAGCAGAACGACCAGTGCGCCGCGCGGCAATCCGCCACCCAGGATAAGATCAAGCTGTGGCACACCTGTTGGCTCATTTACCAATGGACGTGGTTCAGGGTCCGATTGCGATAATGACGTATTCATATATTCCTCTCTGTGCCGAATTGATGTGTATCGTATGATACAGTACTCTACCCTTGTAAATCAACGTCCTGCACCATTTTCTTCTTCTTTTAAAAGAGGCAGAGTAAACCAGAAGGTCGCGCCTTCTCCTGGCGTACTCTGAACACCCACCACGCCCTGGTGCTGTTCAATGATCATTCGGCAGATATGCAATCCCAAACCCAGGCCGACACTTGTTCCGCTCTGCACCTCTACATCTGGCACGCGGTAAAAGCGCTCCCAGATGCGTTTCTGATGGAAGGGTAGCAAACCTGGTCCCATGTCGGTTACCTCTACGAGGGCCTGATCATCTGCTAAAGCGAGTCGTACAGCGACCGCTTGCTCTTTCGGCGAGTATTTCAGCGCATTTGATAAATAGTTACTGACAACCTGACAGATGCGCTCGCCATCTGCCAGTACAGAGACGGCAGGCAGTGTAGCGGTAAAAGAGATAACGCGTGCAGGCGTAGAGAGGCGTTGGTCTTCCACGCACTCGCGAACAATAGCCACCAGATCGGCCCTGACCAGATGCAATTCAAGTTTATTATTCTGGATGCGTGCGTCGTTCACCAGGTCGCTCACCAGGCGGTTCTGCACATCGACCTGGCGTTCTGCGCGATCGAGCATGAGCTGGATACCTGCGAGGGCATTGACTATACGCTGTTGATCGTCGAAGCCGCCATTTATCGTAGAGGTTACCCGTCGCCTGGCCAGTTGGAGATTGCCCTTGATACTCGTCAGGGGGGTTTTAAGTTCGTGGCTGGCGATCCCGATAAACTCGTCCATGCGGCGCGTAGCCTCGCGGGCAGCCAGTTCATTCGCCCGCGCTTCTTCGCGCTCCTGCAAGATACGCTCGCGCTCAGTGGCATCGCGATTGATCTCCAGAATCGCTTCCGGTTCGCCCGCCTGGTTGCGGACCAGCACCTGACGACTTTCGACAACGAGACGCTCGCCAGCGCGGTTTGTATGCTGCAAGATACCCTCCCATCGTTCCAGAGCTGCCAGGTGTTTATCGAGCATCGCGGGTGATGAAAGCAGTTCGGAAGAGGGAAAGCGCGTAAGAAGCAGCGAATGAGTGACCTGGCCGAGTGCTTCGGCGTTTTGCCAGCCGTAGAGGCGTTCCGCGCCGCGATTCCAGAACACTATGCGGTTCGCGGGATCGCGCACAATAATCGCATCGTGCGCGAGTTCGATCAGTTCGACCATGCGCTGATGCGCGGTCTGCCAGGAAAACGCGTCGGCCTGAGCTTTGGTGCGTTCGATCAGCAGATGTTCGCGCTCCATGACCAGTGTTGCCAGTTCAGTCACGGCCCTGGTGAGGGCGAGTTCTTCGGGCGTATACGTATGATTGAGGCCACCATAATCGAGCGAAAGAAAACCTAACAGGCGAGAGCCAGAGACCATAGGAGCCATCAGCATCTGGCGAATGCCATAGGGATTAGGCCAGTCTCGATAGAGAGGTTGAGTCAGGTCTAAAAGAAGAAGCTCCCTGGCTCGCATGCGCGGCAACAGCGAAGGATCGGGACCCGAGGAAAGCGTTGTATGTTGCTGTCGATGTTCTTCCCACCACGACGCTTCCTGGGCGGGCGGGAGACCCGTCACCGCCAGTGGATAGATAACTTCCGTCTCAGCTTCGATACCCATAAAGCTCAAACGTTGACATCCCAGGACCGTACGTGTCAGTTCGCCGACGCGCTGCATCACCGGGCGCAGCCGATCGGTAGCGGATACCTCTGAGGGTGAGTCCTGAGCCGAGGCCTGGACCAGAACCTGGGCCATCTCCAGGAGAGCATCCAGAACACGCTTTGTCCGTCTCTCTAACTTACGTCGTTCGGTTACATCGCGGGCAATCGCCATTGCGCCTGTGATGCGTCCCTGTTCATCGTGCAGAGGTGTACCACTCAGGTTGAGGCAGAGATCCTCGCCCGCAAACGTACGTACCACGACATCCGCGGTATTTGCGCCAGTGAGGACCTCGCCACGCAGGATACGCAACAAGGGGATATCGTCTTTAGGAAAAGGTTTACCATTGGGTAAGCGGGGAAAGAGAGAATCTGCGCGGCTGGAGAGTGGCAGGGAGAGAGCTTCACGCGAGACAAAGCGCGATAACATTCTACGTGCCACGCTATTTGTCTGAATGAGCGAGCCGATGGCATCGTAGACAAAGACGCCATCGGTCATAGCTTCAAAGAGGGTCTCAAAGTCCCTGGCACGGATGCGCGTCTCCTGTTGCAGACGTTTACGTGTTGTGAGGTCGGTAAACATTCCGAATATGCCGGTCAACTGGTCTGCGGCCTCATAGATGGGAGTGATCGAGACAGAGACAGAGCGTTCGTTGCCATCGGTGTGCCGGAAGCCTGACTCAAACTGCTCGCTGTGGCCTTGCAGGCAGCGGTCAATGTGCGTCCGGCTCCGCGCCTCATCGTCGGGACTGACAAACTCCAGGAGACTGCGAGTCGTCATGGACTCTGCGGCAACGCCGAGCAGTTCGGCCATCATTTGACTGGCGTAGAGCGTGCATGCCTGTGTATCCATCACCCAGATACCATCGCGACTAGTTTGCACAACAGCGCGATACCTCTCCTCCACCGCATGCAGAGTCTCTGCCTGTCGTTTGTACGCTGAAATATCGCGATAGTTCACCACGAACGCGTCTATTGCCGGGTCAGTAAGGCGGTTAGAGATAGTCGCTTCCACCCAGATAAATGTCCCATCTCCAAGCAGCAAGCGGCAAGTAATAGTAGTGAAGGCACCCACTTGAGCGCGAATGCTGGCCAATGCTGACTGTAGCTGTCCCCAGTCATCGGGATGGACAAGGCTAAGGCCAGGCTGGCCAAGTAACTCCTCAGCAGTGTAGCCAGTGATGCGTTCAGTAGAAGGGCTGGTATAGGCAATCACGCCATCATCGGTGACCAGAGCGATGGCCTCAGTGCTGTACTCGATCAACGCCCGAAATTGTGGCTCATTCTGTCTGACTGCTTCGATCGACATAAATATCCCTCTCTGAGGTAGGCATTTGATAGACGTATCGGGTCTGGCGATGTTGAGAAAGACAGAGCGGAGGGAGGTTGTGGAAGAGCTCATCCCTGAATCAGAGAAACGCGCCTGATCCGGGTAGTTAGAAAATGTCTGGTGTGCGCCTGGCGACCAGGGGCGTCTACCTGAAGTCTTCCCCGCTCTCTTGTATCCCATTCTCTGGCACCAATAAAATCCTTCTATCCCTCTCCTACATGGGCATTGTACATGCATACACAATAGCGCAAAAAACAGATGAAAAGCAATACAATGAGACGAACGGTTAGGGTTTGCCAGATCAAGCGGGTCTGTCGCGTTGCCCCAAACGACGTGGGTGTAGAATGAGTGAGGGGCAATGGTATTGTGTACTGACCGTTCGTCGGCTATGAGCGCCGGGTGACGAACGGTCAGGGAGAACGTAAAAGCAGCCGCACGACGAGAGAGATTAGCGGGTAAGTTCTTTGACAAACTGCTGAAAGACATGGGTGTGGTGATCGATATCGTCCTGTGTATGCTGGATTGAGATGGTCCACTGGTCGTCGAGGCCTGGGGGGAAAAGAATCCCACGGTTAGCCAGGAAGAGCCAGTAGGCATAAGAGAGTTGCATATCGACCTCCCACCAGGCGCGATAGCTATAGGCGCGTGCGTGGCGGAACATCGCGCAGCCTTTTGCCCCGATCTGGGCGACGTGCATGGGCATATCAAACTCGTCGATGATCCCTGCGTAGGCAGTTCCCAGTTGTGTAGAGAGGTCGGAGGCCTGGGCATGGGCCTGGGGAGTAAAGATCTGCGTCAGCGTCACGCGGGCGGCTGTCATGGCAAGCGGATTGCCATTGAAGGTACCCATATGCAGGACCTCACCGTTGGTGATGTGGCGCATGATCTCCTCGCGTCCACCAAACGCGCCGATTGGAGCGCCGCCGCCAATCGATTTAGCCAGGCAGATTAGATCTGGCTCGACCGGGTAAAGCTCAGTGATACCGCCAGCCGCGACGGTTACGCCGGTCTTCACCTCGTCAAAGATCAGCAGAACGTCGTGTTGACGCGTCACCTCGCGCAACTGCTGGAGGTAGCCATCTTTGGGGAGCATAATGCCCACGTTCATCAGCACCGGCTCGGTAATCACCGCGGCGATCTCGCCCGCGTGAGCGCTGAGGATCGCGTCGAGCGTCTCGGCGTCGTTGTAAGGTGCGATGATCGTGTTATGCGTTGTATCGGCGGGGATACCCTGGGTGGCCGGGACCGTATTGGGCCGCTCGTAGGGTCCAGCCGCGGCGGGCGAAGGTTTGGTGCTCATCATCACCGTATCGCTATGACCGTGGTAGCTTCCCTCAATTTTCACGATTTTATCGCGACCGGTATGCGCACGTGCCAGGCGGAGCGCCTCCATCGTCGCCTCGGTGCCGGAGTTGCAGAAGCGAACCTGTTCCAGAGGGGCAAAACGGCGTATCAGCTCCTCGGCCACGTAGACATTGTCGGGACAGGGCAGAGAATAGAGCAGACCGTCGCCGAGCTGCTTGCGCAAAGCCTCGGTCAGGAGTGGGTGAGAGTGGCCGACCAGCAAACTCCCGAACGCCAGGTGGAAGTCAGTGTATTTGTTCCCATCGATATCCCAGATCGCGCTGCCTTCGCCGCGCTGAATAAACAGCGGATAGGGTGGGACGGCCTGGAACGAACTGGCCACCCCCAGAGGCAGAGACGTTTTGGCACGTTCGTGCATCTCATACGAATGTGGGGTGCGTTTACGAAACTCGGCGTCTTCACGTGTGACTATCTCTTCGACCACGCGTGGATCAATTGTAAAGGGTTCCCGAAGCATCATGGCTCCTTTCGCAGGGAAGGGGATCTTAAAAATACAGTGGCATGCCGGCCAGTACATAGTTTGTCTACTGCTTTCAGTATAACCGAAAAGCCCGCTGGCCACAAGCGTTTAGTAAAGAAAGACTTATATTTTTACGAATTTTTTATTAAAAACGGCCTATATATACGTTATTCGTATATTTCAAGCGGTAGAACCGTGAGAAAGACCGAGTGGAAACGAGCGAATGTT
>DAOTTJ010000471.1:0-11695 GCA_034437695.1 Ktedonobacteraceae bacterium
ATTCGCCGCAGGCGTCGTAGAGGCGGTAGCAGGCGTCGGCGTCGGCTTAGGTGTGGATCGCGGTACGGGCGCCGGTGCAGGCGCACTCCTCCCATAATTCTGCCTGAATATCGCCGGGGTACCTCGCAAGGGAACACGCTGGTATTCGTTCTGCATCGCATACTTGATCGGCTGGTGAATTGCACTCCCCGCCGATACGTTTAATGTGCTCTGATAATATCCAAAGCCACCAGCACACAATAAGACAAGCATACCAGCAAAAAAGATTATCATACCTTTAGACCGCTTGCGCGGCTTTTGCTTATCCTGTTTCTCTTCGCTTATGAGTCCTGGCCGCTGAAATTGCTTATACATTTTTAGGTGTCACTCCCCTAATAATCACATATCTAGAAATATTTTCCAGCCGTCGACCTCTGGTCTGGCCAGGAATGATGGATAAACTCCACCACCCCTTCTATTCTATAGAATCGCACATAAAATGAAGCTGATATCATAAACATATGTAAAAACTGTATCTCTAGTAAGAGTAACATATTGATATATCACTATGCCCGTCATATATTGTAACCAGGACAAATGGGCTGGCAACCTATCCAATCAGCTACATACAGGTTGAGAAAATCGTAGCCCCGCTCTCTCTATGCGAGAAATCTCACCGTATGATATAATGCTGACATGTCGACGGTATCATTAACACACACACAACACAACACACTCACCGACAGAACCGACCTGCTCGGACTCACTCTGCCAGAGCTTCAGACATGGCTGAGTGAGCGCGGTGAGGCGGCTTTTCGCGCCAAGCAGATCTATAGCTGGCTCTTTGAGCATCTGGCTACCGATTTCGCTGAGATGAGCAATCTGCCCAAAACGTTACGCGCCCGACTGGCCAGCGAAGCAAGTATCGGTCCTCTGGTTGTACGCAGTGAACAGCATTCAAAAGACGACCGCACACGCAAAATCCTGCTCGAACTGGATGACGGCAAGCTAATCGAGTCGGTCTTGATGCTCTATCCCCCGCTGGGCGAGAGCAGCGAACGCGCGACTGTCTGTGTCTCTTCACAGGCGGGCTGCGCCTACGGCTGTACCTTCTGCGCCACCGGTCAAATGGGTTTTGATCGCCATTTGAGCGCGGGCGAGATTGTCGCACAGGTGCTCTACTTTGCGCGTGAACTGCGAGCCGCGCCCTGGGCGGCGCGTGGACTCCCCGGTAGCCGACCAATCGACCACATTACTAACATTGTGCTCATGGGTATGGGGGAGCCGCTCCACAACTACGAGAATGTTTTACAGGCGTTGCGCATCCTCAATAGTTCACCCGGCTTTCGCCTGGGAGCGCGGCATATGACCGTCTCGACGGTCGGCCTGGTCCCTGCCATTCGTAAGTTGAGCCAGGAGCCGTTGCAAGTCAATCTGGCGATCTCGCTGCACGCGCCGACCGACGAGCTGCGCAGCTCGACTATGCCTATCAACCGCAAGTATCCGCTCGCGGAACTGCTGGCCGCCTGCGAGGACTATATTGCCGCAACGCGTCGCCAGGTGACGTTCGAGTATGTGCTGCTCGCAGGCGTCAACGATACGCAGGAGTACGCGCACCTGTTGGGCGAGCTGCTGGCTCCACTCCACCAGTTCGCGCACGTCAACTGCATCCCGGTCAACGCAACGACCGCTGCGTATCGTCCCCCTTCCGGCGACACGATCCGCACGTTTCGCGCTATCTTGAACGAGCACGGCGTCAGCAATACGGTCCGCGCCGAGCGGGGCGACGATATCGCCGCCGCCTGTGGACAGTTGCGCACGCGTTTCGAGCAACGGCGCAAACCGCTGTCCGTTCAGTCCGACCCGGCACAGTGAAATCGCTGGCCGGACTGCTCTCATCCTCTCTAGTGGTCTGGCAGGCCTTTGTTCACACGTGAAACACAGTTCGCGCTCTGTTTTTCTGCCACCAGGCAAATGTGAACAAAGAGGTAGCTCAGGATTTCCACTTTTTCACACCTCACGCAGAATAGACCTGTGAGAGACAATGCCGGTGTACATTGTGAAACAGAAACAGAGAGGATACTATGAATATTAATGAGCAGCTTGGCAAATTGTTAGAGGATTTAGGAGTCGAGATGGAGCACCAGAGCCATCACCATTCTCAAGATGAGGACGCCTTGCCCGAAATCTCCATTTTCCAGTCCTCCCGCGATCACTATGGCGTCTTTTATCGCCTCGATATCATCGAGCAGACGCCGCAGTTACGCATTATCGTGCCGGTCGACAATGGACCCCTGAAAATGGAAGTGTATATGGTCAAAATGAGCGATACGCTGCCCTTAAATGAGTGGTTTGCCGGGCTTACCGCCCACAACGGCAGCACCGCCTTTGAACGCGGACGCGAGGCCAGCCTGCAACACCTCCTGTATGCCGTAGCCGAGATGATGAAGCAACTCTTCTGGTCCGGCGACCTGGATAGTATGACGTTCCCTACCGAAATCGAAGTCCAACGTCTGATTTAATGCGTGAGTTTGTCCTGTTCTGTTTCACCGCCGCGTGACCTCAGGGCGCTCCCATGCCGACGCCAGCCCGGTGCTTGCGTCGGCAGTTTGCGCTCTCTCTACCCCTTGCGCTCCAGCAGCACAGCAGGAACCTCGCGTGTGATCTTCGCCTGAAGCTCAGCGAGCGCAGGTATCCGCTCCACCTGGATGCGCCCGAGGCGGTCCCGCTCCGCGCTGTCGACGACAATGGCTCTGGCCTCAAACTTCTCAGCGCCTACCTCGACAGTCACATCAGGATGTGCAACCAGGTTGTAATACCAGCCTGGATTGGTTGGCGCACCCCTGTTCCCGGCGAAAACGTAGATGTTACCACCTTCAGGCAAATATGCCAATGGACTGATACGCTGTTGACCACTTTTTGCTCCCGTCGTCGTCAGCAGAAGTAAGGGAACGCCAGCGAATTGACCACCAACGTTGCCCCCGTCGGCACGGAACGCTTCGATGATCTGGCGATCCCAGTCATTCAAGTCCTGTATCTGAGTCATAAAATCCTCTTCTGTTTTAATTTTTTCTATCTAGCGTAGCGACATGTTGTTGCAAAAGCATCAGCTTGTTACACTAGATAGTGTAGCCTGACGTGTTACATCAGGCAAGCATCAATGCTTCTCTCGTGTTACGTATGCAACACACAGAGAGATATGTCGCACAAAGAACAGTCAGGCTTGCATATCTGGCGCACCGATCAATTCTCGCAATAGGATATTTTTCTTTGCACTATTCACAAAATCAATCACATCAATGAAAGTGAACCAGATCACCTTGCGATCAGATTACTATCTACATTGTGGCAAAGTCTGAAATCGTGACCAACTATATCCCCGCTCGTGTCTTCCATTTGTTGGTCCAACGGCGTGCCGGCGTGAGTTCATGCGGCAGATCTTTATAGCGCGGTGCCAGGTCGTGTTGTATAACAGTACCCGCCCAGACATAGAAGAGTGGCATAGCTTCCAGGCGTCCTCGTGTGCGTCGATAGGCGGTGCGCCAGGCTAGTTCAAAGATGCGCAAGCCCAACCATCGAAGAAGTGGCTTGCGTGCCTGCGGATCGACGCGCAAGATAGAGGCGGTGCGTGCGACATCGGCCCGTGGATCGCCCGCGTGTGAGTTCGTCCAATCCACGATCCCGGTGATCCGTTTGCCATCGGTCAGGACATTGTGCGGATGATAGTCCAGGTGCAACAGCACTGTCTCTTCAGCAGGTAAACGGCGTAAGCAATCTTGCAGGTGTTGTTCTTCAACACATTTCCAGGCCATCCATATATCTGGCTGCTGGTTGAGCGACTCGGGAGCGGATACTGCATGGATCGCAGCCTGCATACGCCCAAAGGAGGTCCCCAGTCGCCACACCTGCCAGGGTCGCGCCCGCAGTTCGTCAGCCACCATGCGCCCGGTCAGCCATGTAAGCAGCAGCACTGGATGATCCTGCCAGACACCTGCGCGATACACCGCTGGCACAGGTAGACCCGCAGCCTGTGCTGTAGTCATCACTATTCGTTCGTGTTCACAAGCTTCATGCGCTCCCGATCGAAATACTCGCAGAGCATAGGTCTGCCCCTCATATGTCACCTTCCACATAGCCATATCATTCCCCCCCTGTACAGGTGCTACCGTGGCTGTCCCTTCGATACCCAGCGTGCGGAGAATGTCCAGTGGTGATAGATTAGCTTGTGTCATACAAAGCTCCTTCATGGAAAGCGGGAAAACAGTTTGCCAGACAAAATGGCGGCGTTGCTCTCTATGCTGAAAAGATATCATCAGCAAGAGACGTTTTCAAGCTCTGCTCTCACGCTTCGAATAAAGACAGATGCTGAGTCAGAGAGGCGAACCACACAAGTCAGCTTTCCACCTGGAAGATAGATAGCTTATAATGTTTGCTAGCGTGCAGCGCACAGAGCGTGGTCCATTTCCATTAGATAGACTATATGCAATGGCTGACCCTGGACGCACTACACATGTATCTTTCAGGATGCTGGCTTTCGCGCAGACCCTGTGCGGGCGTCTTGCGCGGAGGAGCCAGGTCTTCACACGTACGTATTGAGGTCTCATGCAACATTTTGCCAACTATTTGACGTTTTCCGACGAGGTGCGCACCGCTCTGGCCGAGGCTCGCCCGGTGGTAGCCCTTGAATCGACAGTGATCTCCCACGGCTTGCCCTTTCCCGCCAATCTGGAAGTGGCCCGCGCGATGGAGGCGACTATTCGCGCCGAGGGCGCAGTTCCAGCTACTATTGCACTCGCTGATGGAAAGATCGTGATAGGTCTTACAGACGCGCTGCTCGAACGGCTGGCGACCGAGCAAAACGTACGCAAGGTCAGCCGCCGCGATCTGGCGGTGGTGCTGGCTACACGCCAGTTAGGCGCAACGACCGTCGCAGGAACTATGCTCTGCGCCAGTCAGGCCGGGATTCGTTTCTTCGCAACCGGTGGCATCGGCGGCGTCCATCGTGGCGCTGAAACGAGTATGGATATCTCAGCCGACCTGACTGAACTGAGTCGGACACCTGTACTGGTGGTCTGCGCCGGAGCCAAGTCGATCCTCGACCTCGACCTGACGCTGGAGTATCTGGAGACCGAGGGCGTGCCGGTTCTTGGCTGGCAAACCGATGAGTTGCCCGCCTTCTATGTCCGCTCCAGCGGCTATCGCCTGCCCCACCGCGTCGACGAGCCAGCAACGGTCGCCGCGATCGCCCGCACACAGTGGGAGTGCGGCCTCGACGGTCTGGTAGTCGCCTGCCCCATCCCTGAGGAGTACGCGCTCGACCCCACGCCACTGGAGGCCGCGACCGCAGACGCGCTTCTCCTGGCCCGCGAGCAGGGGATACGCGGCTCGGCCACAACTCCTTTTCTCCTCGCATACGTCGCCCGCGTGACCGCAGGCGAGAGCATCACAGCAAACAAAGCCCTGTTACTCAACAACGCCCGCCTGGCCGCACGCTTCGCGGTCGCATACTATATACAAATTTGACACAACTTACACCCTGAGAATATACTCAAGAAGAGAAAGTATACACACTCTTTCGCCTCTGGTGTTTGCTCAGAAAGGATATTTCTCATTGCTCGTTGATAGCCATGCCCATGTCGATACCTCGCGCTTCAATAACGATCGCGAAGCAGTCATTCAGGCCGCGTTTGCCGGTGGTGTAACGCGTATAGTTGACCCCGGTTGCGATCTCGCATCAAGCCAGGCCGCTCTGGCTCTGGCACAAGCCTACCCTGGAGCCATCTTTGCCGGTGTGGGAACACATCCACACGAATCTACAACGTATACAGCGGAAGTAGAACAGCAGTATCGTACAATGGCTCAGGAGGCAGAGGTAGTGGCCATTGGCGAGTTTGGCCTGGATTATTTTCGCATGCTCTCTCCTCGCGAAACACAACGCGAGGTTTTTTGTGCACACCTGCGTCTGGCGCGGGAATGCAATCTACCCTGCATCATCCATGTACGTGACGCACACGACGATGTAGTTGAACTGCTGCGTACACACGGTCAAGGTTTGCGCGGCGTCTTTCACTGTTTTTCTGGTACTGTGGCGCAGGCCGAAGAATGCCTGGCCTTTGAGGGCTTCGTGCTCTCATTCGCCGGTCCATTGACTCGTGAGGGGAATGAGTTGCCAGATGTCGCCCGCATGGCACCTCTTGATCGCATCCTGGTTGAAACCGATAGCACTTACCTCGTACAAAAACCTCTGCGCTCCCGACGCAATGAACCACTCTTTGTCAAACATACCGCCGAGAAACTGGCAGCAATCAGGGAGCTGACATTGGAAGAGATCGCACATATTACAACTGCTAACGCCGAACGCCTGTTTGGTCTGTCCACTTACGCTGGAAACGGGGCATAAATATCTCTGATAGCTACACACACGAAATGATGGTTACCTCACCAGCTAACCGATAGACCAGGAGAACCTGATGAAATTATTTAATACTCTCACCCAATCCCTTGAAGAATTTACACCTGCCGACGATACTGTACGCGTCTACGTCTGCGGTATCACACCGTACGATACCACTCACCTGGGCCACGCTTTCCTCTACGTCTCGTTCGATACGTTGATGCGCTATCTACGCTCGCAGGGCTATAAAGTAAAATATGTCCAGAATGTCACTGACATCGATGACGATGTCCTGCGTAAGTCGCGCGAACTTGGCCTGGCCTGGGACGAACTGGGCCAACGCGAAACCGCACGCTTTCTCAACGATATGGACTCGTTGAACGTCTATCGTCCCGATGTCTATGCGAAAGCGAGCGAACAGATCGCGACGATTGTCGAGATTGCGCAGAGGTTGATCGAGCAGGGCCACGCCTACGAAAGCGATGGGTGCGTCTTTTTCAGCGTGAAAAGTGACCCGGATTTTGGGCAGATGGCCAATGCGCTCGGTCTGCACGACTATCAAGCGATGTTGCAGATCGCCAACGAACGCGGCAATTTCCCCGACGATACGCGCAAAAGAGATCCATTGGACTTTGTACTCTGGCAGGCTCAGGCTCCTGGCGAGCCAGCGTGGGAGAGTCCCTGGGGTCCAGGCCGACCCGGCTGGCATATCGAGTGCAGCGCGATGGCTCTGCGCTACCTCGGTACGCAGATCGATATTCATGGAGGCGGAGCCGATCTGGCTTTTCCCCACCATACCTGCGAGATCGCACAGTCCGAGCACTTCACTGGCGTCTCGCCCTTCTCGCGTCTCTGGCTACACGTCGGTATGGTTCACCAGGACGGCGAAAAGATGAGCAAATCGCTGGGCAATCTGACCCTGGTGAGCAATCTCATCAAGGACTATAGCGCCGACGAGATCCGCGTGACTCTGCTCAATCACCACTATCGCTATCCGTGGGAGTGCTTCCCAGAAGACCTGGCGTTCTCGCGCAAGCTGGTCGGCCTCTTTGGTCAGGTACGTACTCTCGTCGGCGATCGGACCGATGGCGAGGGGAGTACGCTCCACGCCCGCTTTGCGGCACTGATGGATAACGATCTGAATACGCCCGAGACTTTCCTACTCCTCCAGCACGCCGCCGAAAGTGCGCTCGACGAGCACAATCTCGATCTCGGCTGCGAGGTGCTGCGCCTCACTACCATCCTCGGTCTACGCGTCTAAGCCATATATACATGAGTCGAAACAGGCGTTGGGCAGACCCGCCCAACGCCTGTTTCGACTCACTCTACTTCTCTAAATGGCCACCGGTCATTAAGATTCCTAGTTGCTCCTCGCTCGCTTCAGGCGTGACGATGTCGACGATACGCCCCTCATACATCACTGCTATACGATCTGCAAGCGACCGAATCTCGTCGAGTTCGGCGGAGACCAGCAGGACCGCCTTGCCGGCGTCGCGCTGTTCGATGATGCGCCGATGGATAAACTCGATAGCACCAATATCAACGCCACGCGTGGGCTGCGAGGCGACAAGCAGCATCGGGTGCGCCGAAAATTCGCGTGCGATGATCAGTTTCTGCTGGTTCCCCCCCGAGAGCGAACGCGCTGTCGATTCGATCGAGGCGGTGCGCACGTCGTATTCCGAGACCAACCTTCTGGCCCAACTGGCGATGCGGTGCAGCAAAAGGATGATGCCCCCTCTGGCAAACTGCGGCCATTTGTGGCGTCCCAGGATCATGTTGTATGCAATCGAGTCGTGCAATACCAGACCACTCTCGCGCCGATCTTCGGGGACGTGCGCTACTCCGACCAGACGCTCGGCACGCGCGTTCATCCCGGTGATATCGCACGCTTCTCCCGCCTTGCCCTCGACAACCTGCGTAATGCACAAACGACCCTGCGTGGCCTTGCGCATCCCCGTCACTACCTCGACCAGTTCGGATTGACCGTTGCCCTCTACTCCGGCAATGCCCAGGATCTCGCCTGCCCGCACGTCAAAACTTACTTCGTGCAGTGCATCCAGTCCACGGTTGGAGCGTGCGGTGACGTTTTCGACGCTGAGTACGACCGGCCCAGGTCGGGCCAGCGTCTTGTTGACGCGTAGCAATACTTCGCGCCCAACCATCATCCGCGCAATCTCAGCCTGGTTCGTCTCGCTCGTCACCAGTTTACCGACATTTTTGCCGCGCCGCAGGACTGTGATGTTGTCCGAAAGTTCAAGCACTTCGCGCAGCTTGTGAGTGATAAAGATGATAGTCTTCCCCTGATCCACCAGTCCACGCAAGACCCCAAACAGCTCAAAGGTCTCCTGAGGCGTCAGCACGCCGGTCGGCTCGTCCATAATCAGGATATCAGCCGAACGATAGAGCACCTTGAGGATCTCTACTCGCTGCTGTAAACCAACCGAGAGCTTTTCAATTTTGGTGTCGGGATTGATCGGCAAACCGTAGCGCTTGCTGAGTTCGTCGATCTGGTGACGCGCCTCGCCCAGCTTGTAGGCCGAACCAAGTCCACCCGGCTCGCTGCCCAGCACGATATTTTCGGCCACGGTCAGCGGCGGGATCAACATAAAATGCTGGTGAACCATACCAATGCCCAGCCTGATGGCGTTGCGCGGACCGTGGATCTGCGCGACCTGACCGTTGATCAGGATCTCGCCGCTGTCGGGATGGATAAGACCATAGAGAATATTCATTAAGGTGCTTTTGCCTGCACCGTTCTCGCCGACCAGCGCGTGGATCTCGCCCTTGCGCACCTGAAGGTTGACGTTATCGTTGGCCACAACCCCCGGCCAGGCTTTACAGATGTTTCTAAGTTCAACGGCAAACGGCGAGGTCTTGCGCTCATCTGTCATCAGAGCCGTACTCTCCTGCATAGACACACTCCTCTCTGACTTCTTTATTCAGATCCCGGCTCATAGGGCAGACCATCAGCGGCGGGCGCGACCGTGCGTCCGACGAATCCAACCAGCGCGATTAACGTCAGCAGGTAGGGCAACGTGCCGATCAGGTTGGGATCAGCCCCGGCCTGTTGCAGCGGGGCGCTATAGGCCATCGCCTCGCCCAGACCAAAGATCAGGCACGCGCCAGCCGCACCCAGCGGGGTATATTTGCCAAAGATTACCGCCGCCAGCGCGATAAAACCACGTCCATCGGTCATGTTTGCGTTGAAAATACCCACGATACCCAGCGAGAGGAACGCGCCCGCCAGTCCCGAAAGCAAACCACTCGCAACTACACAGAGATAGCGGATCAGCCGCACATTCACTCCCGCCGTATCCGCCGCCTGCGGATGCTCTCCTACCGCCCGAATGCGCAGACCGATATTGGTGTGGAAAAGTAGAAAATGCACCACTACCAGCGCCACCAGCGCGACATAAAAGATGATGTTCTGCTGAAAAAGCACCAGGCCGAAAAAGGGGATATTGGCCAGCGGACCCCACGTGAGCGATGGCAGACGCAGGTTGGCAGCCAATGCCTGAAAGCCGGCGCTATTTGGCGTCTGCACAAATAGCAGATAGTTGGTCAAACCGAGCGCGATGATGTTGATCGCGATCCCACTGATTACCTGGTTGGCTTTAAAATTGATTGAGACAACGGCGTGGATCAACGCGATTAGCCCACCGGCAATAATTGCCCCAATCAGACCGAGCCAGACGCTATTCGTGGTGACCGCTACGATCACCCCGGTATACGCGCCAACCAGCATCATGCCTTCCATCGCGATGTTTACTACCCCACTCCGCTCGGAGATCACTCCCCCCAGCGCGGGCAAAAGCAATAACGCGGCAAATTGCAACGCGTTCTGCCAGGTATTGCTGGAAGATAGCACCTGGAGTAATGCCTGGAAAAACATTGCTACTCCTCCTTTACGCTGGCACCCTCTTCACCAGCACTTTCTTCAATCAACTCCATCCCATCCACACTCATCGGCTCGTCGGGCGGGGTCAGCGCACCACGCGCGACTGTCGCGGGCATGACTGCCGTTGTTGTCGCCCGGTTGATCGGCGAGAAACGCAGCCAGGGCGGCAGAATACGCCGCAGCGCCGGCAAAAACTCAGAGGCGATGCAGAAGAGAACCAGAGCTTCAAGGATCAGCACGATATCTCCCGAGATCCCCGAGGCCTGCACCAGTGGACTGGCCGCTCGCAAACCGCCAAAGAGCAACGAACCCAGTAAGACACCAAGCGGCGTATTTAGTCCCAACAATGCTGCCCCAATCGCGTCAAAGCCGGTAGGATCGCTGCGTGAGGCCGTGCCGACCATCTGATAGGGGTATTGACCCATCAGGTGTAAGACACCACCCAGACCAGCAAAAGCGCCAGCCAGGGCCATAACCAGCAAGATATTGCGCCGCGTTGGAATACCAGCATACACCGCCGCCCTCGGGTTCTCACCGAGCACGCGGATTTCATAGCCAAAAGTAGTGCGCTTGCTGATAAACCAGTAGATGACCACGGCCAGCAGCGCGATAAAAATACTTACATCGACCACATATTGATAGGGGTCGGCTTTGGGCAGAAACTGTCCCAGCGTGGCATTATAGATTGTAGTTAATTGCGGCAGTTGCGCCTGCACGGGCAGCGTACTGGTCTGGTTGACGCCACCGGGCGCGTTAAACGGACCATCGATTAAATAGTCGGTCACATTGAAAGCTATCCAGTTGAGCATAATCGTCGTGACTACTTCGTGAGCGCCGCGCCAGGCCTTGAGAAAGCCTACGATCGCGCCCCAGAGTGCGCCTGCGCCAATACTAAGCAGAAACATCAAGGGGATTAATACCCAGCCCGACCAGTGAGGCTCTCGCAGAGCCAGCATATCTGCCGCCATCGCCCCCACTACCATCTGTCCAGCCGCACCGATATTGAACAGCCCGGCGCGAAAACTAATCGCAACCGAGAGACCAGCCAGGACCAGCGGGATCACTTTGACAAGCGTATTGGAGAAGCTGGTCAGGCTGCCAAAAGAGCCAGCCCACAGCGCACCATAAGCACCAAAAATAGCGTTAAATCTATCTCCAGGCGAACCAGGAGAGGTGAACATGATGACGATACCGCCGATAATCATCGCCAGGAGCACCGCAAAAACGGGGCGACCTATAGCAGAGGCATATCTACGTAACCAGGATGGCAAACGGGACGCCGGAGGACGTGTCTGCAACGCCTCACGCGGAGTGGTTGGCACCGCCATTATCGACTACCTCCTCAGTACAAAAAAACAGAGCGCTTCTTTTCCCACCTACTCTATGTAGTTGATTGGGGTGGGTTCTACGCGACGTAATACCGT
>DAOTTJ010000472.1:0-3692 GCA_034437695.1 Ktedonobacteraceae bacterium
GGCACCCACTATTGTATATACACCAAACTTAGAAAAAATGATTTATCTGCGTATTCATCGTATTCATCAGTTTCCTGGTGACGAGTTACCCACAGCCATCAATTAAGCAGAGGAAGGATAGGGCATATGTACCAACTTGAGACATGGCGAGCACGACAGGCTGTTTTACCCCTGCCTCCCGCCACACTTGTCATCGATCTACGCGTGGACGAAGACGACATGATCGAACGTTTAAAAATCGAAATCGCTGATCTTACAAACGAAATGAAAACGCAGGAGACCCATCACTGGCGCTTTTTGGCGGATTTTCTCGCTTTCTGGCGCATTCAACCTATGGTCACCGGAGAGATTAAGACCCTGCGTCCCCAACCAGAGGAGCAAGCAGTTGTGCCTCCTGATCCGCAGGGAAATGGGGCGGCAACGAACGGCGTGACCCCGCCTGTGGATAAATCTCAACCTGGTTTGACCGGTCCGATCCCTTCATCTGCCCAACATTTAAACAACTCGGCGATCTTCTTTGAGAGCGACGAGGGCCTGACCGGTCTTTCGGGTGACCAGCCGATGGATGTACTCAAGCAGTACACCGAAAAGATCATCGATGAGGCCGATCGCCTGCGCAATAACCGCACTGTAGCGATTGCCGACCTGGACCCCAACCTGAGCGGTCCTGGCATGCGCGATAAAACCGTGCGCATCATTCTGGTGACCGATGCAGAACAGCCGGACTCGCTGGCCAGCGTTGCTGCGTACGCCGAGCAACTGCGCCAGTTTCGCACCCAACGGCAGCACTCAGGACCTGAAATGATGGTCAACCTGACGGTCCTCTGTCTCAACGCCAGCGGCAATAGTGGGAATAGCGAACTGAGCGAACTGCTCTGGGATGACCGCTGGGACCATATCGACTCGCTGATCATTAGCGAACGGTACAGACACGATGGGGTGCGCATCTCTGGCTCGATCCAGACCTACCTGGCCGAGTTGCTGCTCTACGTCCTGCTGATTGTGCCGCCCGTACCTGTCAGCAGTGCAACCTCAGCGGTGTTTCCAACGCCCCTCCCGGCGGCCCCGCCAGCCAATGCCAGCGAGAAAGAGATAGCCTACCCGCCCGGCACATTTCTGGTAGGACTGGCAACAATGGAGCACTCGGCCCGCTGGGGCAAGCATCTGTTGAACTTTAAAGTAGTTGAACGTGCCATCGAGGTCTTACAGCAGGACTGCGAAGAGGAACGCGAGCGTACCGGGAATATCGCCAAAGCCTGGCTCAACCGCTGGTGTGGCGTGCTCAAGAGTTGCATCCCCCGCGATATCCCGCCCACGATCGTGGGCATGCGTGGAATTACCCGTGCAGAAGATGCAATACAGAATCCACAACAGGTCTTTACTGTCAACAACTTTAGCTGGAGCCTGAGTCGCACGACAATGACAGACCTCCAGCGCTACCTGGACAGTCTGGCCTCCACATATATCTTGCAAGGACCCACGCAGGGCGGCAGCAAAGTCTTGCAGGAGGCACTCGATAGCATCCCACAGCTTGAGCAACAGTTGAAAGCCTGGGAGAGCAAAGAGCCAGAGCAACGCAAAGAGATCCCGCTGGCCAGGGCGCAGATGGAGGCGCAGCACGTGCTCAGCGAGCGTGACTTTTTTACCGGCGCACACGGTGCAATCTCTCGCTCTAAGATCCAGCTTGAGGAGATCAATCGGGCTGCGGGACTGTTTCGCAACGCGCTGCGCCCGGTCAATCTCAAGGAGCGCCATGCAGAGCTAGAGCGCCGGGGAAAAGCAGAGATTGAGGCCCTGAACACTGATATTCAATCGATCCCACGCATGGCCACGCTCTCCATTCCGCGCGGGCTGATGAACTGGTTAACGCTACTCCTCTGTCTGGGCATGGGGATTGTGCTGGCATTTGTCGCGATGGGCTGGCTCCATCGCCTATTGTTGAATACGGGCATCACCCCACTTTTCAACGATCTCTTGCTCTATTCCATTTCGCCGCTTGCGCTCATCTTCTGGGGGATTATCATCGCATTGTTGCTGGTAGGGCTGCTCTTCTTCAGTCGGAGCGTCTTCGACGGCCAACGTTCGGCCTGGAGCGTTGAGATCGGCTTTGTCGTAACGCTCTTCTTCGTAGCAATTTTCGGCTGGGTGATCAGCTTTAGCCTGACAAATCTGAACCAGGTCACCGACCCGATAAGCGCTGAACTGCTGGGCTGGCTCTACTTTGTGCCAACGGTTGCGGTAATCGCTATCGTGTTGATCGCACTGATAGTCGTTGGGGAGTTCTGCTACTTTCTGTGGTGGCTCAACCATCTTCAAGAGTCGCGCAGACAGATTGTCGAGCACCTGAATACCCTGCACCGCGCAAATATTGATGCGGTTAGCACTTCGATTGCCGATGCTATCGCACTCTTTTTGCTGGTAAGGACCGAACTGATCAGCGCCAAAGGCGAGCCGGGCAAGTACTACGAGCGCTTAAAGAAGCTCAGCGACCATTTGAAGGACATACTTATTCTGGCTGGCGACCGCCAGGCGATGGTGCGCCGTCGGCTGGGGCTGAGCTTTAGCGAAACCCAACCTGGCACAAAGATCGATCCACAAGGACCCTGGCTCAACCTGCGCATCCGCGACGAGCGTCTGGACGTGGAGACGCTGGCGGATGGCTACTCACGCCTGAACGAGCGTCTGGGTCAGGAGATCGAAGAGTTGCGCGACCTAGCGGAGCAACTGGTACGCGCAATGGGTCAGGAGCAGCCTGCAACGCTGGAAAAAGAGTTTCGCGAACGTGCGCAGACGCAGTACGCGGTACGCCGCTATCCACAAGTGTTGATGACGACACTGGTCGCAACCGCGCAGCGCATCTCTATCCAGGCCGACACGCTGACCAGCATCCAGCCGCTCATTCTGCGCTATCGCACGTTGGAGAACAGTTTCGCCAATCAGCTCTATCAGATGAAGGCATTGATCGACACGATCAGCTATCGACTGAGCCGCATCATGCTACAACCGGTTATGGAGGGACAGCTTCAGGCCAGCAGGCAGGATGTGTATAAGCTTTCGATCGATGCCTTCGAGACCTGGGGGCAGATGTTGTGGGAGAATCAGGACCAGGAACTGGACCGAGCACTCGCGCGAACGGGGGTTATGCCCAAGCTCCTGGACTCGCAGGATAACGCAGCATTTGTCAAACGGCTGCTTGCGCTGCGGACCAGCCTCTTTGGTCAGAGCGTCCAGCCAGGACAGGTTGGTGACCTCCTGGTCCTGGTGCCGCCGTCCCCGCAAAGCTCAATGTTTCGCCAGAGTCTCGGTCTTTCGCGGCGTCACATGGTCGAATTTCCCGATGTAGAGCGGCTGATCCTACTCTATGTCCAGCGCTACGCATCGCCACCTATGCAGGTCGCGCTCCCGACGGGCAACACGACAGTCGTGCTGCCTGAGGAAGAATAACTGAGCGTGTGTATATGAGTCATCCCTGATTTTGTCAAATCAGGACAAACATCCTGCTTGTCGGGCAAGGTTGCCCCACCCATAAGCATGAAGGTAGCAGAGGGACATCCTCTGCACTCCCGTTTTGCGTGTTTTGCCTCCGGCAAAACACGCAAAACGAAAGAAAAGGGTTGTTGGGGACACCTCAAACCCTGGCAAAGGGCTGCTGCCCTCTGCACTCCCGCTTAACTTCATGCCTATGCGTATGA
>DAOTTJ010000473.1:0-3310 GCA_034437695.1 Ktedonobacteraceae bacterium
GCGCAAATGGGGCTTGCCCCCTTTTAAAAATCGAGATCTATCATTTGCTTCTCAGACTACTATAAACAAGGAAGCACCGATTGCTTCGCTTATTTGGGAAACCAAGTTCATTGAAACAAGGAGAATAACACTACATGTCGAATCACGAAGAGAAAAATCCCAACCACGCGACGGCCCAGGACAAGAACCGCAACAAGATCAATGAGAACCAGAACCAGAAGAAAGCTCAGCAGTCGCAGAAAGCAACTGAGCAAGATCTTCACAACACCAACCCGACGACACGCACCGAGTCCGAGCGCCAGCAGCAAGTACGCAACAACGATCGCTAACAACTAGGCGACACGAACAAACGAACGCGAGCAAACAAAGGAGTTTGCTCGCGTTCGCTGTCTGCCCTTGAGCAGGCCTCCTGCCACGCACGGGATTGGTCACTATCTTTTCACAGGTGCTTTGGCCAGCGCTTTGGTCGGCTTCGCCGCAGCTTTGGTCGGTTTCGCCGTAGCTTTGGCCGGCTGACCTGCAACCTGTACGTTCACGCGCCCGGTCGTGTGGAGATGAGCGAAGAAATAGCTCAACAACATACAGACACCCAGTGGGACGAAAAGCGTAAAGGCCAGAGGAAATTTCAAGCTATCAAAAATAAGCTCTAACACGACCAGCAAGCCAAAGAGAGACATAGAAATAAGCGTTAATCCGGCGGTCCAGCGCCCCTTCAGACGCGCCTGCTCAACCCGATAACGCTCCTGAGCCTGGATGCTGAATTGGATACGCTGCGCATACAGGGTCTCGCGCTCAGCCGCCAGTATCTCGCGCTCACGCACAACTTCGTTCTCACGCGCTTCAGCCTTGTATTGAACATCGTGTATTAAGGCGAGTAGCTCCGCCGTCAGCCTGTCCTCGGTCTGTCGCGCCTGGGACTCCAGCGTTTTCACTACGTCGCTCAACAGCGGTGGCGCGTGTTCGGGGGAGAGCACGAGGGTCTGTGCGGCCTCAGCAACCATCTTATTAGCTTCTTCTTCGACCGCATCCTGAAAGCTGTGATACAATTCCTGATACCTGCGCTCCAACTGCTGATTTAGATCCTGCATCTGGTTGCGCTCGTCCATCATTTCACGCAGATGCTGCTGATACTGCTCGATCTCCTGCTGGTGCGCATGATGGATAGTCTCGATCTCGTTGTCAAGCAGATCCACGCTACTCTGATACACGCCAATCTGAGCCTGGAGAGTCTCTAACTGTTCTTGAAACATCTCCAGTTCTTTGCGCAGCTGAGTATTCTCTTCGCGCAGATACGACGGTGCGGCGGCAGACGCCGTTTTAAGCGGCCGATCCTGACTCTCACCGTCGCCCGGATCGGGCAAAATATCTGTCTGACGCTGGCGCTTACTCTTAATCAACTCGCGGCGGCTGGCCGCACGAGTCGCACGCATGACCGCCTCTCTGGTGCCATAACTGGTATCATCTGGGGATAGCATATACTCGTCTCCTCCACTCTTTCTGCACGCTCGCCACAGATGGTTCTCTCTTCAGCGGGTATTTCTAGCAATGCAGGTAAGAGACTCTGACTACTGTAATTATGCACGGATTAAGAGGATTTTGCAAGTCTCCCACCACGGTTTTTCGCTTTTTACCGCCTTCGCTTGCGCAAAATGCTCTCCCTCACGCAGAGTGAGCGATGGCCGGAGATCGCGCCACGCGCTTCTTCCCGCCATCGCTCACTTCACTCAGAGTGGTTATTCATATCACCTGGAAACTGGTCGCCAAATGCTTGTTTGCTATTTTTTCGGTGGTCCACCGGGCGTTTTCTGACCCGCCGGAGTGGAGACTGACGTCACGGTAATCGTCGGCGTGGGCGAAGACTGACCACCACCTGGCGTACTCGAAGGCGTCGGTGAGGGTGTGGGTGAAACATTTATCGCCGTAAAAAACGCCGGCTGAGGCACGGTACAGGTATGTTGCCCATCGGATGAGGTAAATGTGATGCTGACCAGAACCACGTGGTTTAATGCCTCAGGTTGCAATGGCACCTGAAAAACCGCCAGTCCGTCAGAACTCGTCTGCGTATTATAGGTCGTGGCAGAGCCTCCCGGCCAGTTCACAGTAGCAACCGCAGCAGCTCGATCCATACCCACCGGGTTGCCGCTGACATTCTGGACATACTTGCCATAAACCGAGACAAGGCCATTGGAACTGAAGCTCGGAGTCGTCTGTGTGGCCCAGGCCCCACAGGAGTAAGGGGGAAGTGGAGGCGTTGGCGAGGCAAACGTCTGGTCAAGATTAATCGTCACGGTAACCGGAGGCGCACCGGGAGCAGCCGTCGAATTATTCGCTCCACACGCTACAATCAGTATACTGATAGAAAAGAGAAAGAGCACTGAGCTACATTTAATTGAGAGGGCGAAATGCTCTCGCACCAGATTCCATATTCGAGAACACATGCAGTGATAACCACCTTTATCTTATATACTATCTACCATTTGTTCTTCTTTATTCTCGCTGAAGTATAGCACGTTCCAGCCTAAACACTCGCCCCGGCGCTTGCTCTTTACTATAAAAGTACTATAGATCAACCTGCTTCTCAACCAATAGAACGCCAGTTTTCGGCCAATTCGTAGCTCTCAACCCTGGGGTGAGGGCGCAGCACAGGGGTCTTTCATAGGGACTTCACCTGCGGCGAAGTCCCTGTTTCAGATACAGAGATGGGTTTTTCAGGCACACGCGCCTGAAAAACCCATCTCTGCATCTTTTACTCTTGGGGTGCGCAAGCCGCAGGCTTGAGCAGAACTGCAAAACCCTGGTCTATTGCACAACCACTATCAGGTTCATGCCTGGATGGATGGTACAATAATAATGATACGTCCCACTCGTCGCAAAGGGTCCGAGCGTCGAACTATCCATCCCATTGAACGTCTGGTTATACGTCGGAGCACCGCTCTCACTGGCCTTATCAACAGTGGCACCTTTCCATGCACCATTCGTAATAATATGCTGCACAGCCACGTCGTCAATCAGATTAATAGATGCACCCTTACTGATTGTGATACTGGTCTGAACAAAATTTGCATTGCCCATATGGACAGTTGGGCCGCTCGGTCCAGTTGTGTCGTGAATACTACAGGCGGTCAGCAGACCTGTCAGACAGGCCAGGAATACTATACCCACCAGAAGCTTTTTATACATAAAAATCCTTTCAATACCTGTAAAATAGGGACGCGGGCAGTTCAAGGAGCTTCATCCAAAGCGTGTTTGCTACACGATACTACCCCTATTAAAAAATATAGTGTATGGGTGCAATATCGATTGCTGAGCC
>DAOTTJ010000474.1:0-3980 GCA_034437695.1 Ktedonobacteraceae bacterium
TGGAGCGCGTCCTCTTCATCTCCTCCAGTCAGTTCACTGACCAAACAAGTGATGAGATCGAGATCATCTAAACAATTCTCAACATCTTTTATGGTACGCACAATTACTTGCATATCGACCGCTTTTGGCATATGCACACAGAAAATCCCTGTGGACTTCTCCCTCTAATGCTCGGGCAAGCTTCCTCTGACACGTCGCCTCTCCTCTTCATAGGCTCGGCTGGCGAATGCTCTCTTGTGTCGTAGACACGACGTTTCGTCGCGTCTAACCCACTTGCTCTCTTTAGAAAAGGGACGGGTGGGTGGGAAAGAAGCGCGGCGCATTCGCCAGCAACGTCTGTGGTTGAGACGCGACGAAACATCGTAACAGCGACCAAAAAGAACATTCGCCAGCCGAGCCTATGAAGAAGAGAGGAGGGCTGGAGCGCAGCCCCAAGTCCCAGTCAAGAGGTTGTATCCCCTGCATCCCTCGCATCCCTCGCATCCCCCGCATCCCTCGCTGATCCGTCGAAGGTGTCTCCATTATGGCTCGCTCGCCCCATGTCTGAAGCAATGTTCCCAACAGTGGGGCAGGATTGCCCCACTGTATGCACCTCAACACCGGTATTTCCAGAGCAAGACACACCACCCGACGCTCACGTTTCACACAGGAGAAAAGGACTACGCGGCAGGCCCGCAGACCGACGAGACAAGCAGACATAGCCTGTCCGGCCATCGATCTTGAGAGCTTTCCGGCAACTCACCAGGAGATTTTCGCTCTCTGGTCACTGTGCAAGCATTGTGGGGCATGTATGCCCCACAATGCTAAAACCGAACGGGCTACGGATAGACGGTTGAAGATAGAGAGGAGAATACAGAGAGAAGGCAGTTATGGCTCGATCTTCATGCCCTCGGTTTGCTCATCGGGGATGCCAAGCGTTTTGATCTTACGATAGAGGGTTTTACGATCGACTCCCAGGTAGCGAGCCGACTGCCCTTTATTGTACTGAAACTTTTCCAGGACAAAGGCGATGATCTGACGCTCAAAGTCGTGCATAGCTTGCTCAACAATCGCGTCGAGCGGCACTTTGCCAAGTTGATCGAGGATCAGCACCGTCTTTGTATCGATGCGGAATGCCGGGGGCAGATCTTTCATTTCGAGGCGGGGATTGTCCGACAACAGGACTGCGTGGTGGATAATATTAAAGAGTTCGCGCACATTGCCTGGCCAGTCGTATTTTTGCAGCGCGTTCAGGACCATCGGGGAGATGCCCAGGATTTTTTTGTTGTAGCGCTCACAATACATCTTGAGGCAGTGCTCAATCAGCAAGGGGATATCTTCGCGGCGTTCTCTAAGCGGGGGAAGTTCGACGTGGACCGTATTTAAACGATAGAATAGGTCTTCGCGAAAGAGCTTTTGTTGGATGGCTTCGGCAAGATCTTTATTGGTAGCGGCGACGATACGAGCGCGAAAATAGACGGGTTTGTTGCCACCAACGCGCTCAATCACGCGTTCCTGGAGCGCTCGCAAGATCTTTGCCTGCGTCAGCAGAGGCATATCGCCAATCTCATCGAGAAAGACCGTCCCGCTTCCCGCATATTCCAGCTTGCCAATTTTGGTGGCTGTAGCGCCAGTAAAGGCTCCTTTTTCGTAGCCAAAGAGTTCTGTTTCCAGCAAATTCTCCGGGATAGCCGCGCAATTCAGAGCCACAAAGGGCTGATCTTTGCGATCGCTCAATTGATGAATCGCCTGCGCAACCAGCTCTTTGCCGGTGCCACTCTCGCCAGTGACCAGGACTGGAACATCGGTATTCAACACTTTACGCAAGGTACGGAAGACCGGGATCAGCAATCTACTACAGGTCACAAAATTCCCGAAGCGTTCCGAGCCGTCCTCGCGATCAATGCGAGCCAGCTTTTTCTGGAGGTTGCGTGCATAGATGGCCTGCTCCATCCACATCTTGAGCGCACTGCGCTGAAAGCCATTCGTTTCATACTGATCATCGGGGTGAACACCCACGAGCAAGAGCGGAATCTCTTTATTATACTCGTCTATCATGCCGAAGAACTCCATATTCTGGTCTCCGGCGTCGATGATTATCATTGAAGGCCGATCCTGCTGCAATATCCTGATCATTTCCTCCTGTGTCTGACTTACGCTCACACGATAATTCGTACCGAGAGCCTTGTAGAGCGCGGGCCGCTCAAAGGCACGTTGATCGACAAGGAGGATATGCATTGCTGGTTGATCCTTCATCTGGTCTCCTTCAGTTTACGCGCAAGGACAGCGCGTTGTCGGGCGGCTGGAATACCAAGTTCGACGCGATAGTTGGCCACCATCTGCCGTGACAGGGTGACGTTGTGGTGTTCTCTCAGCAGTTGGGCGATTGCTGCATCGCTGAGAGGCACTTTTTCTTGCGCAATCATCTGACGAATAATCTCCTGGGTACGCAATTCCCCGGAGAAAAAACGGTGAAGCGGGATAAGCTCGCGAGACGGAAGCTGTGCGTATTTATTGGCGATGGCGCGACTGATCGTCGAGACATGGACGCCTAGTTCCTGGGCAACAACCTTCTGCGAGAGAGGTCGCAGATAGGAGGTTCCCCTATCCAGAAAATCACTCTGGTACTCAACCAGGAAACGCATGAGGCGGCGCAACAGGGTTGTGCGCCTCTGGATCTGACTCATAAAGAGTCTGGCTCGTTCGAGAAAATGGGCCACGTGTTCAAGCTCGCCAGGCGAGAGCATCAGGTCTTGCTGCTGGCGAATCTGGCGATAGGCAGGATTGAGCGAGAGCAGGAAACGCTGCGATTCAACAACTTCAACGTCATACCCGGCGGGTGGGTCGGTACGCCGATGAATAAAGACCGTCGGAACCAGTTGTTCACGTGTGAGCGATGGGTCGTTGGCGGCTGCGAAATAATGATAGGCGGGGTAGGGATGGAAGTTGGCGCGAATAAAAAGAAAAGTGTCTTCGATCTCGGTTCTGCTCACGTGTAGATTGGTGTGAATAGACTCGAACTGGTGATGCCCCAATTCGGTTAGGTAGCGCTCAATCACCGTACGCGTGATCGCAGGTGGGGTCGCTCCCCGCTCTACGAGACGCTCCAGTTGCAGCAGCAGGCACTCCTGTACATTGTGTGCGCCTATACCCGCTGGCTCCAGGTGTTGCAGTTCTTTGACAACTTCTTCAATCCGTAGCGCCGAGGTGTGCAGGGTTTCGACCAGTTCGTCGATGGAAACGGTGAGATAGCCGTGCTCGTTCAGGTTGCCGACAACGTGCAGAGCGATCTCAAATTCGCTCTCCGCCAGGGTCAGCCTGAGCTGCGCGAAGAGTGCCTCCGCTAACGAGAGCGGCGTGGCGACATACCCCAGGGGATCGACACCCTCTTGCGAACCCTGAGCGCTCCAGTCGGTTTCAGGTGAGGAGGATGTGGCAGCGGATGGTGAGGATGTCGCTTGCTTGCTAAAGTCGCTGCCGCTGCACCGCTGGCAGAGTCCTGAAGTCAGGTTGCTGCCACACATGGGGCATTCGTGCCTCTCGACCATTTCCAGGGCGGGATTTTCGTCTAGCTCGCGGATAATAGCCTGCTCCAACTCAACAGTAGAGAGCTGCAAAATACTGTTGGAGGCGATGAGCTGTGGGGCAACGCTGGGACCTGGTTCTGGAAAAAGGTAGATGCCTACCATAGTGCTCTCCCCCTATCTCCAGAGAAACGCCGCGCTACGAGCATGGGTGTAAAAGGGGTGTGCTTCGGGTCACCTTTAAGCCTATCCGAGTGGAGAGGCACGGTAGGCGCTGTTGTTAGGTACATGTTGATAGTCCACTTTGGCATATTTATATCACCATGAATGACAACTTGTATTCTCGGTTGCGCTTTTGTGCGAGGTGGCGGCCTCATAGAGTTGAGGAGGATTGCCCATGATCCTGGGAAAAGCAAACAATGCTGGCTGTGCTCGCGCTGGCCCCAGACCCGCTTCGTCAAGCACTGTACCTTGTCT
>DAOTTJ010000475.1:0-2154 GCA_034437695.1 Ktedonobacteraceae bacterium
AGTTGGCAGGGACGAGATCTTCTCTTGCTGCCCGCTCCGGCTTTAACTGTACTTTAGTCTATCTGCTCATCTATGACAATGGGTGTGGGAGAAAGATCTGTCTTCCTCAGGGCTGGTTAGGAATGAAGCGAAAGTCCACTTGCTCTCGAACTCGAAGAGTGAGATACTGCCTTGAAAAATTATAGTTATGTATTATTATCTATAGCATTTCTCTTTTTGCACGAAATGCATGAAAACCCGTTGGTAAAAACTACCATATTGGCCACTCTCGGCCAAACTATGGTGTTAGTCACACAGAGGGAAAAACAGGAAAGTCGAGCAGGGGGGTAAAGGGCATGGATAGGATCATGCCTATCATGCACCGTAGCGATAATTACGGCGCTAGATAGGTTCTTTGTGACTCAGCCGGGTCACAGCGAGATTGCAAGCTCGACTTCCTACAATCCAGTGTACTGGACCATGCAACAAGCAAAGGGTATCGCTACCTGAAATGCCCGTTTTTCTCGGGCTTTATTCAGGTAGCGTTTTCGCGCATTTTATGCGTTGCGCGTACGTTTGCGCAAGGGGGGGATCAGCAGCAGACCAAGCACCAGGCCGGCAAACAGTCCGCCAAGATGGGCCTGCCAGGCAATACCCGGCAGATAAAAGTCAAAAGCGACGTTGATCACCAGCCAGATTGTCCACTGACTGAGCATGCTATTCGCGGCTGGACCAAGCGCCCGACGATTGACAAAGAAGAAGGCTCCAAGTGCGCCAAAGATGCCCGCAATAGCTCCCGAGGCTCCAACGAGCAGCACGTCTTGAGGAACCAGAAAAAAACTGACGATATTGCCAACGATACCTGCGACAAGATAGATCACTAGATAGCGCCACTTCCCGTAAAAGAATTCGATGGCCGGGCCTATAAAGAAAAGCGAAAGCATATTCAGGCCAATGTGCGCGATGCTGACGTGCAAGAACATGGCGGTAAAGATGCGCCAGTAGTCACCGTGGGCAACATAAAAGCCGACCTGCCCACCGAGGCTGACAAGGGTATCGGAGTTGATGTCGAGTATATTCTGACTCAAGAAGGCCAGAACCAGGTACACCAGCACGTTGATTCCTATCAAGATGTTGGTGGCAAAACGTGGGTGCTGGCTCATCCAGAAGCGTGTGCGGATGGCACGGCGCTGTATCGAGCCAGAGCGCGACCAGGTCGGTACCGACTCGTTCTGCTGAGTAGAGACACGTTGTGACTGAACTTCGCCATCGGGGGTCGGTGCAGGCGCAACAAAGGTTGTAGGCGGCGCAGTATAGCCGCTGGCGTATACCGGCTCAACAGGCGGAAAGCAATTTTCGAACTTTCCTCCAAACGAGAGGCGCGAGGCACGCGACCGAGCAAGCCCGGCATCGTAGTCCTGGTGCAGCACACGCAGAAGATATGCACGCAAGGCATGAGCATAGGCGTTACCGGGATCATCTTCAATGGCTTTATCAACGTGCTGAAGTGCCTCTGGGTAGCGTCGTTCGAGCAGACCAAGCAATGCCTGAGCCAGCTCGTAGATCGGTCCGCTCTGTACCAATTCCTGCACTTTGTTACAGGCGAGCCTGACAAAATCATAGGAGCTAAGCGCCAGGTTGGCCTCGGCTAACCCCAGGTGTACCAGTGGATTATCTGGCTCCATCTGGGCCGCGTACGCGTAAGCAACCGCAGCCTCGCGTCCCTCACCTCGCATGAGTGCCTGTTTGCCCTGTTCCAGATAGGTTTGCAGGTCTGTTTGTGCTTCCAAAAAATCTATCCTGCCTTTCGAAACGCGTTTAAACGTGCTTTTTTCAAGTTTTGCCCTGCACGTCCCTTAGTTCTCTCTATTTCAGTGTGATGGTAGAGTGCTCACGCTTGGCTGATCTGATCTATGGATGAGCTGCATTACCACGAAACGCTCTGTATGATTTTATGACAACGTATAAAAATATCGCTAGTCAGGGGCTAGTGGATTACTGTGTTGACTATACCGTTATTTATCACGCGGGTCAATGGTCTCTGCCTGAAAATCCACCGATTTCGCGACTACTCTCTCTAAAGAATGAATACGTTTTGTAAGAAACAAAGTTGCCAACCCTCTATGAGCTGACCAATAGAAGTACTCTCGACAGGCTGTGGTGAAAAGAACCCTC
>DAOTTJ010000476.1:0-5565 GCA_034437695.1 Ktedonobacteraceae bacterium
TTGAGGATGAACAATGGGCCAGTGAACCAGGGCACGCCAACAGGCAATCTGTGCTGGCAGGTTTATCTGACTCAAGTAAGCATCCTCCTCGATATCAACACCTATCTCTGCCAATTTGCCTTTCGCTTTGGCCTCCAGGTAGCTTTCCAACCAGTTCACCATACCATCAATACGTTCTTGAGGATAAACACACCCAAAGAAACTTCCGGCAATGATCGCACGTTCGACCTGTGATGAACGGGTGGCCAGTTGGAGTGCTGTCGATCCGCCGAAAGAGTGTCCCCAAACTGCGTAGCGCTCGACTTCGCAAGTTTGCAAAACCGCTTCTATATCCCCCAAAATCCGCTCGACACTATAGGCCGCTGGATCGGTAGGCATGTCGCTTTCGCCAATCCCGCGCCGATCCATGGTGATGACAGTGAATTCCTGGCTCAGATGCCCGATGTAGCCAAGCGTGTGCCACATTTGACGATTTTCTGCAAAACCTTGCAAAAGCAGCAATGCTGGCCCCATTCCTTGCTGATCATAAGCAATGCGCAGCCCATCAGGTGACGTTGTGAACATGTGTTTGTTATTCATAACTATAGATATATCCTTCCTTGTTTGCTCTCCTATAACGAAACTCTCATCCGGCTCCTATGGATGCCAACAGTTATGGTGTTTCCTGTGTCTGCTCCTCGTGTGGACGTATCAACCAGTAACGTCCATGCTCGCGTAGCATGATTGGCTCGTCCACCAGGGAACGGCGTAGGCTGGAGACATCGCCGTATACCCGCTTGAGTATGGTGTTGACCTCGGGTTCTGTATAGATACGTCCCCATTCAAAGTGTCGTGCCAGCTCTTCCAGGATGATGCGCCGCTGGGTCTGTTTGTATGGAATGCTTGTGAGACGACCTTCCAGGAAAAAGCTATCGACGACTTTTTGTCGCGCCTCCGTCTTATGCAACAAACCAAGGTGATTATCCGCAAATACCGTCTCACGGATCTGCTGGATACCCTCAGCGTCCAACGAATAGTAGCGATAGGTGTTCTCCCGTCGCTCGCGTACAAGTCCGCCGTTCTTCAGAATGTGCAGATGGCGCGAAATTGTTTGCGGCGTCACACCCAAACGCTCCGCAATTTCTTGCCCATACAACGGTTGGTTCTCTTCGGCCAGCAAGCCCAAAATGAGCAGGCGCTTAGGATCAGACAGGGCGAGGCCGAGCACGCGCAGGCGAGCCAGATGCGGCGTAAAAAACCGTGGATCCTCCTCGGTGCGAATCTCCATCGCAGCAAGGTCCCTTTGTCGCCAGCGCCGCGTATCTAACGACGGCACTTCTCCTTCCGGTGCAGGTTGGGTTGATGGATTTTCCATAGAGTGATCTCCATAACTAAGCTAATCAGCTAATTGTTTGATTGCATGATAAAGTAAGGGAAGGAATTTGTCAAGGGAATTTTTTAATGAGTGGAAAATATCGAGCATCTCCTCTCGGCGCAAGATCAAGAAGAGGTGGGCATCTCATGCATATTCTGGGCAATTCGAGAGTGCCGTCTTTTTTCCTGGAAAAGGAACTTACCCCCATTTGACCTATGGGAGCGCTGTTTTTTGGGGTTTCTGGTGCTCCTCGTTATACTATATTGCAAGGTCCAGTTCCGACTCCAAGCATTTGCGGAACTGGCAGGCTTATGGAATGGAAAGGAGTTTTGATGAAAAATCTTTATGAAACGACAATGGGAAAATGAAGAGTTAATCGAACATTGGATGCTCAGTGCTTGGGATCTCGCCCAGTTGGGCAACAAGACCGGAGCAACACGACTGGGATTGGCAGTGTTGCTCAAATTTTTTCAGCGGTCAGGACGCTTCCCTGCATCCAAAAATGAAATTCCTGGAGCTCGGCTGCCCATAGCTTTGAGCAGCAGCTATATGACGCACCATTTGCCCGCCTCCCGATGGAAACGCAGGAAGCCCTGGAAGCGTTACTCTTAACAGAGATTGCCACATTGCAGGAAACGAGAGACGAGAGCCTGATACAAGAACAAGAGGGGGTACAGGAGACTCTCGTTCAGGTGACCCAGGAAGTTGAGGAGGAACCCACAACGAGTCCTCTCCACCACATACGCCAGGACCCCGGCCGGATAGGGCTGGCGACGATGTTAGAAGAGATGGCAAAGTTACGACGTATTCGGGAACTCAAGTTGCCTGAGAACCTGTTTCCTGGTCTTGCCCGCAAGGTCCTGATGATTTATCGGAATCGTGCGAGTATCGAGGAGCCTTCTCGCCTGCGGACACACCATCCCGCAAAACGTCTTACGTTGCTGGCGATCCTCTGCATGGGAGGGGAGGCGAATTTACCTCGAATCGCCTGGATGATCAGGAGATCTCGATGCTGGCATTGCACCTCTTGCAGATTTCGCTCGTATATATGAATACGCTCATGGTTCAGGATGTGCTCAAAGATGAGGCATGGCTCAAGCGGCTGACCAAGGAAGATTATCGTGGCTTGACCCCTCTCTTCTACAGCCACATTGAACCTTACGGGATGCTTCGACTCGATATGGAACAGCGGCTGGCTCTGGCTTGAACTATCCTCGCGAAAGGTAAGAACGATGACGACACAACGGACATCACCGAAGAAAAAGGCCAAAGAGTTGACAAAGTTGCTCAGAGTTGAGCGGCCAGACTATCCTTGCCTCAAGAGCGTCTTCTGGGCGCTCCAGGAGGAATTGGAGATTGTCGTAGCCCGCAAAGAAGAACGGCTACCTGAGGTACCTACAGAAGACGAAATGCTTCACTTTTATCAGGCGGTCTGGAATTGCCGAAACTTCGCAGACATGGTGTTGATCAAAACCTTATTCTACATGGTGATTGTTGAATATCTTTTCCTCTTTGAACCATCATTTTTCATGAGCATTTCAGCAGATGAACACATAAAACATGCACATCTCTGAACCATATCTTTGTATTAAGTGACTGGATAGTCGAAGCGGTAGATACATTGTACAAAGAAGGAAAAACGGTACTCACCATTGAAGCTCTCGCCAGGCACGCCTTACAACCAGATCAACGGATACGCATGGAGATGGAAATGCGTACCGGAGAACACCGAGTGGCGCGAGCAAAAGCCCAGAGTGAGAAGAGGTTGCTTGAGACCACCCTTTTGTCTGCAGGTACAAATGAGACCATACCGACGCCAACAGGTGCATCGGCAAAGGCACGAGAACGAGGCTCTCCACGAATTGAACGGGCAACCATGAGCGACCCTGTCGGCAATCAAGTGCAAATGACAAAGACGCTGAAATGCACATTCGTGGGCCGAGTCGAGATCATCCCGAAACAGTTTCTCGACAGTGGCATTGTACGAGTAGAATGTCCTGAATGTCAGGCCCTCCGCCAGGTCACGCCAAGTAGAGGTGTGCTTCGCTCTCCATCCCATGACAAACGAAAGACGCGTAGTGCACAGACAGAACAACGATGGGTACAATGCGAAACGGGATGGAAATTTATTACAGGCACGAATACAGATCGAAGATACGTTTGAGTTTTGCACATGATTGTGCAGATTACTCCGAAATTTTGTCACTTTGTACCAGCATATTTTGCAGCCGGAGAACAAATCACACCAGGAAAATTGCACATGTTGATCTATGAGTTCTCTACTCTAACAAAGCATGATTGATGAAAACGTGAGGTACTTCAGATGAATATTACGATCATCGCCATCGGTTCACGCGGTGACATCGTTCCCTCTATTGCCTTGAGTCAGGGCCTGATGAACGCAGGTCACACGATCTGCCTCGTGACACATCTGGCCTTTGAGGAACTGGTACGCACCTATGATATCCCCTTTTTCGCTCTTGATGATGAGCCAAAGGAAATCTTCCAGACAGAAGGCGGGGAGAAACTCCTTGCTCAAGGCACGAATCCCTACCAATTTGCGGAACGGCTTGCCCACAAGATTGCAACGTTCACGCCACTCTACATGCAGCGTTCTCAAGAGGCATGTCGGGAAGCCGACACGATTATTGTCGCTTTGGCAAGTCTCCTGATCGGTCACGCCATCGCTGAGAGATACCACAAAAGATTGGTGATGACCATGCTCCAGCCCATGTTGCTCTCAACAGCAGCTCTTCCAGAGCCAACATCCCCCTGGCTCCCGCAAAGACCTCTCTTGCTCGGAAAAGCTCTGAACCAACTCTCACATATGATAGCACGACAATACACCGGACTGTTGTTTCTGCCCGCGGCCAATGCGGCACGCAAAAGTCTCTTCAATCTGCCCCCCTTGTCGCGCTCCTTTTACGTCACCTTGCCCGATGTGGCCGATCTCATCCTCTGCGGATATAGCCCTCTCCTGGTGCCTAGACCCGCCGACTGGAGCGAGAAGATTCAAGTTGTGGGCTTCTGGGTGCTCAAGCGTCAGGAGGCTTGGCAGCCTGAGAGCAACCTCATCGATTTTCTTCAAGCAGGTTCAGTCCCCATCTATATCGGCTTCGGCAGCATGAGTTCCTATCATCCAGTCGAAACCGTAGAGATGGTCGAGGAAGCACTAACACAAATTGGGCAACGAGGCATTCTCCTCGTCGATCCAGACGCTTACAGCACGCAAAGACGTTCGGACACGCTCTACCTCACGAATGGCACAGCGCATGATTGGCTCTTTCCCCAGATGCAAGCCATCGTACATCATGGAGGTGCTGGGACAACAGCAGCCAGTCTCCAAGCAGGCGTTCCAACGATCGTTGTTCCCTCCATCTCCGATCAATGGTTCTGGGGATACCAGGTCGCCCGCGCTGGAGCTGGACCACGACCAATCAGTCGCAAACAACTCACCGCAACAAAACTGGCTGAGAGGCTTGATGCGGCCATACACAATCAAGAGATGAGGCAAAGGACCCAAGAGATTGGTACACGCCTGAGAAGTGAAAACGGCGTTGATCAGGCTGTAAAGGCAATAAACACCCTGGGGGATTTCAAGACTCACTGAACTGTTTCAATCAGGCAAGGAATCTGCTTCAACGAAATTTTATGGTTCACTTCTCCTTGATGCACAGCAAAAAAGAGAGATCTCTCTAGCAGCTTCTTTTCTCAATGATTGGAAAATTTATCTTGCAGAGCCTCTTCGTTCTTATGACCTCTATTCTGACTTGCCTGGCTCATTCACACAAATCTGACGAAAAGATATGGCTCTGAAAGACGAAGATTTAGGCTTCAATCAACACTACATATCATTTTTACCCGCTACTTTGCGCCTGGTGACAGCTTACGTAGCGCTACTCCTATCTATGGGGAGGAGGCTACAAGCCGAGCATTAAAAGCAAGTATGCAATACATCAGAGACAACTTCTCGACTGAGAATCTTTTTTATAAGCACTCCTTGCAAAGAACAGACGCTAAACATCTGTTCAATAAGATGTTACACATTGTCGCGTTTGTGCGCCTCTCGCTACGATATATAGCGGAAATATCCATACTGCCCGCTTTTAGCGCCTGGAGAGATCTCACGAATATCAGAAATTATGCACCATAATTGTACGAAAACCATCTTATAGCGCTTCTGTCGATGACTATTTCGTGCGCTTTTTTGA
>DAOTTJ010000477.1:0-2392 GCA_034437695.1 Ktedonobacteraceae bacterium
GCCTCTTCTTTGCATTTGCTCTGGCAACTATCATTCCAGGCATTGTCATCGCGTTGCTGGGAAATTTCGATATCACTTCCCTCAATACGCGAGGAGCAGCGGTCAAGACAAGTTTCGATGCCCAGAGTCTGGCCTCACAGGAAGAGACCAACCTGCAACGTATGAACGCACTGCTCCAGGCAAAGTTCTATCAGATCTTTGCTAGCTACGAAGGAGTAATCACCGACCCCTCCCTCGCCGCCTCGGGCGGTCTGGTCGACGGTGAAATTCGCGCCCTGGAAGCGGATTTCGACCGCAACCTGGGTATCTATCAGAGCGACTATGCGCTCTCTTCCACCAATATGGCCAACGTGCGAAGTACGCTTCTGACCGCCGATCCCGCCAATAGCCAGCAGATTATCGACTCGCAGGCTCAGGCCCTCAATCTGGTGGCCAGCCCCAGTGGGGACTGGCAGACATACCGCGGCTTCCAGGATCAAGAGCTGGTCCAGCTCGAAGCACTGCAAAGCAGGTTGCAACCAGGCGCAGTCTATGCGCAGGGTTCGATAGCCAACGACTATAAACTGGACTATGGACTGCTCCATTCGTCGATCATGGCCTTTACTGGTCTCAAAAATAACTGGCAGTTGGTCGTCGACGATAGTGTGGCGATGGGTAAAGACGTGACAACGATCGGGAGCGCCGAAATTGGCCCGATCTATTTTGCGACTATCGCCGCCTTCTTATTAACCGTACTGGTGATCGTTGCCACAGCTTTTGTGGTCAACCGCACGATTACGTCGCCACTCATCCAGCTCTCTTCGATGGCCGAGCGCATCGGTGAAGGCAACACAAGCGCACGCGCCCCCATCAAGGGACGCGACGAAATCGCGAAGGTTGCCAACGCTATGAACAATATGCTAAACAATATTGTAACCCTGATCCAGCAGGCCCAGAACCAGCACGAGGTCTTGCTCTCGCGTGTAGAAAAACTCGTGAGTGAAGTCAGCGGCGTCGGTGAAGGCGACCTGCGTATCCAGGCCGAAGTGACGACCGACGCACTCGGTGTGCTCGCCGACTCCTTCAACTATATGATCGAGGAACTCAGTAGCCTGGTTGTACGCGTGAAAATGATGGCCAACGAGGTGGAAAACTCCACAGCCCTGACCTTTGAAAATATGACCATGCTAGTCTCCAACGCCGATATGCAGATCCAGCAGATCGGCAAGGCCGCCCGCGAAGTCGAATATATGGCCGAGTCCAGCCGTCAGGTCGCTGAACGCACGCAATCGCTCTATGCAATCGCTAACGAAGCACGGCGCACGGCGCAGAGCGGACGCGAATCGATGCAATTCGCCGTCGACGGTATGACGCGCATCCAGACCTATGTGCAGGATACCTCGGTTAAGGTGCTGGCACTGGGCGATAGCTCACGCGAGATCGACAATATAGTTGGCGTCATCTCAACCATCGCCCACCAGACCAATCGTCTGGCACTGGACGCCGCCGTGCAGGCTGCGACCGCAGGCGAAAACGGCAAGGGCTTTGCCGCAGTTGCCGCCGATATCCGCCGTCTGGCCGAACGCGCCAAAGACCAGGCCAATACGATTACACGGATTGTACGTATCGTCGGTGAAGACATTGAAGCCGCCGCGACTTCGATGAGAGACACGGAACGAGAGACAACCGCCGGAGCACGCATGGCCGCAGATACCGGGGTAGCCCTCGAATCGATCTTTAATGTCGTTGAGCGTCAGGGTAGCGAAATCGAACGAATCACCCAGGTTTCGTCCCAGCAGTTGCAATCCTCCAACGCGGTCGTGCAAATTATGCACGGCGTCTCCCACGCAACGCAGCGCAGTAGCATGAGCACACGCGAAGCGGCTCGCAACATGGAACGCCTGGCCTACCTGGCCGAACAGCTCCTGGCCTCGGTCGAAGCCTTCAAGCTGCGTGAGGGAGATGTCAACCCGTATAACGGCAACGGCAACGGCAACGGCAACGGCAACAGCCAACCCCAGCTACCACCTTATAACCCCCAGCCAGCCCTCCCCATGCCGTCCGCCTATGGAAACAACAATCCCGCACAGCAGCAATTCTACCCGCAGCGAATTACCTCTGGCAATCTCCCACCCTCGTCGCCAGATCGCTTTCCTGCGCCCCCAGATCGCTTCAAGGTAGCATCGGGTCCAGTCAACCCACCCCAGAATCCTAATCAAAACCGTCAAAGCAGGCTCAAACAGAACCGGCTTCAAACACCAATGCCACCCGCCGAACGGCGCTAGGTTGGTCAGAGCTATTCAAAAGTCATCAGAAGCAGGGGTGCAGAGGACTTTACACAGGTAGGTTTTTCGCTGAACGCTTCGCAGTGGCGAAGCTCAAACCTCATCGTACAGGAAGGAGCTTGTCAGGC
>DAOTTJ010000478.1:0-25057 GCA_034437695.1 Ktedonobacteraceae bacterium
CCGGCGCTTGCCCAACAGGCGACGACAGACATCCGACGCATTCAGTCTATCGATGACCTGAATCACCTACTCGCCGAACTGGTCACCGCTCCGAGCGAAATCGCCGCACAACGGTCAATCTCGGCCTTTCTACCTCAAGAATAGGACGGCTCGGCTCAGCTAGTAGCGGCCGATCCATCTTTCATCGAGAGGTTTTCTGAAGCAGGGGGCTATGTAGTAGGGGCAAGTGGTAGGATTTTGAGCAGGAGAAAATCGCTATGTGGGATAGTTTGTTGGAACAAGATCCGTGGATACAAAAGATGCGCCGCGAAGAGCGCGAGCAAGGACACCTTACTGGTCTCACAGAAGGACACCTTACTGGTCTCACAGAAGGACACCTTATTGGTCTCACAGAAGGACACCTTATTGGTCTCACAGAAGGCGTACAAAACACCGTAATCAACCTGTTGAGCATCCGTTTTCCGGCGTTTGCTCAGCAGGCGACTGCATCCATCCGGCGCATCCACTCGATTGATGATCTCAACCATCTTTTTGCCGAGCTGGTCACCGTTCCAAATGAAGTTGCCGCCCAGCGGTCAATCTCGGCCTTTCTACCACCAGAACAGGAAGAACCGAGCTAGCTTCCAGCGGTCGATCGATCTTTGATCGAGGGCTTTGCTTGAGATCGATCCCTGAGAGAAGAAATGGCTCTCCAGGAAGGTCGGAGAGAAGAAGAGTAGCCTGGCGGGCAGGGCTAGCCTTTCCCCTTCTCCGACCTTCGCCCAAAATGGGTCTGAGAAAAGACTACTTAGATCAGCGACCCCTTGAGAATGCGGAAGTCGCGGTTGGTTTCCCAGATGGTCTGAAGTTGAGAAAAGTTCTCGTCGGGTGCGAGCAAGAGCTGTGCAAGCGTATCGATCGCCTGAAGTTTCTCACCCTCGAAGTCAGAAGCGACATACGCCGGATACTGTGTATAAGTGATTTCGTTATTCATCAAGCAGTGCAGATCACAGACCACCTGAGCGGCGATTCCTGAAAGAGCACTTTCACTGTAAAAACGATACTTGTTAGCATCGACGTTGCCTGCGCGGACAGCCAGCCAGGCATGTGCCGCAAAATCAAAGGTTGTAGGTGGCATATCAAAGACATCAAAGGACCGCTGCTCAAATGAGGCATCGACATCGATGGTGATCCAACGCTGCTCGCTTTCTTGCCAGTACTGGTTAATCCAGTGGTCCTCGATACGCTCTGGTTGAATATAAGGAGCATAACCGGGACGAACACGCGCCGGAATCCCTCGCGCTTTCAAGATTGCAGCCATGAGGAGTGAGACGAAGCGACAGGTAAGAATCAGCTTATGCTCGCCAGGCCGGTCAGCGAAAAAGCCACGCGGGTCGCGACGATATAACTCTGCCAGCATGGCTGCCACCGTCGGGAAGTAGTCGTCCTCTCCCTGACGATACCACGGTACCTTGCTCACATCCCCATACGCCGGGTTGACGCTCTGCCCTTCCCTTGCAGTCTGCAAGACCATAGTATGGATGAGCTGAAGCCTGACCAGACGGCCCACCTCTCTGATATCGGCCGGCAGATCGCTCACCAGTAGAGGTTGATAGAGTCCAGGATACGTGAAGGGGCCAAAAACACGGTAGTGTTCGAGTAACGAGATTTGCATGAGATTGCCTTACTTGTCTGCTACGAGCAAAATAAAAATCGTGGGAACCGATTTTTATTTTTTCGGTTCCCACGATTGGGACGATTTTGCTCTTTTTTGTTGTTTAGCTCTGTTCATGAGGTTTCAATCCTCTCTTGAACAAAGCCAGGTATTGTTGTATTTCTAGTTGCATAATACCCTCTCTGAATGAGAGTATACGGCTTGTTCGCAAGGTTGTCAAGAAAAAACAGGGCTATTCAGGGCTATGTAATGCTCCGCTTGCGACCCCCCAGGGGTTTGGGATCGGGTTGTTCGGGGGGAGGAGCCACACGTCGCGAATTAAATAGCCCTGAGCAATAGGTATCTGAAACAGGTTGCAGAGTCTTTATAAATAGGTCAAATCAAGTGATTTGACCTATTTATAGATTGGAGATAGGGTTCGCCCACGCGCCTTTTAATGTGTGGCCTCCTGAGTTGGGGTCCAGCGCAGGTTGGGTTTGCGGGCGGCAAGTGCCTGGTCGAGGCGGCTGATCGGTGTGGTATGAGGGGCCGTTTTGACCAGTTCGGGGTTGGTGCGGGCTTCCTCGGCGATCTGGCGCATGGTGCTGACAAAGTAATCGAGGGTCTCGCGGGTCTCGGTCTCGGTTGGCTCGATCATCATTGCTTCGTGAACTATCAGCGGGAAGTAGATAGTTGGCGCGTACATGCCAAAGTCGAGCAGGCGCTTGGCGATGTCGGTGGCTGTGACTCCGCTTGCGGCTTTCTGGCGCTCGGCGGTGGCGATAAATTCGTGCTGGCAGGTGAGCGGATAGGCGATCTCGTAGTCTGAACTCAGTTCGCGCCTGAGATAGTTTGCGTTGAGGATCGCGCTCTGCGAGACGTGGAGCAGCCCGGCGGGTCCGTAGGTGCGAATGTAGGTGTAGGCACGGACACGAACACCAAAGTTGCCCATGTTAGCCCGCATTTTACCAATCGACTGCGGTCCGGGGTCTTGCCAGTAGTATTCGCCCTGCTCGTTCTGCGCGGGAAGTGGACCTGGTAGGAAAGGCACGAGGTGAGCCTTGACGCCGATGGGTCCGGCTCCGGGACCGCCTCCGCCGTGGGGCGTACTACAGGTCTTGTGTAAGTTAAGGTGAACTACGTCGAAACCCATGTCGCCGGGTCGCGTGATGCCCAGGACTGCGTTGGCGTTGGCACCATCGTAGTAGAGCTGACCACCGACCTCGTGTACGAGGCGAGCAATCTCGACGATCTTGCTATCGAATAGACCCAGAGTATTGGGGTTGGTCATCATGATAGCAGCGACCTGGCCCGAGTAGGTTGCGAGCAGTTGCTTGAGGTGCTCCATCTCGATCCCACCGGTCGCCGTGTCGGTCCTGACCTCGACGGCTTTGTAGTCGGCGAGGGTTGCGCTGGCCGGGTTGGTGCCGTGGGCGTTATCGGGAATAAGCACAAGATTGCGGTGACTCTGGTCCTTGCTCTCATGGTACGCCTTGATCAGCATCAGGCCGGTCAGCTCCCCGTGCGCACCGGCTGACGGTTGCAGGGTGACGCGTGCCATGCCGGAGATCTCGGCGAGGTATTGCTCCAGCTCGTAGTAGAGCTGAATAGCGCCCTGGACCGTGCTCTCGGGCTGCAAGGGGTGAATATGGGCGAAACCTGGCAGGACCGCCATATCTTCATTTAGCTTGGGGTTGTACTTCATAGTACAGGAGCCAAGCGGATAAAAGCCGGTATCGACGCCAAAGTTGCGCTGCGAGAGATGAGTGTAGTGACGCACAATCTCGATCTCGCTGACTTGGGGCAAGGGAGCTGCCTCCTGGCGGAGCATGCCGGCGGGTACGAGGCTCTCCAGTGGCTCGGTGGGTACGTCCAGGGCGGTCATTGTGGCGGCGCGGCGACCCGGTGCGCCCTTTTCAAAGATCAATTGCTCGGTGTTCATGCCTGCACCTCCTTGAGCACCCTGACCAGCAGGTCGATATCGGCTTTTGTGCGCGTCTCAGTGACGCAGAAAAGGAGCGCGTTGGGCAACTCTGGATAGTCCTGGGCCAGCGGATAGCCACCGATGATCCCGGCCTGCGCAAAGACGCGCTGCAACTGACCCACACGGATCGGCGACTCAACGACAAACTCGTCGAAAAACGCGCTACTGAAGGTCGATTGGAAGCCGGGCAGCGCGGTCAACTGGCGTTGCGCGTAGTGGGCCTTGTGCAGACAAAGCTCGCCGAGTTCGTAGAAGCCCTGTTTGCCAAGAGCCGCCAGAAAGATCGTCGCACCGACCGCCAACAACGACTGATTTGTGCAGATATTAGAGGTAGCACGTTCGCGGCGGATGTGCTGTTCACGCGTCTGAAGGGTGAGCACATAGCCAGTGCGCCTGGCTCCGCCCTCTTCAACCGTCTGACCGACCAGGCGACCGGGGAGCAGGCGCATATATTTCTGGCGGGCCGCCATAAAGCCCAGGGCGGGACCGCCGTAGCTCATCGTATTGCCAAAGCTCATGAGTTCGCCGACCGCAATATCAGCGCCATACTCACCCGGCGAGGCCAGAAGTCCGAGCGAAGCCGGTTCGGTGATCGTGGTAACGAAGACAGCTTTCCCCTTGTGAGCGATTGGCTCAATGGCTCGCATATCCTCAATGGAGCCGAAAAAGTTGGGTTGTTGGACCACCACAGCCGCAGTTGAAGGCTTGACAGCCTCGTTCAGGGCCTCCAGGTCAGTCAGACCATTGGCGGTTGGCACCTCAAGTACACTGAAGCCGCGAGCGTGGGCGTAAGTATGGAGCACGCGGCGATACTGTGGATCGACGGCGCGTGAGATCACCACCTCGCCGCGTCCGCCTGGTCCTAAGGCCAGCAGCACAGCCTCGATCATCGCGGTTGAGCCATCGTAGAGCGAAGCATTGGCGACATCCAGGCCGGTGATCTGGCAGACCATCGTCTGAAACTCGTAGATAGCCTGGAGCATGCCCTGGCTGACCTCGGGTTGATAAGGGGTATACGACGTGACAAACTCCGAGCGGCGTTGCAAGTGTGGCACAACGCTTGGAATTGCGTGATCGTAAGTGCCAGCGCCCAGGAAGGCAACCGTCGTATCCAGATTTTGATTGCGTGCAGCCATAGTACCGAGCAGACGCTTGAGGTCAGGCTCGGATTGCGCTGGCGGCAGATCGAGGGGACGACGCAGACGCACATTTTCTGGAACCGGCTCTAGTAGAGCTTCCAGATCGGGAAGGCCCAGAGTATCAAGCATAATACTCTGGTCCTCGGGAGTGTTGGGTACGTAACTCATAGGTATTCTCTCACAAGCAAACAAAGGCACAGAGATGGTTAGCGACCCTGTAGATAGGCTTCGTAGTCTGAACTGTCCAACAGGTTCTCTAATTCTGAAGGATCGGCGATCTTGATTACCACCATCCAACCATCGGTGTAAGGGCTATCGTTGATCAATTCTGGATTCTCTTTCAGTGCTTCATTGGCCTGTAAGACCTCGCCGCTCAGGGGCGAGAGCAGTTCGGAGGTTGCTTTGACTGACTCGATATCACCGAACTTACTCTCGTGATCAAGAGTCGGCGCATCCCAGGGCAATTCGATATAGACGATATCGCCCAGTTGATCCTGCGCATAGTCAGTGATACCAATCGTTGCGTGGTCGCCTTCGACGCGCACCCATTCATCGGTTTTGGTGTATTTTAAGTCAGCAGGATGATAAAGACCAGCCATAGTGTGCAACTCCTTCTGATGGTGTGATAACTAGTTGAGCCAAGTAGGGAATACGCTGAACTCCGCACCAGCGCGGTGTGGGAGTCCCCTTCTTACTCTTCCCCGGACAGGGTGGACCCTGTCACCTTTGCTCTTTACTGACGTTTATAGAATGGCAGTGGGACAATGCGTGCCGCAGTGAGGCGACCGCGAATGTCGATCTGTACGGGGTTGCCAGCTTGTGCGTACACGCTCTCGACGTACCCCATGCCGATATTTTTATTGAGAGAGGGAGAAGGCGCACCGCTGGTCAGCGTGCCAATCTGACGATCGTCCGCGTAGATAGCGTAGCCGCCGCGACAGACGCCGCGCTCGACCATCTCTACGCCGATCAGCTTGCGAGCCAGTCCAGCGGCCTTCGCCTGTAGCAGCGCCTCACGTCCAATGAAATCGCCCCTGGCCAGTTTGACCGTCCAACCGAGTCCAGCCTCTAAAGGATTGATCTCTTCAGTCAATTCGTGCTCGTACAGGCAGTAAGCTGCCTCCAGGCGGAGCGTATCGCGTGCGCCCAGGCCGGCGGGCAAGAGACCGTGAGTCTGTCCGGCAGCAAGCAGAGCGGTCCAGAGGTTAGTCGCATCCTCGGCTGAGCAATAGAGTTCAAACCCGGCCTCGCCCGTATAACCGGTACGTGAAATCAGACAGTTGCTAACACCTGCGACGAGTCCTGGTGAACAATGGTAGTAGGCGATAGCCGAGAGATCGACAGTAGTCAGCGGTTGCAGAATCGTTTCAGCGAGCGGTCCCTGGAGAGCAAGCAGGCCAGTCTGGTCAGAGATATTGGTAAGCTCAACGGAAAAGCCCTGGCTATGCTCCTGAACCCAGGAAAAATCTTTTGCGATATTGCCAGCGTTGACCACCAGCATATACTCGTTCTCAGCCAAACGATAGACCAGCAGGTCGTCAACCACACCACCAGTCGGCAGGCAAAGCTGGGTATAGAGCGCCTGGTGCAACGCCAGACGCGAGACATCGTTGGGTACGAGTTGGTGTAGAAAGGCCTGAGCATCTGCGCCGCGCACGCCAAACTCGCCCATATGGCTGACATCGAACAGACCCGCCCGCGTGCGTACGGTCCTATGTTCGTCCAAAATGCTCGTATATTGCACAGGCATTTCCCAACCACCAAACTCCACAAGACGTGCGCCAAGCTGGCGGTGTTGTGCATAAAGTGGAGTGCGCTTCAAGGGAGTTCCCGCAACGTCTTGTGCTGTCATATTTTGCCGCTTTCAATGGTATGGATGCTCAACAAGGCCAGTGTGATGCCTACTGTATGCTAAAGCCTCAAACGTGACCAGGGAAACAGTTGACGATTTTTATTATCTCACAGAAAGCCCGTGGAGGTCCAATCTACAAAGAAGTCACATCAGACTGATGTGACCTCTTTATAAAAAGGGCGGGGCAAGCCCCATTTGCGCGAACGTAGCGGGATGGTTAAGGGCAGCAGCCCTTAACCGGGGTTTGGGGTATCCCCAACAAACTTTTTCTCCTGTTTTGCATGTTTTGCCTCCGGCAAAACATGCAAAACAGGAGAGCAGAGAGATACTCTCTGCTACCTTCATGTTTACGGAGGGGGTGCGGGGCAAGCCCCGCAATTTTATGCGCTCAGCATGACTTTCCCCTCGCTGTAGACTGCGCGTTCCCAGTCAAGGATATCGGCGAGGGTGACGCGCAGAGCGGCGACGGCGGCCTCGCGTTCTTCCTGAGGAGGCATAACGAGTTGACGCCAGACAAGGATAAGTTGGACTTCGTCTGGTTTCTCCTGACTGCGTACGATGTAACGCGCTACGGTGCCGGGGATGCTGTGCTTGCCACTGGCACGGATCTCTAAAAGCCGCTTCTCAAGCTTGTCTCCCTGGCCTTCGCGTATGTGGGCCGCGATATTGGTCAGGTATTGGTGGTTCATAAAGACCGGCACACGCCAGACGGGGGTGCGCGTGCGCGGACGCCCCACGACTGCACGGTGGTAGTTGCGCACTTCCTCGGCCTGAACGGCGATTGAGGCTCCGATGCGGATACCAACCAATCTGCCTGCTTCGATATATCCATAAACGCTGCGTGTAGACACGCCAATAATTTTCGCTGCCTCCCGGACCGAAAGATATTCTTCGGCCTGCAATAAACCGGGATACAGATGAGGATGGTAAAATTTTTGTTCCGATTCGGGCATAGTACTTGCTATTCTCCTGTTCCCTGATTACCCACGTGATTAATGAAAAACACTATCTACTCTTATCTACATTTGCAACATTTTGAGTCTGCGCCGGTTCGTACTGCCTGAGCGCGAGCAACTCTTCTTGCAAGCGTTGACGCATACTGACACCGGGCGCAGGCAGGTCTTCGGGCATGATGCCACCCACTTCGGCGATAGCCCTGCGAACGGTTTGTCCGACCAGGTGAGAGAGGTTGTCGATCTCGGCCTGAGCAGAATGTTCGCGGCGTAGTCTGGCCTCTGTCTGCGAGACACAGAAAATATTGGCTGCAAGCTCTTCGGGTGACATCCAGTCGACCAGAGATGCCTCATCGCTCAGACTTTTGCGAGCGCGTACCTCGTGCTGGGTCAATCCACCGTACAATCCCCTGAAACCGGCCTCAGAGTCGAGCAAGGTTGCGAGACGCTGCATGTGGTGCTCGACGATCTGCTCAATGCCCGCGCGTTCCAGTCGATGGAGTTCAGAAAAATGTTGTTCCATTGCCATACCCTTTTCACTTTTACCTATCTTGACGCTTAAAGCGTACTTTTACGATCTAACTCACTCAATGATATCTATGTGTGCCGCACTATTCGAGAATGTATACCATGCAGAGTAACTTGTCAAGTGCTCAAAATGTTTTGTAGGGCTGTTTATTCTCTGTAAGTCTCTGGCTTGCGCCCTCTCCCCAGGAGTTCTGGGATCGAGTTGTGAGCGTAGGACTGTGGCCCTACGCTCGCAACCCGATCGATCTTTAAAGGGTTTATGAGTACCGCAAGACAAATATGCGTAGCGATCAATAAGGCACGGCCCTTGTCATCGGGAAGAGCGGATCGGCCCCGTAGCAGGTGGGGTTCCGTTCATCTATCCTTCCTCTTTCGCTCGGTCTTCCTGGGCTTTCTGAGCAAGAAAAAAGACCTGGAGTGGGGTTGCGCTCTTGCATGCGCGACGATGAATAAAGCAGTTGGGGAACTCGCACAAGATCATCGCCGCCTGTCTGGCTGGTAGAGCCTGCAATCTTAACTGTTTATGATATTGCTCGAACCAGCCAATTTGCTGCTTTGGTAAACCTCTGTACAAAAAGATGCTCCTTTCTGCTGATGCCGAGTTGCAACCTGTTTCTCTAGAAGAGCGGCGCACATATCCTGAATCACATCCTCAAGACGTGCCTCGGGTCCGATAGTCAATAGGAACGCAGTGAATTGTTGGACTGTTACTTTTTCAGGATGAGCAAATAAGCATTGCGCTTCTTGCAGGCATCGAGAAAAATGCAGCCAGTGTGTTGGCGAAACCGAGTTGTTGATCGAAGACATCGATCGCTTTCCTTTCCTGGAAAGCATCCTTGCCAAACAATGCCATGAGGAATCCCTTTTAATAGGCTCTGACGCCTCACACCCTAGAGTGCTATATGACGCGACGAAGAGGGGGAAGAAGGCTGGGGTACAGCCCCAGACCCCAGTCAAGGGGTTGCGCCCCTTGCATCCCTGCTGGCCTCTCCGCAAGCCTTCGGCTTGCGATCACTCGCACTACTGCTCTTTTTCTGAATGGGTCAAAAGCAGTGGTGGGCATGTGCCAGCAGAGTCTCGCTATACATAAATATGCCTCAAAAGTGTTAGTTGGGGAAGAGCGTTCAGCGTTAAAAAGCGGGCGTTTCAAACGACTTATGGTGACTCAAAACGCCTGCTTTTTGGTCGATTAAAGGAGATATGACAAATATTTTGCTCCGTCAGGCCCGCAAGGAGCGTAGATGGACACAAGCACAGCTTGCGGAAGCAATGGATGTCGACGTGAGTACGATCCGTCGATGGGAATCTGAGCGACTTTTTCCGCACAATTCAAATATCATGCGCCTCTGTGGGCTTTTCAATAAGTCTGCCAAAGAACTAGGCTTGGGGGTAGAAGAGGAGATTGAACGATTTGTACTCTTGAGGAAGAGAAGTATGATGGATGAGCATCCCCAACTGGAACAGTCGAGTACCTATTTTGTGGCAGATCCGTCAAGCAGCATCGAGATGGAGCGGTTGAGAGTTTTGGATAAAAGAACCACCCATGCTATGGGTGGTCCGTTATCGGAACAGCCCGACCTGACCATATTTCGGCGCGTGTTGGATATAGGGTGCGGGATGGGTGGATGGTTGTTCGACCTGGCGGAGGCCAACCCGCAGATAGAGCAACTCGTTGGGGTGGATATTAGCGAACGGATGCTTACGTATGCCCGTATGCAGGCCAAAGACCTGGGGCTAAGCGGGCGCGTCGAATTTTATGCCCAGGATGCGCTACGCATGTTAGAGTTGAAGTGTCAGGCATTTGATCTCACCAATGTACGATTTGCCCAGGGGTGGGTACGAACCTGGGAGTGGTCAAAGCTTCTCAATGAAATCAAGAGAATGACCCGTATCGGTGGTATCCTTCGACTCACAGAGATCGATATTCCAGAAAGTTCAAGTTCCTCTTTGAAGGCGCTCCAAGATCTCACGAGGTCAGCTCTGCAACAAGCGGGGAACCTCTTTGATGACGGGACTATAACAAACCATTTGTCTGATATACTGGTAAAGGGTGGCATTCAGCAGATCCAGTCACGCCGGTACATCACCGAGTATCGGCCTGGCACGCCAGACTTCGAGTTACTCAGAAAAGATACCGAAAACTTCTTTCAGGTTGCACTGCCTTTCTTCCAAAAGTGGCAGAAAGTGCCTGATAGCTATGCCTCGCTCTGTGCTGAGGCAAGCAGAGATATGAGTCAACCAGATTTCGTAGCGACGACCTGCGTCGTCACTGCCTGGGGAGTCATGTTGACGAGCAAGCCACCGGCAGCATCTTTTTCTCGCTAGCAAAGTTACCTTAGATGCATAAGGGGTTTGTCCTGAGAGATCAAAAGATAGGGTACATACTTCAGATTTTCCCTAAAAAGGAAGAGAGCGTTTCCTGGTCGATTACAGAGACCAGAAGAGCCATTTATGTTGTGAAAAGGATTTTTGATGTCAATGACACAGACGGATGAGATTCGCCAGGTTCAGGAGATGGCGCGTACGGTGCGTCAGAGCGTCAGCCAGGTAATCATTGGAAAAGAAGAGGTCATCGATCTGCTGATGGTTGCGCTGCTGTGTGAGGGGCATGTACTTTTTGAGGATGTGCCGGGGATTGGCAAGACGACGATGGCCAAAGCGCTGGCTCGTTCGCTCGGCTGTTCTTTTCAGCGAGTGCAATTTACGCCGGATCTGCTGCCTTCGGATATCATTGGCATTACGTATTTTAATCAGAAGAAGAGCGAGTTTGAGTTTCGTCCTGGTCCGCTGCTGTCGCAAGTAGTACTGGCTGATGAGATTAACCGAGCGACGCCGCGCACGCAGTCGGCGCTGTTGGAGGCGATGGAGGAGCGGCAGATCAGCGTTGAGCGCGAAACCATGCTTTTGCCGCGTCCATTTATCGTGCTGGCGACGCAGAATCCGATTGAGTTGGAAGGGACGTTTCCACTGCCTGAGGCGCAGCTTGATCGTTTTCTGATGCGCCTGCGCCTGGACTATCCCAGTCAGTCGGAGGAGCGGCTTATCTTGCAGCGTTTTAAGGAGAACCAGCCGCTCCAGGATGTTAAAGCTGTTTTACAGGCAGACTATCTACAGACGTTGCAGAAGATGGTGCGCCGAGTACATGTAGATACAAGCATGGAAATCTATATAGTTGAGATTGTGCGAGCGACGCGCAATCATGGTGGGATTGAGCTGGGTGTCAGTCCGCGTGGGACGCTGGCGCTGTACCGGGCCGCGCAGGCATATGCGGCGATTCATGGACGCGCTTATGTGATCCCAGACGATATCAAGCGGCTGGCCCGCGCTGTGCTCTCGCACCGGATACTAGCGACCAGCCAGGCTCGCTTGCATGGAGGCGTCATGGACCAGGTGATCAATGAGATTGTCCAGGGTATTCAGGTGCCAGTCGAGTCATGAGAAAAGAATGGTATTACCTCGGTGTGGGTGTGATGCTGCTGGGTCTCTTCTTCAGGCAGCCGCTCCTCCTGATCATCGGTTTGCTGGCGGTGCTTGTGCTGTTGACCGCGCAGGTATGGGCGCGTTACTGTCTGAGCAACCTGCATGTGACGCGCAACTTGAGCGAAAAGCGTGTGCTCTTTGGCGAAGAGATCACACTGACGTTGACCATTGAGAACGCCAAAGTGCTGCCGCTGCCCTGGTTGGAGATCGAGGACGTGGTGCCTAACGCGTTTAACGTGCAGGGTCGCCAGTTGCGAGTTAACGCGAGCACAAACCGCACAGTTCTGGAGAGTCTGTTTAGTCCGCGCTGGTATGAACGTGTGACGCGCAACTACACGATCTCGTGCCATCAGCGCGGCGTCCACACCTTTGGTCCGACGCGGCTGCGCAGCAGCGACCTCTTTGGCTTTACCGAACGTGCGGAACAGATCAACAACCAGCAATACCTGATAGTTTATCCGCTGATCGTGCCGTTGAGCAGTTTCAATCTGCCCTCGCGTCATCCATTTGGCGACCGCAAAGCGCTACGCAAGCTGCTGGAAGATCCGTCGCGGGTGAACGGTGTGCGCGACTACGTCTATGGCGATGATCTGCGCCGTATCCACTGGAAGGCGACGGCCCGCGCAATGACCATGCAAAGCAAGATCTACGAGGCGACGACGACGCATACGCTGGTCATATTTTTGAATGTGGAGACGCGCCTGGACAGCTATTTTAGCCTCTATCCAGAGCTACAAGAGTTGGCGATCTGCGCCGCCGCGTCGGTCAGCGATTGGGCCTTGAGCGCTGGCTACGCGGTAGGTCTCTATGCGAATAGCATCATGTATCTGCCCGAGATGGGCATGCAACTGCCAGCCCGCAAGCCCACAGAGACCGAGGAAGAGTCGCTCATCGCGCAGAAGATTATCCAGCAATTCAGGCAGCAGCGCGTTCAGATCCCGCCTGCCAGTCACCAGGAGCAGCGCAAACGTATCATGGAGGTCCTGGCGCGACTGCAAACCTACCTGGGCATCTCGATCACGGCCTTAATCCAGCAAGAGCGCAGCAATTTGCCCTCAGGCTCAACCATAGTTATGATCACCACCACAGTCAACGATCCCCTGCTTGACACACTGACGCAACTCAGGCAGGCGGGCCATACAGTAAGCATTCTGCTGGTTGGCAAGCAGTCTATGAGTCACCAGTTGGCGAACATCCCTATCTATCATCTCGGTGGTGAAGAGACGTGGGAGCGGTTGAAAGCAGCCAGCATAGACCCGCAGGGAGCAGCTCCAGGGACGGGTGCATTGAGCTTATAAACGCCGGGGGCGGGTCAGGTATAGGGAACCCAGTCCTCGGCCAGTGGGATCTCCGGGAAACGGTGAGTCGGGCTATCTGTCAACTGAGAAGGCAGGGGTGTATCGCCTGGTCGCAGACGTAGAAGCGCCTCCAGTTCTGTCAGTTTGTAGAGCCGCTGACGCTTGATGCCCTGTTTATAGCTCTTCAGGATGCCTCGACTCACATAGGCATAGAGGGTAGATGTTTTCACGCCCAGCAAACGGCTGGCCTCTTCTCCATCAAGATAGTTCTCGCCATCTAACTCAATCATCGCACTGCCTCTCTGGTCTGCTTTTCGACTCGTCGCTCCTGGCACGCCTTATGCCTTACGTGAATAGCGGGTTGCTTCTTTATTATTTGCTTCCAATGATAAAAAGTTCTGTTGACTTTGTCAACCGGCCACTTCACCCATAATGCTCTGTACGCTTCGCTTGTGACCAGCAAGGATGCAAGGGGTGCAGCCCCTTCTGGCTTCCTCTCCCTCTTCGTCGCCGCAGGCGATGCGTCACAGGAAGCTTGACAGAGCAAGAGTACTCTGGCACGCCTCGCTTGACCAGCAGGGATGCAAGGGGTGCAGCCCCTTGACTGGGGTCTGGGGCTGTGCCCCAGCCTTCCTCTCCCTCTTCGTCGCCGCAGGCGATGCGTCACATGAGCAGCGACAGAGCAAGAGACATGAAGCTATGAACGCCAAAATCAACCAAAATCAACCAATATAGATAATCACAAAACATCATTGACTTTTATAGAAAATCATGGTAATACTCTGAGTAAGTAGAGGTTTTATAGGTTGATAAGCCTAGTTTGACGCATAGTAAGGTTACATAGTTTGCAAAGGAGTATTTCTATGGCAAAGCCGATTGAGCCGTCAGGGGATGGGCAGGATGGAAAAAAGGCGCAGAAAGCGGGGCTGGAGGGAGTTGTTGCTGCGACGACGGGGATCAGTCAGGTCGATGGTGAGGCGGGTCGCCTGATCTATTGTGGCTATGATATTCACGATCTGGCGCACACGACGACATTTGAGGAGATTGCCTATCTGCTCTGGCTGGGCCGTCTGCCCAATGTGCGGGAACTGGCAAAGCTACGAGCCAGTCTGGTTGAACAGCGACATCTACCCGAGGCGGTTGTCAAGCTCTTACGCGAACTCCCCGCTGACACGGCTCCGATGGATGCGCTGCGCACGGCGGTCTCGCTCTGGGGGACATATACGATCCGTAGCACGCCTACGCTTGCGCAGGCAGTGGCGTTGACTGCGTGTTTTCCGCTTATCCTGGCGGCGTTTCAGCGTTTGCGGCTGGGTCTTGAGCCGTTGGAGTCGCGGGCTGATCTGGACCATACGGCCAATTTTCTCTATCTATTGACCGGGAAAGAACCGGCAGCCGAGCACGTCAAGGGCCTTGATGCGTACCTGGTGATGCTGGCAGACCACAATATGAATGCCTCGACCTTTACGGCGCGGATTGTCGCCAGTACGTCATCAGACCTCGTCTCGGCGGTTGTCGCGGCGATCGGCGCACTGAAGGGTCCGCTCCACGGGGGGGCAGCCGATAAATCGCAGGAGATGTTGACGGCCATTGGGAGCGCGGAGAACGCGCAGGCGTGGTTAACCGACGCGCTTGACCGTGGCGATCGGCTGATGGGTTTTGGTCATCGGGCTTATAAGACTACTGATCCACGGGCTGAAGAGTTGCGTGAGATGGCCAGGATAGCCGATCCAGAGAGTTTCGCGTTTGCACGCCACGTTGAAGAGCTGGCCATCCCAATGCTCGAAACTGCCAAGCCGGGTCGCCGCCTCTACACCAACGTCGACTTCTATTCGGCGGTTCTGCTCAACTCGGTCGGCATCCCGGTCGACCTGTTTACGCCCACCTTTGCCGTCGCCCGCGTAGTCGGTTGGACGGCTCATATCCTTGAACAGGCCGCGAACAACCGCCTGATCCGTCCGCTCGCCGAGTACACGGGTCCACGTCAACTGACATTTGTTCCGCTGGCGCAGCGCTAGCGTACGAGAAAGTAGCGAATAGGAACCGTACGCGCAGCTCATCAGAATGAGACCCTGTGTACAATGTGGTCTCCCAGTCGCAGCATAGGAGAAGAAGCGTTATTCTCTGGCTTCTTCTCACTTCTTCGACTGCGTGACGATGTACACAAACCATTTGCGAGTGGCGATGGAGGGAAATCTCATTCATAGCTTGCAAGCGTGAGAGAACAGGACCGAATAAGGGGAAGCCTATCTCTAATAAGGTCACTGTCTACGATTATAATAATCCTCAATTTCAGATACGGGAAAACTGCGTCGATTGCATCACGCTCATGGGGGCACCGATTATAGAGAAAACGGCAAAAGAGATGTATCGGGTGCTCAATAAGAAGACGGGAGTCGTTATTTTATATGGCCCCGAGCAGAAGCACAAGGAGACGTTTGAAAGATGCAAAGGGCAAATGAACCTTTTGTGGAACAACAAACCTAACGCTTCACTCATGTATCCTTTTAATGAAATAACCATAAGTCCCACCTACATCTATGGATTTCCCGGTGCTATCCTTGCTCAATAGGCTGTATTGCCTCGTGATGTTGATGAGCTTTGATGCGGACGTGATCCAAAAGCCAGAAGAAGCTGTCCATTTCTGCACCCTATTGCTTGACCAGCTTCCTCTAACGGCTGGGCGCTGCCCCAGACCGCTAGTCATGGATTTGCACCTCTGCACCCTATTGCTCAACACAGTAACGAGCGCTGTTTCTCCTTAACGGGGTATTAGCGCTCACTTTTTATGCTCTCTAGAAAGGAGACTGTTTAATGAAATCACTTCACTCTGATCTCGGCGCATGGACCCTTTTCCGCATCTGGACAAGTATCGGGCTACAATCGTTTGGCGGAGGTGCCTCGACCACACTCTTAATCCAGCAGGCTTTCACTGAAAAACACAACTATTTGACGACTGAAGAACTCGTCCATTTCTGGAACCTGTGTATTCCTACGCCTGGCATCAACCTGGTCGCGCTGACCATTCTGATCGGGAAAAGACTTGGCGGTGGTTGGGGGGTTGTAGTGTCGCTCATCGGTCTGTTGCTGCCGAGCGCCCTGATTACATGTATGCTGACCGCCATCTTTCAGCAGATCGAACACCTGGCTGCTGTCCAGGCGGTGATCCGTGGGATCGTGCCGGCGACAGGTGCAGTCATGTTTCTGGTGGGAGTAAACTTTGCTCGTCCGCTGCTGCACAGAAGCTACAAAGCTGGTGCGCTTCCATTGCTAGCCAGTTGTATCGTGATTCTCACCTGTAGCACGCTGGTGATCCTCTTCAAACTGCCCGCAATTGCGATTGTGCCGGGTACGATTCTCCTGGGTGCGCTCTGGTTTCAGCCTGGTGCACGCCTCTCGTCGTTGCCGAGAGAGGAGAGCAACGCTCATGATTAATCCATTGATTTATTTTCTTCTCTTTCTCAAGGCCTCGCTCTTCTCTACCGGTGGGTTGAGCAACCTGCCGAGTCTGCACCAGGACCTGCTTGACAACAGTTGGGCGAGAAACGCGAACTTTGGGCAGGCGGTAGCAATCGGCCAGATCAGTCCGGGACCAAACGGTCTGTGGGTGGTCAGCCTGGGCTACCTGACATACGGCTATCTGGGGGCTTTGCTGGCCCTGATCAGTCTCGTCTTGCCGCCGCTGCTCGTGCTGGCCACCTCGGCGATCTACGGTCAGATCGAACACCGGCCACGTGTCCAGGGAGCAATGTACGGCGTCTCGCTGGCGGTAATCGGACTGCTGCTAACGGTCTGCTGGACGATCCTCAGTCAGCCGGGGGTAGACTGGCGCGGTCTGTTGATCGCGCTCGGAGCCTTTAGTCTGGCTCTGACACGAAAAATAAATCTGGTCCTCATCCTGGCGCTGGCCGGGCTGGTGGGATATTTCCTTTATCGTTAAGCGCAATGCCGAGGGGATGAGCCGGATTATGGTCTTATCTAGCACACTTCAGCTTGACATTTGCCTGTCCATCTAATACAAATAAGGACGTAAAGCTATATACGTATCGCCGCTGTGAAATCTGCTTGCAAAGCAGGACCGACCATCTATCATTCCAATGCTGAGAGCCAGATGCTCACGGGACAAGGGTTCAGGACGATACCTCAAAAAATTACCGCTACTCTACTTTAAAAGGAGATGTTTCAACATGGCATTTGAACTTCCACCTCTGCCGTATGACTACAACGCGCTTGAGCCATACATCGATACTCAGACCATGCAGATCCACCATGATCGTCACCACGGTACCTATGTAACCAACCTGAACAACGCGGTCAAAGACGCGGCCGTTGCCGATTGGTCGCTGGAACAGTTAATCAGCAAACTCAACGAGGTTCCCGACTCCATCCGCACGGCAGTCCGCAACAACGGCGGCGGCCATCTCAACCACACCATGTTCTGGGAGATCATGGCCCCACATGGCGGTGGTGCGCCCACTGGCGAACTGGCCACCGCGATCGAACAGTCGTTTGGCTCATTCGACCAGTTTAAAGCAGCGTTTAAAGATGCTGGCGTCAAACGCTTTGGCGCGGGCTGGGCCTGGCTGGTGCTCGATAAGAGCGGCAAGCTTCAGGTTACATCAACCGCGAACCAGGACAACCCCTTGAGCGATGGCCTCTACCCGGTGATGGGAAACGATGTCTGGGAGCACGCCTACTACCTCAAGTATCAGAACAAACGTCCTGACTACCTGGAAGCCTGGTGGAATGTGGTCAACTGGAACGCAGTTGCCAGCCGCTACGCCACAGCCACGGGTAAATAAATTCGGCTCACACCAATACACAACAGTGCGGGGAGCGCCATGATGGTCATGGCGCTCCCCGCACTGTTGTGAGTTAGATTTAGATTTATATAGCTCTACGCAGGCGGGCCGCCTCGGCTTCGGCCGCGCGGGCCTCCTGTTTGCGCTTTAAGCCTTTGAGAGCTTCGGCCTTGCGCATCCAGTGATCGGGGTCGTCGGAGCGCTGCTTGAGCGCCTCTTCGGCGGCTTCTAACGCCTCTGGATAGCGCCGCATGCGATTGAGAACCAGCGCCCGGTTATGCCAGGCGGTAGTCAGAAGTGGTTTGATCTGGAGCGCACGTTCGTAAGCTCGCAGTGCCTCGGGATAGTTGCTCATGGTATAGAGAGTGTTGCCCTTGCCGTTCCAGGCCAGAGCAAAGTTTGGATCGAGATCGATGGCCTGGTCATACGCTTGCAGGGCGTCGTAGTAGCGACCGAGCTGACGTAACACGCTGGCTTTGCCGCTCCAGGCGGGGGCATAGTGGGCATCCAGGCGGAGCGCCTGCTCATAACATTGCAAAGCGTCCATATAGCTTCCGAGTTCGTCGATAACGTTGCCACGGCGGTTCCAGGCTTCAACATAGCCCGGATTGTAGTGGATCGCCAGGTCGAACATGCGCAGAGCCGGTTTGAGCTTGCGTTCGGCGTAGAGGACCTGGCCTTTGCCAAAGTAGGCGACTGGATATTTCTGATCCAGACTGATTGCGGTATCAAACATGCTCAGGGCCTCGCGCAGACGCCCCATCTCATAGAGGGCGAGGCCGCGCCCACTCCAGGCGTAGACCAGGGTGGGACTGAGCTGGCAGGCTCGCTCGAAGGCGCTGAAAGCGTCTTTGACACGGTGCATCTCCTGGAGAGCTGTGCCTTTGCCGCTCCAGGAGGTGGCCAGCTGCGGATTAATTTTCAAAGCCTGTTCAAAGGCCGCAATAGCTTCGGAGTAGCGTTTTCTCTGGTTAAGGATCAGCCCCTTGTTATTCCAGGCCTGAGCCATCCGCGCATCGTAGAACAGAGCCATATCGAAAGAGGCCAGCGCCTGATCGCTACGATCCAGCGCATTGAGAGCTGCGCCCTTGCCGTTCCAGGCTGCGGCATTTTTGGGTTCGAGTTCAAGCGCACGCTCAAAGGCCTGTAAGGCCTCCTTAGGACGTTTTAAGACGCTCAGTGCAGTTCCTTTACCGTTCCAGGAGGTAACCAGGGTAGGATTGAGTCTCAGCGCCCGTTCAAAGCCTTCTAACGCGTCATTGTGCTGCGAACGTAAGCCTTGAGTCAGCGCGTATCCCTGCCAGCCCAGCGAACTGGTAGTATCGCGCTGTAAAACCTTGTTGTATGCACTCAGAGCCTCATCGAGATTCTTCTGGGTATAGAGTCTTTGCGCCCGTTCCAATTCTGGATCGATCGGTGGACCTGAGGGAGTCAGAACGATAGTCGCGCCCTGGCGCAAGGCCTCAAGCACCACCTCGGCGCTCTCGGGTCGTTTCTGTGCATCCATCTCCACCATATTCTGGAGCAGTGTGCTCAGTTCGCGGCTGATGGCCTTATTCAGCAGATAAGGTGGCTGGAAGAAAAAGGGTTGATCGCTGGGGTCCACGCCAGTCAGCAGGTAGTGGAGTAAGGCACCCAGACTATAAATATCTGAGCGTGGAGTGCTCTGGGCTTTGCCATACTGTTCGGGAGCTGCGTAGCCCGGCGAGCCAAGCGCTACCGTGTCGTGCTGTTTACCAGGCTTAAAGATACGGGCGATACCAAAATCGATAAGAAAGACATGCCCGCTCTTGCTGATCATCACATTAGACGGCTTGAGGTCGCGGAAGATAACTGGTGGCTGTTGCGTATGCAGGTAGTTCAAGACATCGCAGAGCTGCTCGGCCCAGCTCAATACTCGCGGGAGCTGCAAGGGGCCGCCGCCGATCTCATCCAGATACTCTTCGAGCGTCTGCCCCTCGATAAAATCCATCACCAGGTATGAGCGGTCATTCTCGGTAAAGTGGTCGTAGATACGCGGCAGATTGGGGTGTAAAAGACCGGCCAGGAGGTGTGCTTCGCGGATAAAAGAGCTTTCCGCCTCCTCCAGGCGGGTGGAAGAGAGGCCAACGCTGCTCATCTCCTTGATCGCTACGCGGCGGTCATTAAAGTTTGTATCGGACGCTTTATAGACAGCGCCCATGCCGCCCTGACCGATTCTGCTCAGCAGTCGGTAGCGATTGGCCAGCGGGGCCTGGCTCAGCAGTGCGTCTGTCATTACATGTGTAAAAGGCATCAGCGCACCGCAATGTTGGCAGAAGCGAGAAGTGAGAGGATTTGCGGCACCACAATCATTGCAAAAATGATAGTGATCCGGGTCGCCATCGATCTCTTGCGTCTGGTCGGGGGCAGCCTGGTCAGACCCTTTGGGATCGTCAGCCACGTCGGGCAACTGATCGCTCTGGTCTATTAGCTTGCTCTGAGCGAGGATAGGATCAGTCTTTGCATCCTGATCTATCGCCTCGGTTAGAGCTTGATCGTCGTCTCTATCCTGTTCCTGGGTCGTCATAATTTCGCCTCGTGCCACTCAATCAAGTAGGTGAAAGCACATACCTGGCTGACTGTCCCATACGACAGCAGCGCTTGCTGCAAAACACTCAATAGATCCGGGCGCATCCACAGGTCGCCACAGCTCCAAACTACGCGCCCGAACGGCCCCACTTATCAATCAGCCATTTTTCTTTTTTAAGAAGCTGAAGGTATCTGTGGTTGCACATGAATGGTGTGCCACAGATGCAGCCACTCTGCGATACTCAACGTTTCGGCTCGTCGATTAGCCTCGATGCTGGCCGTTGCCAGCCACCCGCGAACGTCTTCGTCCTTGCGGTGTAAACCGTGAGCCAGAGAATTATGGAGTTGTTTGCGTCTCTCCGAAAAACCAGCCTGGACCAGGCGGAAGAAGCTGTCGCGCTCGTGTGGTGTCAGAGGTACCTGTGCATGCAGGTCCACGCGCAGGATGGCAGAATCGACCTTTGGCGCGGGATAGAAAGCCCGTGCCGGGACACGCGTAACGATGCGCGGCTGCCCATAAAACTGGATGCTCACGGCGAGCAGGCTTAGATCGCCGGGCGCAGCGGTGATACGTTGCGCCACTTCGTACTGGACCATCACGACCAGCGCCTGGGGCGCATTGGCGCTTTCCAGAAAATGTCTGAAGGTGGGAGCCGTAATATAATAGGGCAGGTTCGCCACCAGCTTGTAAGGCTCCGCCTGAAAGACCTCGCTGGGGTCCAGATACAGCAGGTTGCGGGCCAGAATTTCGACATTTGTATGGTAGTGGGTTGTCTTAGCAAGCAGAGTCAACATATCCTGCTCAAGTTCAACGGCGACCACGCGCCGGGCGTTTTTGGCCAGCTCGCGAGTCAGAACGCCGGTCCCTGCGCCCAACTCCAGGACCTGCTCAGACGGGTCCAGCTCGGCTGCTTCGACAATCCGCTGTAAAACGTTGCGATCTATCAGAAAGTTTTGTCCAAAAGATTTATTTGGCCGCATACGATGCGCATAGAGCAGATTTTTTAATACATGGATATCTGTCAGATCTGTTGTATCTGGCACATAAATTGTGCTATGATTTTCTTCAGTCAAAGTTTCACTCTACCATCATCAGAAAATTTTTCGCTCCACTTCACTATCATCCTCCTTCATTATACCCGATAAGAGGGTCTGAGGCCAATCACTGCTATGTACATCCCACTGCCTGACCAGGACCCGTTTGAGCCGCGACTACCAGCCGCGTCTGCCTCTACGCCCGGCTCGTCTGATCATACGACGCGAGTTGCGCCACGCCCAGCGGTCGTACCTGCTGCCGTTCATGCCCGTTGCGCCGCCTAAGGCCCGCCCGATGATGCGCAATAGAATCAGGATAAAGAGGCCAACAAAGAGTATAAGCATCAGACCTGCACCTATAATCACCGCCAGCAGGTGAGCCAGACTGCCCAGCACCAGACCCACAATGCCAAATCCACCGAGCAACAGACCGACCAGCACCAGCAGAACTATCAGCGCCGCCAGGGTCAACGAGCCGTTCTGACGCTGTGGCTGGGGACGCGCCCACCAGGGAACTTGCCTGCTTTGCGCAGCATTATTCTGGTTTTGGTTTTGAGATCCCGTATCCGAACTATACGGCTCGTCTCTGGGCATGCCTTCGTCGGGGGCCTGCTCGGACCAGCTATAGGGATATTGCATTTGATAAAGTTCATCATCGGGCCGCTGTTGACGCGGCTCAAATTCTTGCTGACTCATTGTTTCTTCTATCCTCATCCTGACGCGGAAACACCGATTTTAATCTTCTATCTCAATTACGTCCGGCAATCAGCAGAGTTACAGAAATATGCCAGAAAAGTAGACCGCAGGAGCAAGATTGTGGGAGCAGCGGGACCACAGTGCTCTGTCACGCTTCCTGTGACGCGTCTCCTATGGCGACGAAGAGGGGGAAGGAAAGCTGGGTCACAGCTCCAGGCCCCAGTCAAGGGGTCGCACCCCTTGCATCCCTGCTGCCGTCAATCGAAGCGTGACAGAGCAATAACCACCATGTTGATATACTTTAGTACGCCCCTAGTTACAAAAATAGAGACATCGCTATGCTTACAAGCTATAATGTAAGTGAGCCACTCTGAAAATGTATGCTTCTGTTTTCTGAGCGGAAGGAACTCACTGGCTCTTTGTCCCAAATGCCTGACACAACAAACAATCGAGACCGCATAGATCTACAAATGAAAAAGGTCGCCAGCATTGGCTGTGGCACTGAAAATGCTTCTATTAAACATGGAGATTAAAAGCGACCGGTATGGAGAGGCCCGCACGGCCATCTTTCTAGCGGGGAGTAACCTGAACTCATGGATAACCTGGATGATCAACAACAAAATCCTTCTATTCACGACCCTTTACCTATAAACGCCACATCGGCTGCACCTGGCATAACATACGACCTGGCCGCACGGAACGGGCAACGCGCACAGAATGATATTATTCCGATGGTTGACACAACCGATGCGAGCGGCTCGGCCACACGCGAGGCCTCAAACCTGCGCAGGCGGCGGATTGCCTACCGCGCACGCCTGAACCGTCGCTTTAACCACAAACGCGTCGAACGCGTCCGCCTGCGCAAGCGCATCACCCGGCGACTGGCAACGGTGCTGGGATGCCTTCTGGCCGTGCTTTTCATCGTCTTTTCGGGTACCATTGGCGCTGCATACGCCTATTACCAGGCCCAGTTGCCTCTGCTGACAGGCCTTGAGAACCATACTACCTTCCAGACGACGCGAATCTATGACCGCAACGGTCAGTTGCTCTATGAGATCAACGACCCCAAATATGGGCGGCGGACGTATGTCAACTATACCGATATCTCCGAGAATCTGATTAACGCGACAGTCGCCGCCGAGGACCATACGTTCTGGACCAATTCGGGCGTCGATTTGCAGGGCATTGTGCGTGCCGCTTCGGCCAACCTTCAAAGCAATAGCATCGTCGAGGGCGCAAGCACGATTACTCAGCAGCTAATTAAACGCCAGCTCTTCGTCAACGACGAGCGCACCTTCCAGGTCAAGGCCGAGGAAGCACTTCTAGCCTATGGCATCACGCAGCAGCTTCCCAAGTGGAAAATTATAGAGATGTACTTGAATGTCATCTATTACGGTGAACTGAACTACGGAGCCGAGGCCGCCGCGCAGGACTACTTTGGTCTGCAACCAAAGTGTACCCATACACAGTGCATACCGGCTGTGGCTCAACTCGACCTGGCACAGGCGTCGCTCCTGGCTGGCCTACCCCAGCTTCCGTCTTACTATGATCCGCTGATCAATAAGCAAGCGGCTCTGGATCGCCAGAAAACAGTGCTGGACTCAATGGTGCAGCTTGAAATGATTACAGCCGCCCAGGAGGTCCAGGCCGAGCAGGAGATGGCAAAGTTCACCTTTAAAGCCTATATCACCCCGTCTACGATTCAAGCGCCGCACTTTGTGCATTATCTGATCGACCAGGTGTTGGTGCCGATGTTCGGAGCGCAGAACCTCTACGATGGTGGCTATAACATCTATACAACGCTCGATTTAAAGTTGGAAAAAAAGGTTGAGCAGATCGCCTACTACCGTCTCTATCAAGACAAATGCCCGCAATACCTCGGATGTACGGGACCACTCAATAAAGCGTACAATGTCAATAATGCGGCGGTGGTAGTGATGGACCCCTATAATGGGGAGGTGCTGGCGATGGATGGAAGCGTCAACTACAACAACACATCGGCCAAAGTGGATGGTCAGTTTAACTCGGCGGTCGAGGCGCTGCGTCAGCCCGGCTCCTCAATCAAGCCGCTGATCTATGCCAGCGCCTTTGAGATGGGCTGGTATCCAGCGATGATCATTCCCGACCATCAGACTATCTACCCAACCCGCGACTCAGGCAGTCCAAGTGGCTACTATACGCCGCAAAACTACGATGGAACCTTCCACTCGGGCTACCCGATGACCGTACGTACCGCGATAGCCAACTCGTTCAATATTCCAGCGGTCGACGCTATCGAATACGTCGGACTGCAAAATGTCCAGAACATGGCGGCCCGCCTGGGTCTGACCACTATCTCCAATCAGCCGCTCTCCAAGCTGGGTCCTTCGCTGGCGCTCGGCTCCAAAGAGGTCTCAGTACTCAGTCTGACCGACGCCTATGCGACCTTTGCCAACCAGGGAGTACGCGTCCCCCCAAATTCGATCCTGGAGATCACTGACAGCACAGGCAAGCCGATCTACACCTACGACGCAGCTCATCCGCAGGGCGTGCGTGCAGTCAGTCCCGAGGTAGCCTTCCTGATGAGCAGCATCCTCTCTGACAAGACCGCTCGCTATCACGAATTTGGTCCGGGCAACCCGCTGGAACTCGACCGACCAGCGGCGGCTAAGACCGGCACATCAAATAGTTTCATTGATAACTGGACAATGGGCTATACTCCACATGTGACGGTGGGGGTCTGGGTCGGCAATAGCGACAATTCGGCGATGGGCAAGGGCGTGATCGGTATCACCGGGGCCGGTCCCATCTGGGACGATGTGATGGAGTATGTCTCTAACTACTATCACTATCCCGCCGACGACTTTGTCAAACCAGCCGACGTTCACGAAGGGACAGTCTCTGCCTATACCGGCCTGCTACCAAATCCCGGCGAACAGACCGTGACCGACTGGTTTATCGATGGCACAATGCCCACCATCCAGGGTCAGAATACAGCGAATCACCGCAACTGCTTCCAACGCAACTGCCGAGGTTAGAGCAAATTTAAGAAAATGCAGGATTTTTTAGTGTGAAGAGCGCGTGTCGGCAGCGGCCGACACGCGCTCTTCACACTACATTCTCTGGGG
>DAOTTJ010000479.1:0-32728 GCA_034437695.1 Ktedonobacteraceae bacterium
CGTGCCGTAGAGCAGGCGTTTAGCGGCTGAGACATAGCCACCGCCGGGCGAAGTAATTTTGTGTACCCGTGGAATCGTCGCAGTGCCGTAGGCCAGTGCGGCGATGGCCTGGACGCCCCCGACGCGGTAGATTTCATGGACGCCGCACAGGTCGGCTGCGACCAGCGAGGCGGCGTCTACCGAGCCATCGGGCGCAGGGGGAGTGCAGATTACAATGCGCGGGACGCCCGCGATTTTGGCCGGGACGGCGAGCATATAGAGCACAGAGGGGAAGGAGCCTTTGCCGCGTGGGACGTAGAGGCCTACCGACGTAATCGGTGTGATCTGTTCGCCCGCGATTACACCGGGTGCGACCTCGGTAAACCATTGCTCGTGAGGCAATTGCTTGGAGTGGAACTTGCGTACATTAGTGATGGCGGACTCTAGCGCCTTTTTGACGTTAGGATCGAGCCTGATGTGGGCTTCAGCTATCTCCTCAGGAGTGACGCGCAGGCCAGCGGGGGTGAGCTGAACCGAGTCGAATTGCGCGGTAAACTCGATGATTGCTTCGTCGCCACGCGTTTTGACCGCTTGAATGAGCGGACGCACGTAGTCGAGCAGATCGTCGATCTCCTGTTCAGCGCGGCGTAAGAGGCGTTTTCGCTGTGTTGGGTCCAGAGTAGCCAGTTCATAAAAATGGATCATGAATTTTCTTTCTCGTTTTCAGGTTGCGGCGGGGGTGAATAGACCAGGCCTTTTTTGCGCATCTGCATTATATCATATTCGGCGGGTGCGAGCGGACTGATCGCGGCCTCGGCGCAGGTGCGACCGATGGTAGTAAAGCCAAGCGTGAGGCCCTGGATGAGGTCTGTGCGTTGCGGCGAGATAATCAGGTTAAGGCACTCCTCGGCCTGCTCGAAGGTTTGTGGCGTGGTGATGGTATACCCGCGCAGGATAGCCTCGTGTGGTTTGACCTCGTCGTACCTGATATTGCTGGTAGTAGCCAGCAGCATCAGCCAGTAGCCGACCTGGCTGGCCTCCAGGACCGTATCGGCCTGGCGTCCGGTGTGGACATGTGTTCCGGCCTGTACATCGGCCAGTTCCTGTAGCTCGTCGCCCAGGCGGGCGGCCAGATAGTCGAAGCTGGGTTCTTGAAGCAGGCGTGAGGTATTGGATTCATCGCTCATATCGTGGTCGCGCAGGTAGATATACGCCGCGTAGAGCTGGCGCATATAGGTTTCAAGCTGCTGGTACTCCTCGGCTGTGAGTGTGGATGGAGCGGGTTGCGCGTAGACCTGTGCGGGATCGAAGCGAGGCTCGGCGATAGTCTGGTAGCTCTCATCGGGGAGGAGCTGGCGATAGTAGCAGCTATAATGTCCGGTGTGGCAGGCACCGGGTCCATGCTGGACCACTTTCAGGAGCAGGCTATTTTCTTCACAGTTGATATAGACTCCGCGAACTTCCTGGACATTGCCAGATTGCTCGCCTTTGCGCCAGATAGCGTTGCGTGAGCGGCTGAAGAGGTGAGTAAAGCCAGTTTCGCGGGTCAGGCGATACGCTTCGGCGTTCATAAAAGCCATCATCAACACCTCGCCGCTCTCTGCGTCCTGAATGACAGCTGGAATTAAGCCCTGGCGGTCAAATTGTAGCGTCATGGTCGTATCGTCACTCCCTTGTTCTGCAAGTATAGTTTGACTTCGCGAATACTAAACTGGCCGAAGTGGAAAATCGAGGCTGCCAGGACAGCGTCGGCTCCGCCGTCTGTGACGCCTTCGTAGATATGTGCAAGCGTTCCGACGCCGCCCGAGGCGATGACGGGGACCGAGACTGTGCTGGTGATCATCCTGGTTAGCGCCAGATCGTAGCCCTGCTGAGTGCCGTCGCGGTCCATGCTGGTCAGCAGGATCTCGCCAGCGCCCAGTTCCACGCCGTGTACGGCCCAGGCCAGGACATCCAGGCCTGTGGGGGTACGTCCGCCGTGGATATAGACCTCATAGCCGCAGGGCATAGCCGGGTTGCTGCGGGCGTCGATTGCCAGCACGATACACTGTGAGCCAAATTGTTCGGCTCCCTGGTGAAGGAGTGTGGGGTGCTGAACGGCGGCAGTGTTGAGCGAGGTCTTGTCAGCGCCTGAGGCCAGCGTGGCGCGGATATCGTTGATGCCGCGAATGCCCCCTCCGACAGTCACGGGGATAAAGACCTGCTCGGCCACGCGGCGCACCACATCGAGCATAGTCTGGCGTTGTTCATACGAAGCGGTAATATCCAGAAAGGTCAGCTCGTCAGCGCCCTCCGCGTTATAGTAGGCGGCAAGCTCGACCGGGTCGCCGGCATCGCGCAGATTGACGAAACTGACGCCCTTGACCACGCGCCCGGCTTTGACATCCAGGCAGGGAATGATGCGTCTGGTTAGCATGGTTCGCTCCCCATTTCGTTGGACTGTTCGTCTTCAATCAGGTGGATAGCCCTTGCGAGGTCGATTGCTCCGTTGTAGATGGCTTTGCCAATAATCGCGCCTTCGATCTTTAGCTCGGCCAGTTTTTGCAGATCGGCCAGAGAGCTGACGCCGCCTGCGGCGATCAATTGTGTCCCCGTGCCTTTCGTTGTCTCCAGCATCTCGCGCAGTGCCAGGCGATTGGGACCCTGCATTGCGCCATCGCGGGCAATATCGGTATAAATGAAGCGGTGAACGCCACCTGCGACCAACTCGCGGGCCAGTGTGGTCGCTTTGACGGTCGACATTTCGCGCCAGCCGCTGATCGCGACCAGACCGTCGCGGGCATCCAGGCCGACGACAATACTGTTGCCCCAGCATTGCAGCGCCTGGTCCAGCAGCTCGCGGTCGGTGACCACGATCGTGCCGAGGATGGCGCGTTCAGCGCCGCTGGCGAGCGTCTGCTCGATAGCGGCGAGGGTGCGCAGACCGCCGCCCACCTGGACCTTGAGGGTAGTTGCCTGACAGATGCGGGCGATAAGTGAGCTATTGACCGGGTGGCCAGCTTTTGCGCCGTCCAGATCGACGATATGCAGCCAGCTTGCGCCCGCGTCTTGCCAGCGCAGCGCCATCTCGACCGGATCGGCTGAATATGTAGTGACCCGGTCGTAGTCGCCCTGATACAGGCGTACGCACTGGCCAGCTTTGAGATCGAGCGCGGGATAGAGGATCATGAGCGCACCCACTTTACAAAGTTAGTCAGCATTTGCAGACCAGGTGTGCCGCTTTTCTCCGGGTGAAACTGCGTTCCCCAGACGCGCTCGGTGACGATCACGCTGCAATAGGGCGAGCCGTAGTCGGTCGTAGCGGCTACCCCGGACTGATCGAAAGGCTCGACATAATACGAGTGAGCGAAGTAGAAATAGCTATCTGCCGGGATCTGCGCGAAAATGGCCAACTTGTGGGCTTGAGTGGGACAGACCTGGTTCCAGCCCATGTGGGGGATCTTGGGTCCTGATGGGATGCGCCGCACCTCGCCTCTGAACAGCTTGAGACCGTCTACCTCGCCCTCCGCGTGGTGGTCGGCGAGGAGCTGCATGCCGAGGCAGATGCCCAGAAACGGTTTGCCGCTATAGGTAGCCTGACGGATGGCCTCATCCAGGCCTTGCGCGGTCATCCGGGCCATCGCGGCTCCGGCTGAACCGACGCCTGGCAAGACAACTGCCTCGGCTTCCTGTAAGAGCTGCGGATTATCAGTGACCTGTACGCTGGCTCCCACGTGTTCCAGAGCGCGGGCGATGCTATGCATATTGCCTGCGCCATAATCAACAATTGCGATCATTGCGTCTCCTTCCAGGGGTCAAGTCCGCTGTTACCCAACTGTATGGCCTGAGCGAGGCCGAGCCAGCCAACCTGTGGAACTCGCTTCTCCTGGTCAAACAGATTGACCGTGAGGAGTGGGCAACACATCAGGGCCAGTCTCAGGATAGCCGACCAATCTTCCGGTAGCGCACCCAGCGCTTCCAGGCGGGTCAGCAGCGGTTGTAGCAAGTGCTCCTGTTTCACCTGGAGCAGCGCCCGGCGGATCGGTGTCAGGCTATAGTTATGCTCAACGGCGAGCTGGTCTGATGTCAACTGCACGGAGATCTGTAGATCCCGAGCAATCTCCTGGGGAAAGTACATCCACATAGCAAAGATATTATGAAAGAGCGGCTTGACAATGTCCAGCAGAGGTGAGTGGCGACCGGCGAAGGCCGGATCAAAATAGAGATAGCGAGCAGGCACTTTGTTGGTTTCCAGAAAGACATTGCCAAAGTGGGCATCGCCGTGGCCGATGACCGTAGCGGTCATGCGTGCTGGATGGAGGACCGTGCGGCCCTGAGCGACCAGTTCGGCCAGCGTATAGGGTTGTTGTACGCCATTGATGGTCCAATGGAGGTTTTGCACCTGAGCGAAGGGCAGGCTTAGAGCGGACGCGGGCAGCGGGAGCATTTTTCCCAGATAAAATTCCTGAAAGCGGCCGACCAGGCGGTGCCAGAAAAGCTGGTGGACCGGTGCACCGCTACTATCTTGTGCAGGCTCGAAGGTTTGCTCGTAGATAGCTAAGAGTTGCTGGCAGGACTGGCGTTCGGCGGCGACCAGCAGTGCCGCGTCGAGACCCGTGGGCAAGGGCTGGTCGGTCTCCTGAGCACGCAACAGATCAAACATCACTGGCCACTTGATCACCGGATAGATCACCATCTGGCGTTCGCGCTCGTGGACCAGGTGGAGTGGTTGTACCACGTTATAGCCGGCCTGTTCGAGCTGCTGGGCGTGGTAGTATTCGTGGAGCACGCCGTGTTCTTCGACGTGTGTTTTAAAGAAAAATTCTGCGCCAGCGCTCTGATAGATGCCATTAAACGAATTCAGCGAAACCGCGCGTGGTATCAGTTGCACGCGCTCAGTAGAGAGGTCCATATGGCGGGCAAACCAGAGGCGTAAGAGCTGTTCAGCCGTCTCGCGCTGAGTAAACTGCAACTGTTGGATCGTCGTCAGGGCATCGAGTCGGCTCAGCAGAGCGGGCAGGAGGGTAATATCATCGATGACCAGATCGGGCTGACTGCGCAGCAGGAGTTCGCGAGCTTCGGGTGAATGAGAGCCGGTCAGGACAGCGATAGTCAGGCCGCCGGCTGCGCGTCCGCCGAGAATATCGCTGGTAGAATCGCCTACTACTATAAACGGTGTGTGGGATGGACCAGGTTGTGTGCCTGTCATGATCGCCAGAGCCTCTGTGCGGTCGATTGCGGCCCAAAAATGGAAGGGGTGTGGCTTGCCTAGAGCGAGCGGTTGTCGCTGGTGTAGGGTCTCTTCGCCCCATAGAACGGCATCGTAGGTACCGAGGTGATGTTCGTCGAAATAGCGCAGGAGATCGTACTTCGCCAGGGGCAGAGCGGCCTCCTGCGCGACGCGTCCGCTGGCGATGCCGAGCACATAGCCGCGAGTTGTCAGCAGTGCGAGCGTCTGGCGTACCTCGTCGGGTGGCAAGAGAGGCTCTTCAAAGAAGATACAGCCGGGTTTGCCGGGCTGGGTGGGCGCGTGTGCGTAGGTACGCGTATAGAGGGTATCGCCTAGCAGCCATTCCTGAAAGATATCCTGGCAGAAGCGCCAGAAGCGCTCGTGGCGGGAGAAAACACCATTGACCGGGTAGCCGAGGCTGGTGCTGGCAAAGGCGTCAAGGCGTTCGAGCAGTTCAAGGCCGACTGCGCCCTGAAAAATCGGCTGGTCAAAGGGATGATTGCTCAGCCACGTCTGGTGCAGAGTCGCGCAGATCTCCGGCCAGGACTCCCTGAGCGTCGTCACCTGCTCGCGCAGCGCGGTCAGCCAGGAGGCGTCCCACGGTTGTAGCGGTTGCAGCAGTGAACTGCGGGGGAGCTGGGCGAGCAGCGCGATCAGATGCAGGCAGACAGTGGCATAGCAGGTATCCCAATTTGAATTGAGCGAGCGGGCTTTGAAGCTGAAAATCAGCCACGAGGGAAAGGTTAAGCGACTGAGCGAGCGACTTTCTGAGGCGGACGTAGCTACGCGATAGTCCGAGTCGCTGGCGAGCTGCCAGTAGCGTGGACTATACAGCAGCTCGTGCAGGGTAAGGCCGGCGCAATCCCAGTAGGATTCCTCGCTCGTAATCACGCCGTCCAGATCGAATAGAATCAGATTCTTCAACTTTGTCTCTGCAATCGTTCGCGCAGGGTGCGCACATTTAACGACTCTTCACGGAAGCGATAAGTCAGTGGAGTAATGTTAATATCGGTTGCGCCAGCTTTGCGCAGGACATTGACAATCTCCAGCATACGGGCAGCCTCATCGTTTTTGAGACCGATAACCCCAGAGAGAGTATACCAGCAGCCTTTCTGTCTTGCCTGAGGATTTGGTTCGAGACTACCGATGCGCAGCTCAATGTCGGTTTGCAGAGCTTGCAGGCTGACATTTAACTGGCGTACGTGGTATTCAAGCGTCTCCAGATTATCTCCTACCAGCGAGGCAGTCAACAGGGAGCGGTTGCGGGCCTGGATGCGGGCCTCGATCAGTTCCAGCATAATCTCGGCCTGGCGGTGAGCAAGCGCATTTTCGCGTAGCAGGCGGGCGTTGGCGATCAGACAGGACTGAGAGTGGAGGATTGCGCCATCGCTCAGGAGTTTGAGGCGATTTTCGCGCAGCGTCGTGCCAGTCTCGGTCAGATCGACAATCATATCGGCAGTATCGGTCAGGGGAGCGGCCTCCAGAGCGCCGTGGGTTGAGATCAACTTAAAGTGAGTGATCCCATGTTTGCGCAGAAAGCGGGCGGTTAGAATCGGGTATTTGGTTGCCACGCGCAGTCCGCGCTGCTTGTGGGTCTGATAGTAGCCAGCGAGGTGCCAGAGATCGGCCATATTGCTGACATCGATCCAATTTTCCGGGACCTCCACCACCAGGCGGCAGCGGCCATATTCGAGATCGCGCAGCAGGACTATCAGATCGCTGTGGTCGTGTTCCTCTTCCTGCTCATCGTCGCCATAGCCGCGGTGTTCGGCCAGGAGATCGTAGCCGGTGATGCCTAAGACAGCGTCGCCATCCTCGACCAGGGCTGGGATATCGGCGACGCGCTGAAAGACCACCCCGAGGTCGGGCATACTATTGATGCGGGCCAGGTATTGGCGTGGATTTTTGCGGTTGACCTTCATCCCGCACTCTGCCAGGAATGCGGACGTTGCGGTCTCCAGTGCTCCCTTGCTGGGAAGCGCCAGGCGTATCTCTGGTTCGGCAGGCATAATTTAGCTCATCCTTTCAGAGAGTGATTGGACAAACGTGGCGTGTGAGATCTGCTCTTCCTGGCCAGTGAGCAGATTGTGCAGCGTGATGCTATCGGCGTGGCGTTCGGTCTCGCCGACGATGGCGGCCGTCTGGAAGTTCTTGCGTACCGCCTGTTTCAGTCCAGAGCCGACGCCGTGGCCGGTGACATCCAGTTCGGCTGGTTTGCCGTTGGCTCGCAGTTCATGGGCGATCTGGAGGGCGTAGGGGAGATCCTGTGGGCTGACTGGGATGACCAGGGTCGTTTCCGGGAGCGTTTCGGGAATTGTGGGCAGCAGTGTTTGCAGACGTTCGATGCCAAAGGCAAAGCCGCAGGCCTTGATCTCCTGAGGACCGCCGACGGCCTGGACGAGGCGATCGTAGCGTCCGCCGCCGCAGATCTGCGTCTGTGAGCCATCCTCCTCGTACGAGTGGATTTCAAAGACCAGCCCGGTGTAGTAGCTGACGCCGCGCCCCAGGGCCAGGTTCAGACTGAGTGCCTGGCGCGGGACGCCGCACTGCACAATAATCTCCACCAGCTGTTCCAACTCGTGGAGTGGGCCTGCATCCAGCTCGTAGCGTGTCAGCAGCTCGCGTAGAGCATCAAAGACCTCGGGAGGAGAGCCAGCGATCGCGTGGAGTTCGCGCAGAAACGTCAGGGCATAGAAGATCTGCCGGCGCTGTTCGCCGCGGCCCATGCGTCGACTAAAGCGATCGACAATCTCCTGGCGTGTGCGGTCATCGTCGAAAACTATGCTCATCCCGCTCAGGAGCGAGGTCAGATAGCGCGTCGTCGCGGTGGTCAGATCGGGACTCGTGGTCGGAGTCGCCTCTTCTGACCGCATATCAGGGTAGAGAGCCTCTAAATACTCGTGAGCCTTTTGCTCGCCCTCGGGAGAACGGCTGATCTGCTCCATCAGACTGAGCAGCAGGTGTGCTGCCTGGTCGTCAAGGTTCAGGCGATTGATAAAAGCGCTGGCCACGCCGATATGTCCCAGTTCCAGGCGAAAGTTTGTGATCGTCAGCTTACTTAGAGCATCGCAGGCCAACTGCACTATCTCCGCGTCGGCGTAGTCTGGTTGGCCGCCGAACAGCTCGATCCCTAGCTGAGTGTGCTGGCGATAGCGATCGCGGCCGGGTGACTCGTAGCGGAAGACTGGACCTGCGTACTGAAAGCGCAACGGCAGGGGTTGGCGTTGGTACTGATCGAGATAGAGGCGGCAGATCGAAGCAGTAAATTCCGGGCGCAAGCAGTGGTCGCGATTGTGCAGGCGGAACGTATAAAGGTTTTGCCATAATTCCTGGCGAAAGCTCCCCAGGAAAAGGTCGCTGCGTTCGAGAACGGGAACATCGACCGGTGCAAAACCGGCCTGAGATAAAAAGCCTTGCAGGCGTTCGATGATCTGGCGTTGTTGCTGGTATAGTTCGGGTGACAGGTCACGCATCCCGCGCAGGCGCTCAATGCGCTTTTTCATAAGCTTAACTTTGGCAACCTCATAACTCCTGCTACGCTGCATCTAGCGCACCTCATTGTGGCCATCAATCTTTGCACCTCTAGCATAACAGTCGCTTTGCGATTCGTCAATAAAAGCGTGTCGCTCGGCGGGCATTTCCCTTACGTCGCCTGCGGCGACGCGTCATAGGAAGCTTGACAGAGCAACAGACATGGAGTGAAGCAGGAGTGAAGCCCTTTGCTGGGGCCTGGGTGTCCCCAATATACTTTTTCTTGTGTTGTGCATATTCTGCCGGGGCAAAACATGCACAACAGGAGTATAGAGAGGTGTACTCTGCTCTCTTCATGCCTATGGGAGGAATGTTTGCAAGCCACTGGCTGTGTCAGATCTTCGCGCAGCTAGCCTGGAGGAGAAAATGCTTTACGAAGACCTGACAGTATGTAGCTCTAGTCTGTCGCCAGATTCACCTCGGACTCGACGGGAGCCAGGGGAGAAGCCATCCCACTGGCCAGTGCATATTCGGGATAAGCAGCAGCGCCGTGCTCGTGGAGGTCGAGACCTTCGAGTTCGCCAGCCTTTGAGATACGCAGGATGCCGAAACGTTTGAGCACGATCATCATAATGAACGAGATGCCAAAGCTAGCGATACAGGTAGCGGCGGAGCCAATGAATTGGTAGCCAAGCTGAGTGAAGCCGCCGCCGTAGAAGAGGCCGGTGACCACGCTGCTGACACTTGCTCCCGTAGGAGTTGGTGCGCCGTACGCGCCGGTAGCGAAGAGGCCCAGCGAGAGCGTACCCCAGATACCGGCCATCAAGTGGACAGGAACAGCGCCGATCGGGTCGTCGATGCGCAGGTATTCCAGTAGATCGAGACCGCCGACGACCACGAAGGCCGCGACGATGCCGATGAAGAAGGCCCCAATCGGATCAACCCAGTAGCACGGGCAGGTGATAGCTACCAGACCGGCTAGGAAGCCATTGACCGTCAGACCGAGGTCCCATTTTTTCGTACGTGCGTACGAAATAAAGAGAGCGGCCAGGCCAGCGGAACAGGCCGCCATCGTCGTATTGAAAGAGACGCGACCAATACCGACCGTATCGAGAGCGGAGAGGGTACTCCCAGGGTTGAAGCCATACCAGCCGAACCAGAGGATCAGGCCACCCACGGCACCGATGATCAGATCGTGAGCTGGAGGGGGGCCACCGCCGTCGCGTTTAAAGACACGGCCCAGGCGCGGACCCAGAGCCATAGCGCCGGCCAGTGAGATTGCGCCACCGATGCTGTGTACGACGGTTGAACCAGCGAAATCATGGAAATTATTCAGCGCCAGCCAGCCATCGGGTCCCCAGGACCAGTGGCCGATAATGGGATAGATGAAGCCGGTTACACCGATACTATAGATAATGTCACCCCAGAAACCACAGCGACCGATCATAGCGCCTGAAGTGATGGTCGAAGCAGTATCGGCGAAAGCGAACTGGAAGACCCAGAAAGCCAGGGTAGGAATGCCGGTTGAGAGATAGGTAGAAGGCAGGCCCATCAGGAGGAAGCCCTGCGTGCCGATGACCGGCGTGCCAGGCTCAAACATAAAGGCGAAGCCCCAGGCCCAGAAGAGGATACCACAGATACAGGTATCGGCAATCCCTTCCACCAGGATATTCACCGACTCGCGAGAGCGAGCAAAGCCAGCTTCCAGCATGACGAAACCGACCTGCATACAGAAAACCAGGAAGGCCGCGACCAGCGTCCATACGGTATTGACGGCATTGATAGTAGGCAGATCGGCCGTGGTGTGGACACCAGCCGCCCCTGCAATCTTGGGAATGAGCGTCACCATGAGGACAAGAACCAGTGCCAGGCCGAGCAACTTGCCTCCCATATAGAAAGCAACATTGCGTCGGATGCGGGGATCATGCGCATTGGTGCGCAGGCGCGTCCAGACAGATTGAAGAAGATTTGTCATTGGGCGATAAATCCTTTCGGTCCAAAAGACGTGTCTCAGGCTCGGGGTCTTTCTGCAATCGAGGATAGAGAAGCATCCAGTTCAGCGATGAACGTACGAAGACATAAAAACCCATTTGAGTGAGAAGAAGGAAAGGCATTGAGGAATCGTCGTTGATTTGCATCACGTTGCTTCTTACTAGCCAAGTATAGAGAGAGTCAAATCGCTATGTCAGGGCCAACCTACCAAAAAAAGCACGCATTTATTTGTGCAATTTGCACATTATTCGTGAATAGCGTGGATGCGGAACTGACAAAAAAGAGTTCGCAAAGCATAGAACGCAGAGATTAAATCGGCCTATAGAGCCTATCTAAGAGCCATCCATACCGCATAGGCAGAGCGTATTTTATGGTGCAACCTTTTCGCGTATTGCGTGCGAGATCAATCAAGAAATTGTCAGAGAAAAGGCGAAGAGCATCAAGATCTTATCAAAGAAAATCGTGTAATGCTCAAGATTTTATCAAGAAAATTGCTATGCTTGGATATTTTATACGAAATCTGAATATCTAATTTGGGGTAATTTGGCTCTATTTTCAAGCAGGTTGGCTGTCTATACTCTAGGAGAGGAGCGACGAACAAGCAGCATCGACGCTGACTATCGCTGATGAAGAACAACGCTTCCTAGTAAAGCGGGGACAATTCGGCATTGATTGTGCGTATTGTCTCTTTTGTATTATTATCTTTTATATATACTGCTGAAAAGCTGACGAATTGGTCGTGAGATATTTGGTTGGTCTTGCCGGATACAAAACGTCCAGTTTTATTTAGAATCGGACCAAAACAATACAATCGGAGCCAAACGACTGTTTTGCGCAAAGCTCAGCGGAATAGAGGGATATGCCAGTATCTCATTTCGTAAGTGGAAGCAAAACAGTCAAATACTGTGTCTTTTAGGCGATTTGCACAAAATAAGTCGCCTAATTTTTGTGAGATTGACTATACCATCACTGGGGGTCGATTCCCTATACTTGCTACAAAGGACAGGCCAGATAGTGCAATGACTGCACTATATCTTTTCTCTCCCCACAGGCTACGAAAGCCACCTGCACGGTAATGCTGCCTGCACTGTTCGTCCGTTCCAGTTATGAAAAGGGGATTACCACATGGCATCTACAAGCCCTTCTAGTGCCGAAGTTACGATGCAACCGACCCTCGGTCTGACCGGCGTTACCATCAACGCTATGGCTCTGATTGCTCCTGGAGCCTTTCTGTGGACCACCTATGAAGTACAGGCTGCTCCTGGTTCTGCTACAAATATGTGGTTCTCAGTGTTTATTGCCACTGCCATTGCCATGCTGACCGCGGTAGCCTATGCGAGCCTCGCCAGACGTTATCCTGAGGGAGGTGCTGGTAGTTCATACTACTACGCAGAGGCGGCCATTTTACAGCAAGCAGAGCACCGTCATTTTAAATGGGCGCGTTTCGCCAAATTTCTTGTCGGCTGGGCCTCCCACCTGTATTACTGGATCTATCCAGGCGTGATGGTGGCTTTCATGGGCCTCGTGATCACGTACATTGTACAGACATTCGCGCCTGGCTTTGGAGCGCCCTGGCAGGAAGTCCTGGTCTGTATAGTCTTTGCAGCAATTGTGGGCTGTATCGCCTACATCGGTGTACAGGGAGCAACCCTGGCTAACATTATCATCAATGTCATCCAGATCCTTGCCCTGCTTTCACTTTCGATTGTCGCCATTATCTATCGCCTCCAGAACCCCAACATTCAGTACTTGCACCCCAATGCATTGAGTGTGATCATCCCGCACGACATGGGTGGCCTGATCTTCCAATCCACTATCGCCATCCTGCTAGTCGTTGGTTTTGAGTCTGCTACGGCTCTGGCTGCCGAGACCAAAGACCCTGGTCGTGACATCCCGCGCGGTGTCTTGCTCTCCCTGGTTATCCAGGCGGTTATCTTCTACTTTATCGAGTATTTCGCGGCCAATTTTGCCATTAACAAGAGTACTACCTTTACAGGTGGTGGTACCGGTTTTGCTGGCGCTTACGGCTCTGGTGCGCCTATCGGTGACATTGCCAAGCAGCTTGGCAACGCAGTACTTGGTGGCAATGGTCTGGCCTTCGCCGTCATTCTGGCCTGTACCGTCGTCATCGCCCTGGTAGGAACCTCGCTTTCGTGCCTGAATACCGGTGTGCGTGTGACGTATGCAATGGGCAAAGACACTGAACTGCCGGCAGTCTTTGGCTTCTTGCACGGGAAGTACCGCACCCCGCATGTCGGTGTGATCGTCCTGGCCGTTCTCTCGGCCATCATCGGCGCGTACGGCGTGCTCAACATCGATAACCTGACCCAGGTGACGTTGATCTCCAACGTTGGCACCTTCCTGCTCTATGGTATGACCTGCATCGTCTGTATCGTGGCTTTTGTCGGTGTAAAGGGTCGGAACTGGTTCTCAACTATTGTTGCTCCGCTCCTCGGCGCTATCCTGAATATCGCCATGTTGGTCGGCGTTGTATACTACGATATGTTTACGCAGGGGAGCGCACTCACGCGCGATACCGCGATTGCTCTAATCTTGAGTGTCGTCTGGCTGGTTGGTGGCTTTGCCTTCCTCTTCATCCGTAAAGCGGTGAAAGGCACGCCGATCTTCCATGCTGAAGACCACAAGGAGGGCATGGTCGTCGCTGAAGTTGCGACCGGTGACTAACTCATTTCTCTCCCCGGCACACTGGTAAGGTTGTGCTCGTGGCGTGGACCATTGCGCCCGTACAGAGGGGTGTTCTGCGCTCATCAAGAGACTTTTTAACCTTGCTGTTGTTCCTCATACATACTGACGATAGATTGGCAGCGCCAATCTATCGTCATTTGTCTATCTAAGTTGCTCCCCGCTTCCGCCTCCTGGCAGACCATGCATGTGAGTCATAGGGTTGTGACATTTTGCGCACCTCAGCGATAGTAAAATGTGAGACATCATATTCATATTGAGGGTGACATGCAGCAAAATCAAGGGACAGGGCTGGATAATCCATCGCTGTCGCTGCTCTACCAGCGTTTTGCGCCTCTTTTGTTTGCGTATCTTTATCGGCACACCGTCTCGCGTGAAGATGCAGAAGATCTTTTATTGGAGGTTTTTCTGGCTGCGCTTGAGCGTGTGGGTTTTGCTGTGTTGAGTGTAAAGGAGCAGGAGGCGTGGCTCTGGAGTGTGGCGCGTAATAAAACGGTGGATCACTATCGCCGTGCTGCGCGTCGCCCTGGTGTGCGTTTAGAAGTAGTTTTGGATGATCTCTATGAGCGCGACGAGTACGCGCCCGAGCATGTGATCCTGCGGCGTGAAGAGTATGCACGTTTGCGTACGTATATCGAGCGCTTGCCAGAGATTCAGCAGGAGGTGCTGCGTTTGCGTTTTGCTAACGATATGCGCTGTGCTGAAATTGCTACTATTTTGCAAAAGAGCGAAGGTGCGGTGCGTATGTTGCTTTCGCGCACCTTGAAGCTTTTGCGCTCGGTCTATGAGAAGGATAAAGGAGAAAAAGTAGATGTTGAATAACGACGATTTCTTCTCACCCGAGGGATTGGATGAGCGATTGGAGCTGGCGCGGCAGTTACAGACGGCTGGTCTTGAGAGGCAGAGGATAGAGAGCAGCGAGTCGCATGCGCAGCTTCTGGCGAGGCTGCAAGACCTCTATCGGGCGGAGAGCATACGTGATGCCCAGTCGGTCCAGCGGGTCTGGGAGCGTCTTGCCACGCAGCACATCGACGTGCCGTTGTTAGAAGAACCCGCGCTGGACGCGGGCAAACTCCACCTGCATGTAGTCAAGCCGGTGTACAAAAGCACATCTGAGGCTACGAAGCGCGAGGCGCGAAGACCATCAACACGTACGCTAGTTGCGCTGGTTGCGTCGTTTTTTATCCTGGTTATGGTTGGTGGGATGCTGATGGTGTATCAGACTTTGCCGGGCGTTGGCAGGATACACATGGGTACGCCTGGAGCAAAACCGTCGTCTGCGCTCGCTGCGCCCATCCCCGGCTATCCCCTGCCGGGGCGTAAGCTTGCCACTACCCCGGCTTCGTGGGATGCTTTCTATGTGCTTGCGTGGTCGCCCGATGGCAAGCGTCTGGCGATGGTGACGCGCAATGAGGTCTGGATCTGGGAGATGGCGACCGGTAGATACACACTTGTGGTACAGCCCGAAAAGCTTGCAGTAGAGCCGATTCGAGCGCTTGCGTGGTCGGCTGATGGTCGATACCTGGCCGTGGGGACAAACCCGGTGCAGGTGATTGATCCCGTGACCTATCGAGTGCTTTTCAACTTTCCGGTCTACGCCTTCTGGCCTACCACCAGTTACGACTACCAGGCGGCCATTACGGCGCTTGCGTGGTCGCCTGATAGTCGCAGACTGGCCATTGCCGCGCTCCGTTTTGGCAACGGCTGTGTGGTGCAGTTGCGCGATGTCAGGCAGTCGACGCTCTTGATGAACTCTTATCCATGTGGATCTTCCTCGACCGGAGTTTCCGCGCTCTCGTGGTCGTCGGATGCGGCGGACCTGGCCTCGACTGACGATCGCATGGTCCAGGCCTGGGATGTCGCCACTGGGAGCACGATTTTTCAGCAGCCCGTGCAGAATTCCACAGTCGTTGTCTGGTCGCCGACTCGGCCTGATCAGCTAGCATTTATCGACAATAACCGTGCGCTTGTCTGGGATGTGGGCATGAACTTTCTAGTGAGCCAGTACGCAGTGACCGGCGAGAGCGCGTTGACCTGGTCGCCCGATGGTCTGTACCTGGCTGTCGTCAATGGTGGGAAAGTTGTCATCTGGCAGGCGGTCGGCGGGAAACATCTCTTCACCTATAGCGCCACCGCGCACGTCATACATACGTTGGCCTGGTCGCCCGATGGAGGTGAGCTAGCAGCGGGTGAGGGCGACCAGTCGGCACAGAACCGCGTGTACGTCTGGAGCACCTGATGACAAAAGACGGGGATACCAACTATATCGGTCTCCCCGTCTCTGTGTTGCCGGAGCAGTTTGAGTCTGTTGCTCTCTCTATTCGCTCAGCACAGGCTGGCGTTCGAGTTCCACATCCTCACCGCGTGCTTTTGCCTCTTTGTACGCCTGGATCGCTGGATCGCGTCCAATGATCAGTGCCAGGACAATTGTAGCTGAGCAGTAGATCAGTACTAGCCAGAACGTATCGGATAATCCCATGACCGTCGCGTTTTGGACTACACATGTGCGGATCGCCGCCTGATTGAGTGTTGTCCCTCCGGCGCTCACGCAGGTCGCGGCCATCCCACTGAGATGGTGGCTGGCCACGCCGGCCTGGATAGCTTTACCGATATCCTGCGCGTGATTGGCAGCCTGCTGCGTCAGGTAGGTGGTCAGAGCTGCGACCCCGATTGCGCCCGCGATCTGCCGCGTGACAGTAACCAGAGAAGAGGCTTTCGCCATAGCTCGGTTGCTGACCACTGAGAGGGCGAGCGTTTGCAGGGGGGTATTGACCAGACCCAGACCCAGACCGCGCAAGATCAGCCAGATCTGTAGCGATTGTCCGGTGGTGTTGAGATTGATCTGTGCCAGACCGTATGAGCCGCCAACCAGCGCGAGCAGTCCAGTCACGACCAGGATGCGTGGACCCAGGCGATTATAGAGAACGCCCGCGATCGCCATGCCAGCACCTGTTGCCAGGCCCTGACCGATCAGAAACTCACCTGCTGTCAACGCCGAGTCGCCCTGCACATTTTCGAAGAAGAGTGGGAGCAAGAAGAGCGCCCCAAACATCACCGAGACCACCACCCACATCAGCAGATTGGCGATTGAAAAGGTGTAGTTAGTAAACAGCCGTATATCGATCACCGGGTCACTGACTCGTAGCTCAACCACGACAAAGGCCACCAGGACAATCACACCGATAATAATGAACGGCAGGACTTCCTGGCTGCCCCAGCCCTTTGCGCCGGCTTCAGTGATGCCATAGACCAGCGAGGTGAAGCCCACCATCGAGAGCAGAAGTCCAGCGATATCGAAGCGCTTTTTCGTAGCTTCGATCTGTTCTTCGCGTTCGGCCAGGCGTCCTGGCAGCACGAAAATCGCCATCACCAGCGCGATGATCCCGATAGGAATATTGATAGTAAAGATCGCGGCCCAGTCGAAGCGTGTGCTCAAGAAGCCGCCGATCGTCGGACCGAAGGCTGGGGCCATCATAATAGGAATGCCGATTGCTGCGGTAACCGGGCCGCGCTCGTTAGGCGGGAAGATGCGATAGACAATTGCAAAGGCCACCGGCATCAAAGCCCCGCCTCCGATACCTTGAAAGATGCGAAATGCAATCAACGCCTCTTTCGTCGGAGCCAGCGCACAGAGGGTGGAACCGAGTGTAAACAAGATAAGAGACGTAAGAAAAACCAGCTTTGAACCGACCCGGTCGCTCAGATATCCCACAATCGGGATAACCGCCGCCTGAGCAAGAAAGTAAGCCGAGGCGACCCAGGTGATCGATTCAAAATCGGTATGAAAAGCTTTCTGCATCTGTGGCAGCGTTACGCTCACAATGGTATTATCGAGAATGGCCATAAACAAGCCTAACGAAACAACCGTTACGACTTGCCATTTATATCCTCTCGTCATGTTGTCGATCCTTCTTGTGTTGTATTAAGAATGCCATGCAATATGAGTTCAACAATCTGTTGACGTGCGTATACCAGCGCTTCCTCGGGCGTATCGGTCTCTTCGCCAAAGAAACACTGATAGCGTGGCAGGTTAATCAGATGCATGATGCACATATTTGCAATACTTAGGAGCAAAAACCGCGGGTTGATCTTTGGATTGATGATACCGGCATCCTGGGCTTTGTGTAAGAAATTGCTGAGGCAGAGCACCGCTTCTTTGTGGACCGCGATCTCATTGGTCGAACGGTTAAGAAACGTTTGCCAGCCCTCGGCGGCCTCCCAGGCCATGATGCGCAGTGTCCGCGGATTTTGGGTCAAAAACAAAAAGTAGCGTTTGACGCTCATATCTAGAAAGAGGCGTACGAGACTGGCATTTATATCTTCATTGTTTTCAACCAGAGACTTGAGCGGTTCCAGATAGGTCGTCGTCATCCGTGTTTTCAAATGAGCAATAATGGTCCAATAAAGGCCTTCATTATCACCGAAGTAATGGAAAATCAGGCTTTTATTATAGCCGGACTCAGCAGCGATGACATCGATGCGTGCTCCATCAAACCCTTCGCGTGCGAATACTTCCTCTGCGGCTTCCAGAATTGCCTCTCGCGCAACTTCGGCGTCGCGTTCGCGACCAGCTCTGACCACCTTCTCTTCACCTATCTCTTTCTAACTAACCAGTTTGTTGAATTAACTATCTAGTTAGATAATAAACCATAGGGAGAGAGTTGTCAAGGGGAGAGAGGCGTTGGAGCGAAATCATCTGAACGGCCCTTGACCCTTCCGTTAGGGGATAGTATATCCTATGGATGTGGACAGAAAGAAGGCCTTCTACAAAGCCACGGTGGATCGCGACCTGGAGAGATGAAAGAAGGGCGATATGCTCAGAATTGGTGATTTCTCGAAGCTTGGACTTGTTTCCACTAAGACGTTACGCTACTACGACGAGCTGGGCCTGCTCAAACCTATACAGGTTGACGAATGCACAGGGTACCGTTATTACTCGATCAGTCAGTTAGCGCGTCTGCATCGCATTTTGGCGCTTAAAGACATGGGTCTGGCGCTGGACCAGATTGCCCGTCTCCTAGATCAGGAACTGACCCCCGAGCAGATTCGTGGGATGCTCAGGCTTCAACAGCTTGAGCTTGAGGCAGGGCTGGTCGAGGGAGAGCGTCGTTTAACACGCGTGAAATCCTGGCTACGTGCTTTTGCAAAGGAGGCTGTTATGTCCGTATACGAGGTTGTTCTGAAGAAAGTTGCTCCGGTCCGTGTGGCGTGTGTCCATACTATAGTGCCGGATATGGAGCAGCTTGGTCCGACCCTAACGCGTGCCTTCGATCAGGTGGCCGCCTACATTCAGGCTCATGGTGCGCTGTGTGACACACCTGGTATCACTATATATGAGGAGGAGGGATACTGCGAAAAAAATTACAAAATTTGCGTCTGTCTCCCATTTGTCGGTGAGTTAGAAGGAGATAGCGAGGTTGAGGTTTGCGACCTACCGAGCATCGAAACGGCTGCCTCGGTGGTCCACCACGGCCCATTTCATATGCTGGGACAGGCGTACGATACTGTTTACCGTTGGATCGAAGCAAATGGCTACCAGACTAACTGGCACGCCCGTGACCTCAATCTGGTGTATGTACGTGATGGAGATCCGACGCAGTACGTTACAGAGATCCAGTTCCCAGTTGAGAAACAGGTAGTCTCATGACCGTTTTGGGCAAAAGCTGATGGGAGTCGTTTATTAGCCAGCCGTCCGCCCACTCCAGCTTTGCCCCTGCTGTGCGCGAGAGATAGCGTTGTACAAACGTTATCTCTCGACGTGCGCCCTGGTTTCGGGTGGTGTGGTATTCGCAGGCTTGTTCTGTCCGTCGTTCATGCTGCTGGCATAGCTGTACGCGTCGTGGCGTACATCAAACGAGCGAACGATGGGGTCGTCGGGACCCGGTTCTCCGTTTGCTGAGAGTGACTCGCGGACTAAAAATATCTGCTCGGTGAGGAATTGAACGTAGTAGTGATTTTCTTTCATGATGTGATATAGCCTTTCGGTATTACCTCGCGAGGAGATCAAGCTGTTTTTGATCTCTATCTGATTGCCCTATTGTCGCAGGGCTAGACATTTGCGAGGCGACTCTAGCAGTCGTGGCATGTGCTGACCGCTTTAAGCGTGGAGAGCGACGTTCGCCAGTCGTTCTTTCTCGCGTTCGAGGCGATTGGCATCGTCCATTTTATTGAGATCTTTCCAGGGTGTATTCGCCGCGTCGAATTTCACGCCGTCAAAAACGGCTTTCTTCAGATCGGCGTCCTGGAGATCGATGCCCCGCACGTCGGCGTTGCTGAGATCGGCCTCCTGGAGATTGGCGCGGCAAAGCTTCGCATTGCGCAGGTCCGCCCCGCGTATCTGTGCTTTCTGGAGATTCGCACCACTCAGATCGGCATTGCGCAGATCGGCGTGGCGTAAGTCTGCGCCGCGCAAGTCTGCCTCGCGCAGATCGGCGTGTTGTAGATCGGCTTCGGTCAGATCCGCCGCGTGGAAATCGATGCCACGTAGATGGGCCTGAGCAAGGTTTGCGCCGTGCAGATCTGGCTCAAAGGCTTGCAGTTCAGAGTAGTCTCGCCGCCAGATATTCCAACGCGTATTTCCCAACGTGAGCAATTCAAGCGGTTTCTGATAGTTCATAGCGTTTACTTCCTATCCGTTTTCGTCTGTATTTAGTGGCTACTGGGAGGCCTAAAATGTATGCTCTGTCGGTCGAGTATCCTTGACACGCCCTGAAGTGAGCGTATCGACGATAGAGAGGACCGGCGTTCTATAGAGGTTTTTGTTCACATGCCTACTTGTTGCTGGCCCGCCTCGACGCACCAGAGCCACTTGTCGGTACCTCGTGCGATCTCGGTGAAGATCTCAGCAGTATCGGCATCGTGTAGCTCGGTCGCCTGTGCGCTGGCGTAGCGGGTATGTCGTCCAAAGGCGGTGAGAAACGTTGAAAGTGCGTCGCTCTGACCTATTGCACTGGCCGGCCTATACCCGTCGAGTGAAGATCGTCCTGCGACCGAACGTACAGTACCTTCGGCGTTGCCGCCGAGCTGCACAATGCGTTCGGCGATCCTGTTTGCATACTTCTCCACTTCCTTTGTCACCTTGTCGAATAGCTCGCGCAGGGCCAGGAAGTTAGGGCCTTTGACATTCCAGTAGGCCTGTCTGCTTTGCAGTTGCAGGTCGATGGCATCAGCTAAGCGGCGGTTCAGGATCTCGACCAGTCTGGCCTGGATGTCTTCAGACAAGGCGGTGTTTGGCTCAGGCATGGGCGGCGTCTCTTTCATTCAAGCAATGTTTTGTGCGATACTAGGGAAAGTCTGTCCTGTGATCGACCGAAACTCTCTGACATGCTTGTGTTTCTTGTATCGGGAGTTCGCTTTACAAACTCTGAGCCTATCATAACAGCAGAGCGTTAGAAAGACCGTTAAATGGGCAATTTGTGCCTGGCATTGCTAGGTCCACCGGAAGTGCGCCATGCCGATCAGTTGGTGCTGTTCTCCACACGCAAGGAACTCGCGCTTCTCGTCTATCTGGCCGTAGAGGGACGTGTCTATGGGCGTAAGTCCCTCTCTGAGCTGTTCTGGCCAGGAGGTGACACTATGCACGGTCGGGCCGCTCTGCGCATTACTCTGCTTCACTTGCGCCATCTACTGGGTGAAGGCGCTGGCGGTGTGCCTGGATCGCACCTGCTCGTCGCCCGCGATACCCTCGGTCTGGACCCCACCTCCGCACTTGAACTCGATCTTCAGATCCTCCACAAAGCCTGGACGCTGGCGCGTGCGTCGACACGCACCCTACCAACTATGCCAGGAGATGCACGCCGCGTCTTGCTTACCCAACTTGAGCACGCGACCAGCCTCGTGCGCGGCATGTTTCTAGAGGGTTTTGCCTTACGCGATGCCCCGGCTTTCGACGACTGGGTGCGCTTTCAACGCGACTCCTGGCAGGTGCGCCTGCATGAGGTCTTTGATCGCCTCGCCCACCTGCAATTTGAAGCAGACGAACTGACCTCTGCGTTTGCCACCGTTAATCGCTGGCTCGGACTCGACCCTTTGCACGAAGAGGCCTATCAACGTCTGATGCGCCTGCACTTCGCAGCTGGTGATCGGGGCGCGGCCTTGCAGACCTATGAGCAGTGCCGGGCAATGCTGGCGACCCATATGCAGACCGAACCGGCTCCAGAAACAGTAGCTCTGGTCAGCCAGATGCGAACAGTGGCTCCACCACCTCGTAAGAAAAGTCCTCTACTTATCACACAGGCACTCTCCCCAGCAGTCCTGCTTGATGGCCCACTTCTAGGTAGAACAACAGAGTTAAATATATTGATTAGCGCCTATCAATCTGTGCAACAAGGTCAGACACAAGTTGTGCTTTTGGAAGGAGAGGTCGGCATTGGCAAGACGCGACTGGCGACAGAGTTTCTGGTCTGGGCGGAACTAGAGGGTGCTGACGTATTGCGGGGGCAGGCCTTTGAAACTGGCGGCCAGTTGCCCTATCGACCTATTATCGAGGCCCTGCGTCCACGCATTGAGCGCGAGAACGCCCCCGATGATCTGCTGTCAGATACGTGGTTGGCGGAACTCTTGCATCTGTTGCCCGAACTGGGCGACCGCTATCCCGACCTGCCCAGCGTGGGTGAAGAGAGAGTAGTGGCCCGCAATCGTCTGTTTGAGGCGGTGGCTCGCCTGGGACAGGCACTGGCGGGGCGAGCGCCTCTGCTTCTGTTTATCGATGATATACAGTGGGCCGATGCCGCCTCGCTCGACCTGTTGCACTACCTGGCGCGGCGTTTCGCGGAGAGCCAGACTCCCGCGCTGTTGCTTCTGACCTTACGTGTGGGTGAAAGAGAGATGAAGCCGGCGTTCGCCGAGTGGCGCAAGGGAATGGAACGTGCGGTCACGCTCACGCGTCTGCAACTCGGCTCACTCACCCCAGCAGATGTGCTCCGCCTGCTCCAGGTCCTCGCAGGAGCTACGGAGAAGGACGAGCGGCGAACTGTCGAGCTGGAACGCTTTGGCCGGTGGTTGTTTGCCGAGACAGAGGGTCAACCCTTCTATCTCATGGAGACGCTCAAGGTGTTGATCGAGCGCGGTGTGCTCGCCGCACATCCCGACGAAGAGGGTGTGTGGATCATAGACTTCACCGCCGCAATGGAGCATGAGATGGTTGTGCGTGGCTTCTTCCCGCCGAGCGTGCGCGAGGTTATCTGCGCCCGCTTAGATCGGCTCACGCAGCACGCCTTTGCCTTGCTGGTGGCGGGAACCGTTCTGGGTCAGGGGATGACCTTTGAACGTCTCTGCCAGGTGGCCAATCTCGCCGAACACGACGGCTTGCCTGCTCTCGACGAAGTGCTGCGCAGCGGTCTGCTGAACGAAGCGGAGCACGAGGGGTGGACTGTAGACCATATGAACTCTGGATCGTACGTGTTTGCTCATGCAAAGATCCGTGCGGTAGTATCTGCTGAAGCGGGAGAGGCGCGACGTTCGATCTTTCACCGCCGCGCGTTAGAGGTGTTACAAACGGCGGCCCCTGCGGCAGAACTGGCGTATCATGCACTGGCAGCGCGTCTGGCCGAACCGGCCTTTCACTGGATGCTCGCAGCCGGCGACGAGGCCATGCGAGTAGCGGCAGTGCGCGACGCCATCTCCTTCTATGAGCAGGCGCGACAACTGATGGGCGAGCGTGTCTATGGACTTGACCTGAGAGCAACCTTTCCCGCAGCGGAGATTGAGTCGCTGTACACCCACCTGGGGCAGGCCTATGAACTCCACGCTGAGTGGGAAAAAGCACGCATGGCTTATACCTCGCTGCTCACCTACGCGCAAGTTTCCACCCTGCCCGACCTGGAGAGTGTCGCCCTCAACCGCCTGGCAACCCTCACTGCGCATTCCTGAACCACTTGTAACGCCTGGCGTAGACTCCTCTATCTAGAGTCCAGGCCTGGGAGTTGTTTTAGTATGTCAGCAGTTCAGTCTTGTGCGTAGCACACTGGGTAAGGGCGATTGCGCTATTGCCAGCGTGCTATAATCAAAGGGGCATTGTGCATTTGGACGCGGTTTAGGGCAGGAAGATTTCAATCCCGCTGATGAAGGGGTTGTCTGCGCCGCCCTGAGTGAACGAAATCACGACCTGGCCGCTGCTATTGGCCACGACGTTGAACTGCTTCGCCAATGCCTTTTTGTAGCCCACCTGGGCATAGACATCGAATTTGCTTAAAACCGACGTGCCATTGATAGCAACATTGAAAACACGCTGACCCACTGCATGCCAGGTCAGTTCGGCCCAATCTAGCTGTACTACATAGGTCGTCCCGGCAGTTAGACCAGGGATGGTATAGGTGAATGAAGCATTCCAGCTACACGTCTGCCAGACTGCCTGAGGTGCTGGATTTGTCACCCCACTTGTATCGATCGGGGTCGAGGTATCGGAATATTTATGACCCTGGTTGAAGTCCGTATCCGCCAGGAATTTCCCCGTTGCCGAGCCACCCGCATTAATTGTTATGACCGGCAGCAGTGAGGGGGACACTGTAACCGTGACCGCTGCCGACATCTCCGTGATGCCAAAGGTATCGATGTAGGAAGCGGTCAGACTATAGGTTCCTGCTCCTACATTGCGCCAGGTAAAGCTATAGGGAGTCGACGTAGAGGTTCCCAGAAGGGTTGTTCCATTAAAAAAACTCACGCTTACGATAGGGTTCGATGGCTGGCTGATGCTGGCGGTCAGCACAATAGTCGCTGGTGCAGTATAGACAGTACCGCTGATAGGACTAGTGAGCTTGATCGTCGCCGGGGGCAGCGGGTCCTGGACAAAGACCTGAATAGTTATAGGTGCAGAAACGGCTGTCTTGCCAGCGCTATCGTACGCTTCAGCCGTCAGTGTGTCGGTGCCGGGTTGCAGGGGAAGCCAGCTGAAATTGTGGGGTGCAGTAGTTACCGTGCCGATCAGAGTTGCGTTGTTATAAAACTCAACCCTGGTAATAGTCGCGTTGGTGATACTATCCGTCACGGAGGAGGATAACAGAAGGGGGGTCCGATTGCCCACGAGAGCATTATTCGTTGGATTGGTAATCGTCACTGTCAGGGGCGACGTTGCCGCTGAAGCTGTGCTCAAGCTGACAATAAAGCTCATGATAAGTGTAATCATGAGGAGTAAGGGTAAGGAGGTTCTGAGCGCCCGGATCATTGGACGGCGTAGACTCTGGTTCATCAAATGAAACATCTCCTTCCATGGATAGAAAATCTTCGTACTCACAGATCCGTGAGAACGCGACAGGCGTCCTGTGCAGTAAAGATTATGTCATGCCTTATTTCGGATCGATAAACTTGCATGCTCATTTTTAGATGGTTTGGTAGTATATGTTGCATTGCAACGCATTTCTCAGGGGGGCTGTCCGGCTACTTGCATCAGAAGGTGATTTTATGTACCATGCATGTAACTGGAAGAATGAGACAGGCTGTGTCGGCCTTTCTCGCTATGAGAAAGCCCTATAAGGAGGATTTATGCCCGATCGCGTCGGACAGCAATTTGGCAACTATCGCCTGGTCCGCTTACTCGGTCGTGGAGGGTTTGCTGAAGTCTATTTAGGTCAGCATGTGCGCCTATCCTCGCAGAAAGCCGCACTCAAAATACTCTCGACTCAACTCAATCAAGAGGACAACCAGGCTTTTGAGCAGGAAGCGGAAACTATCGCCTCGCTCATTCATCCACATATTGTACGTGTGCTGGATTTTGACATCAAAGAGGGTCAGCCTTTCCTAATAATGGACTATGCTCCCAATGGTTCTTTGCGTCAGCGCCATCGACAGGGAGAGCAACTGTCTCTGGCGGTGGTATCCTCTTATATTCAGCAGATAGCCGATGGTTTGCAATATGCTCATGACCATAAAATAATTCATCGCGATATGAAGCCCGATAATATGTTGATTGGTACCCGCGACGAGATCGTGATTAGTGATTTTGGTATTGCTACTATTGTACACAGCACAACGTCACAGAGTGCTCAGGCGGCAATCGGCACTATTCCTTACATGGCCCCAGAACAGATGCAGGAATACCCGCGTCCCGCCAGCGATCAATATGCGCTGGCGATTACTGTCTATGAATGGTTGGTAGGAGTCCGTCCTTTCGCGGGAACTTTTACTGAGATAGCTGTCAAGCACGCGATGGTGCCGCCTCTGCCCCTGCGTGAGAGAAGACCAGACCTCCCATTGGAAGTAGAACAGGTCGTGTTGACTGCGCTAGCTAAAGATCCCAGGCAGCGGTTTGCAAGCGTGCGGGCCTTTGCACGTGCATTAGAAGATGCGAGCCGTACTCACTTGTTCCCACATGTTGAACCGCCTCAACCAGTGATAGCAACTCAAACTATTCGTACATCGACCCTGCCGGCAGGGCCGTTTGTGCAGACCAGTCCCCCGGTGCAGCCTAACGACGACTCACAGAGAATAACCATCGAGAACCGGCGCTCGGGTGCAGTCAATTGCGTTGCGTGGTCGCCTGATAGTGAGTGTATTGCTTCGGCATCTGATGATGGGACGGTCCAGTTGTGGAGTGCTGGCGATGGTACACATCTTTTTCTCTATCCGGGCCATGCCGATGTTGTCGATGGTACTGTAAACAGCATCGCGTGGTCGCCCGATGGCAGTTGTATCGCCTCGGCTTCTAACGATAAAACTATTCAGGTATGGGGTGCTATTGAGGGAAAACAGTATATCACGTATAGAAAACACACCTCGCGTATCTGGAGTGTTGCGTGGTCGCCAGATAGCCAGAGACTGGCCTCGGCTTCGGCTGATTGTACCGTCCAGGTATGGAATCCACTGGATGGTCGAAGAATATGCAGATTTGCGGGCCATTCAGGTGCGGTGTACAGTGTCGCATGGTCTCCGAATAGTCTCTGGCTGGCTTCGGCATCTGATGATTGTACCGTGCAAGTGTGGAGAGCAATGAATGGACAAAGAGCATTATATTTAACTCATGCAGACCCAATAACCGGCGTAGTGTGGTCACCTGATGGCCAATGGTTGGCGGCGGCTTCTGATGATAACAATATCCATGTATGGAACGCGACCAATGGAGCACGTGCTTTTATCTGTAGAGGGCATCTGAGTCCTGTAGAGAGCGTGGCGTGGTCACCTGATGGTCTCTGGCTGGCTTCGGCATCTGATGACAAGGCCATTCATATATGGAATGCGGCCAATGGAGCGCGTGCTTTGACCTATCAAGCACACGAAAGCGCAGTGAACGGTGTAGCGTGGTCGCCGGATAGCAAGCAAATCGTTTCGGCTGCTAATGATGGAGTGATACATATATGGCAAGTACGGATAGGGTGAGTAGCGAGGGGATCGCTCTTGCCCAACCTGACTTTAGTCGAGTGCAACAGCCCTGAGGTCAGCGGCTTGAAAATTTGACAAAGTGGATCATCTGTACTAGTATAAGAAAATCCATGCACATAGACACGTCGGATAAAAACACAGGAAATTGAGCCAATTGCAGCATGTTCTCTCCAACTCTCTTTTGCGATATCTGTGGTGCGGCCAATCGGCAACAGGCGAGTTTCTGCTCGTCCTGCGGGAAACCTTTATATATAGCTGGCGGAGGCGGATCGACGAGCAGTACCCTGACCGGTCTGTTGCTACCTCGTCATCTACTCAATCGGCGCTATCGGGTTCTCAACCAGGTGGGCAAGGGTGGCTTTGGCGCAGTCTATAAAGCCGAAGATATCACCTTTGGCAATCGACCGGTAGCCGTCAAAGAGATGAGCCAGAATAACTTGAGTGCCTCGGAAGTGCTTGAAGCGACGCGGGCGTTTAAACAGGAGGCCCTTCTGCTAGCTGGTCTCAGACACCCTAATCTCCCGACTATCTACGAGCAATTTAACGACAATGGACGCTGGTACCTGGTTATGGATTTTATTGAGGGCGAGACTCTGGAAGCTATTCTGCATACCGCGGCCAGTTCCACGCGCCGCTTGCCTCTGGAAAAAGTCCTGGATATTGCTCTCCAGCTCTGTTCACTCCTTGAGTATCTTCACACCCGTCAGCCGCCGATCATTTTTCGCGATATCAAGCCAGCTAATATCATGCTTACCGCCAGCGGACACATCTATTTGATCGACTTTGGCATCGCCCGCCATTTTAAGCCGGGTCAGGTCAAAGATACGACCGCCTTTGGCTCTACGGGGTATGCTGCCCCGGAGCAATACGGCAAATCCCAGACGACCGGGCAGACCGATCTCTATGGTCTGGGCGCAACCCTGCATGAGATGCTGACTGGCGACGATCCCTCTGACTCGCCTTTTCACTTCGCTCCTGTGCAGAACTATCCCGAACTTCCTCAGCTTGCTAGCTTACTGAAACAGTTGTTGGAGATAAGTGCGCAGAAACGTCCTGCCAGTGCTGATCTCGTGAAGCAGCAACTGCAAGCGATCGCCGATCAACATCGGCAGCATGCTGGCGCAGGTGGCTCTGGAACGGTGGTAGTCGCGACCAATGCATTCAGTCAGAGTGGCACAACCTCGCCGGCTGCTTATCAGCAAGCCCCGGTGCAGCCTGTCGTTGTCACGCCGCCGCAAAACACCCTTTTCGTCTGCAAAGGTCATCGCAGCCGGATCACCGCCGTCATCTGGTCGCCCGACGGCCAGCGCCTGGCTTCAGCCGGTTATGATAAGACCGTCCGTATCTGGGACGCCACAAATGGCGACCCACTTTTCACCTATCGCGGCCATGCTGAACGCGTGAACGCCCTCTGCTGGTCGCCCAACGGTAAATATATTGCCTCGGCCGGTAACGACCGTACCGTGCAGATCTGGGAATCTTTGACCGGCAAGCTACTTTCGACCTATCGCGGCCATACGACCCCGGTTACCGCGCTCGCCTGGTCGCCCAATAGTGCCTATCTCGCCTCGGGTGACAAAGAAAAAAATATCCAGGTCTGGCAGATGGCGTCGCTTACGCTCGTCAATGGACAAAAAAACCACACAGCGCAGATCACCGCATTGAGCTGGTCGCCCGATGGCAAACACCTGGCCTCGGCCAGCGACGATAAGACGGCGCAGATCTGGGACCCATTGAAGACGCAACGTAGCGGCTTCTTTACTCACTTGCTCAACGCTTTACGCAATACTATCGTGTACACCGGACATAACGGACGTATAAACGCGCTCGCCTGGTCGCCCGATGGCAAGCGCGTGGCCTCGGTCGGTTCCGATAAAAGCGTTCAGGTCTGGGACGCTATCACTGGACGACGTAGCTTTATCTATGCCAACAGATCGGCCAACATCAACACCGTCGCGTGGTCGCCCAACAATCGCACCCTGGCCTTTGGCAGCAACGATAAAACTGTCCAGATCTGGGATGTAGCGACAAAAAAGACTGTGACCACCTACCTGGGGCATAGTAACTATGTCACCGCCGTCGCGTGGTCACCGCAGGGTAGTCGCATCGCCTCGGCCAGCGTTGACCGTACTGTCCAGGTCTGGACTGCGTCCTAACTAGTGCAGAGTTGAGGCCCATTGAGGGACGAGAGGTTTGCCCCTTTCAAGAATGTGGAAGAGCAGGGCAAGCTCACCGAGAAGGCGAGCACTTCCACGTTTAAGTACATTATCTCTACCAGAGTTAGAAATAATATGGTATTCTACTACTACAGATAAGCTTTTATTGTAGGGATGTGTCTCTCTTAATGCTCAGTTAAAAAGAAACACCTTCCGTGTAGAGGAATGGACTCAGGGAGAAGGTATGCAGAATACAGTCAGAGGGTTTCTGGAAACTGCCAGCAGTGAACAATCGCGTCTTTCTACACCACTCATTGGTCGTGACCAGGCTATGGCTGTAGCTTGCTCCTTGCTTGCTCGCCCTGAAGTACGCATGCTCACCTTGACCGGGACTGGCGGGGTTGGCAAGACCAAACTGGCGTTCGCTGTGGGGAGCCGATTGCGCGAGACCTTTGCTGAGGGGGTGTGTTTTGTCCCTCTCTCAGCGACTCGCGATCCAGAGCAGGTGCTCCCTTTGATTGCGCAGGCTTTGCGCTTACAGACTGGCAACCGCCCAATCTCTGAGTATCTGTTAGATTTTCTTCAATCCACTCATATGCTCTAGATACTCGATAACTTTGAGCAGGTGATCGAGGCAGCTTCCGCGTTGACTACCCTGCTGATCGCCTGTCCGCGGGTAAGCGTGTTGGTTACGAGCCGCGAGAGATTACGTGTGGATGGTGAATACGAGTTTCCGGTGTCTCCGCTCGCGTTGCCTACTATTGAGCGCGACACCGATCTAGAGGATCTGGTCACAAATCCATCGGTCATGCTCTTTCTCCAACGTGTTCAGGCTATTCAACCGACATTCCAACTCACTGCTGCAAATGGACCAACTATTGCACGTATCTGTATCCACCTGGAAGGTTTACCGCTGGCCCTGGAACTCGCGGCGACGCGCATCAAGCTGTTCTCTCCCTCTGCTCTGCTGGTGCGGCTCTCATCGCGTTTGCAGGTGCTCACCGCGGGCGCTCGCAATGCTCCGCAACGCCAGCAGACGCTGCGTCAGACGATCCAGTGGAGCTATGATCTGCTCTCGCAAGAGGAGCGAACGCTCTTTCGCCGGTTGGGTATCTTTATGGGTGGGTGCATGATCGAAGCAGTCGAAGCCTTCTATACCGAGCTTGGGGAAGATCCCACGGTGGTCTTCGATGGTCTCGCTTCCCTGTTGGACAAAAGCTTGATCCAGCGCGAAGAAGAGGGACCGCGTTTACACATGCTGGAAACGATTCGCGAATTTTGCATGGAGTGCTTGCATGCATCCGATGAATGGGAGCAGGTCAGACTTGCCCATGCACGCTACTATCTGCACTGGGCTGAAGCGGGCAGAAAGGCCATGTTTGGCAACGAGCAAGAGCTTTTGATCGAGCGCTATGTCCAGGAACAGTGGAATTGGCGGGCGGTGATGCACTTGTTTATCGAGCGAGGCGACACCGAGGCAGCGCAGCTTCTCGCCAGAGGTCTGAGTATCTTCTGGTTGATGTGGGGATATAGCTTTGATCAGATTTATCTGGTTGAGGGAAAAGGGTTTCTGGAGCAAGTACTGCGGACTCCTGCGGCACATGTGACAAGTGTGCAGACGTGGGCGCTCTCAGTCTATGGAGGCATCCTGGCCCTGCTTCGTGATCTGGAGCGCGGCGAGAGCGCGGCCCGGCAAGGTCTGGCGTTGGCCCGTGAGGTGGGAGACGTTCAGTATATTATCACGAGCCTCTGGATGCTCTTGCTCCCGCTGATCACGCGGGACGACTTTAGAGCAGCCCGCTTGGTAGCGGAGGAAGCGGTCGCCCTGTCGCAGACGCCGGAGGGGGACTTTACCGATTGGGGGATAGTCTGGTTGTCGGGCTACTCCTTGCATCGCTCCGGCTATATAGCTCTCTGGCAGGGGCGATACGTTGAAGCCAGACAATTTCTGCTGGAATCGATCGCGCTGTGCAGCGATGTCGGTGAGCATTTCTTTTTCCTGTGGTCGACTCTTCTGCTGGGCGAGGCCGATTTTTTTGAGGGCCAGGTAGACGATGCCAGAGATCGCTTAGAGTTTGTTATGGCGCTGTACAAAAGTGTGCAGATGCGCACGCAGATTGCCGAAGCGTTGGGCTTTCTCGGGATGCTTGCCTTGCACCAGGGCGATATCGAGACGGCCCATGCTCAGCTTACCGAGAATCTCCAGATCCGTAAAGAGGTGGGAGACGATCAGGGCATAGCTTGGGCAGAGATCTGGCTGGCCAGAGCGGAGTATGCCCGTCAGCACCTCGGCGAGGCCCGGCAGTTGCTTTTAAATGGTCTCAAGCGAGCTGTCCAGGCTCACAGCCGCATGTACACCACAATGGGTCTGGAGGAACTGGCGAAGGTCGCACTTGCGCAGGGCAAGGCGGCCTGGGCTGGACAGCTTTTCGGCGCTGCGCAAGTCTTACGCGAGGGGATGGATGCACCTTTGCCATCTATCGAGCGTCGTGAGTACGAACGGCACGTTGCAGAGGCGCGAGCGACCCTGGGAGAGGTCAACTTTCGCGCAGCCATCGCGCGTGGAAGAAGCATGACGCCCCAACAGGCCTATTCTGAGCGCGAAGTTACGCTTGTTCCGGCTTTTCCTGACAAGGTAGAAGTTGATGAAATCAGGCAGTTGGGTCTGACGCGCCGCGAACTCGATGTCCTGCGTTTATTGGCACAGGGTCTGACCAATGCCCAGATCGCCGAAGAACTTATTATCGGACAGGTCACCGTCAATGGGTATGTGCGCTCGCTCTATAGCAAACTTGCTGTCAACACGCGTGCAGCGGCGACTCGCTATGCCCTGGATCATCACCTTCTCTAATATGTCCATCTTCGTGGACCGCCAAACGCTGCCACTTCATTCCTTCTGGCATACCTGCGCCCTCTATTCGTAGGGAGAGCCGGAGGATTTTCTTTTCCCTCCCTGCGCCTAGATTCAGTCTATATGGACGGCGTACATTGCGCGATTTTCCAGTACACTTTAAACCAACAGCAGGAAAGGAAAACCGTCGTGCCATTTGACGATAGACAGATAGATCAGGATGAGTACCGGCTAGGAGAAAAGATGGATACAGCTATAACGCGTCTACTCATCCAGGAACGCCAGCTTCTCGAGCAGATGGGAGGCATTTTCCCCGAACGGCAGAACGACCTCAGAGGTTTCAAACGTATCTTGGATCTCGCCTGTGGGGCAGGAACCTGGGCTACACAGGTGGCATACGAGAACCCGCAGATCGAGGTGATTGGCCTGGAGCGTCATCCACATCTAGTGCAATACGCAACAGATATGGCTGTGGCTCGCGGAATAACAAATGTCTCTTTTGCTCTGTGTGCAGACGAAGCACATCGGCTTCCCTTTCCTGATCAGTACTTTGACCTGGTCAATACCCATTTTCTCTTTACTTTGTTGCATGCTGAAGAATGGCCAGGGTTTATCCAGGAATGCCTGCGTATAACCCGTCCTGGCGGCTATCTGCGCCTGATAGAACCCGAATGGTACACAACGGGCTATCCAGAGTTTGAGCGCTTTAAGCGTCTGTTTCTCCAGGGATTGAAGCAGAGAGGACAAAGTTTGTCGCTCGATGAAAGACATGTCGGCGCTGTCTTTCTCCTGCATACCCTTTTAGCGCAGGCAGGATTAACCAGGATCAGTCAGCGGTTTTCTATGTATACATACTGGACAGAGCCAAAGCATCTGGCTGATCCAGCAAAGTGGATCGAAGTGATTGCGCAGTCGGTCAAACCGATGCTTCTGGGGCGGGGAATAATCGATCAGGTGAGCTTTGATCAACTTGTGGAAAGCCTTGCCACGGAAGTGACACGCAAGGATTTTTCCGAGGTTGCATATATCTTATCGGCTTGTGGGCGTAAGGTGGAG
>DAOTTJ010000480.1:0-7948 GCA_034437695.1 Ktedonobacteraceae bacterium
ATGGTACCATTAACAAGAGATTTCCATTAAGCTCAGGCTATAACCAAAGGGATATTGGAGCCGAGCCGAGCGGATATTTCCACACTACAGTTTGATCGAAACAGCAGTACTCTTGTCGTGGTGAACTGGGATCTCTGTCCACTTATATAGGGAATATGTCTTCCTGAATATGTGTCAGATGGTGCCTAAGATATACTTGTATGGATAGACTTCCAGTGATGTTGGTTGTAGGGTACAGAGAGAAAGAGAGCATTTGTTATGAATAAACTGGTAATGGTCATAGATGACTCATTGACGGTACGCAAAATCATTGAAACCAGCTTGAGGCGCGAGGGAATTGCCTCTGTCAGCTATGCCGATGGAATAGAAGCACTCCGCGCATTAAGCGAGAAACGCCACGCTGTCCCTGATCTGGTTATCCTCGATATCGGATTGCCAAAGATGGATGGTTACGAGATCGCCCGTCATTTAAAAGCTAAACCCCAATTTGGGAACACAGTAATCATTATGCTCTCCAGCCGCGATGGTGTTATTGACCGTTTAAAGGGTCGACTGGTCGGGGCAAAAGATTATATTACAAAACCGTTTAGGACACAAGAAGTGATGTCAGTTGTGCAAACGCACTTGCGAGTACCTTCTTATAATTAATGCATCTGCGGAAAAACTGTATACATCACTCACTAGAAAGCTATGTCTTCTTCTCCCGAACAACCAAAAGTGGATATCCAGCAACCTTTGCCGGAACTGAATGTCCTGGACATTGAGCGCATGAAAGACGAGGAATTCTGGGATTACGCTCGTCAGAGAGCACATGCCATCCCGGAACCACTTTCACACGCCGAGTATTTAGAGTGCAGGCTCGACCAGACAGCCTGTCTGATAGCACTTTATGATCTGGCCGAAGTGCTATCGCCGCCCCATCGCCTGGCTCGCCTGCCAGGTATGCCTTCCTGGATGGCTGGGATTACAGCCTGGCGCGGAGAAACGATAGCGGTTGTTGATCTCGGTCTCTATCTGCCAGGCAAGCGGCAATCTGAAACGTCGCTCGCTCATACCGCTATGCTGCTCATCGCCTGCCAGGATCGGCAGATTTTTGGCCTGCTCGTACCTGCCATTGGTCTCACTTCAACTATCGAATTTGAGCAAATCATGCCTCCTTCTGTGCTCCATACCTTTGCCTTCGCCGAAAAAACGAGCATTGTCACTGGCATGTATAGGAATATACCTGTCATAAATATACCCACTTTGCTCAATCAACTGGTACAACAGATAGGAACAACCGCCAAGCATGGATGAAACACCCTTCTTCTCACATTCAGACGAGCTTTCTAGTGATGATCTGGCTGTGATACAAGCCTTTGACGCACTGGATGACCTGGCTCTGTCCACAAGTCTGGATGAACAAACCGGTAATACTGGCTCTCTTTTGCTCCAGCAGGGAATGCTTGGCGTTGAAAATCCTGAGGATATGCTCATTCTTTTCGCTAGTGAGGCCGACGAGGATATATCTACGATGCGTCGGGCCTTACAACAGTTACTCCAGGAACACCAGATCAGCTCGCCTGGCCTGGTCGCTCTCGGACGCGTTGCCCATAAGCTGAAGGGAACGGCAGGCGCAATGGGCTGCGAGGCTATGTCTGCGATTGCTCTACAGATTGAAGAAGAGATCCATTTGATCAAGGGTGAACGCGTTGAACTTTTTAGCGGCATTAAAGCTCTGCAACAGGCCACAAATGCCCTGGAGCTGACCCTGCAAAGCGTGATCAATGAAGGCCAGGAAAATCCTCAACCTCTCCAGGACTTTCTGCAAGGTCTCGCCCAGATCAATGCCCAGGTCTCTCTGCCAACGAGTTCAGACGAAGACCTGGAAAGCACGCTCCACCACCTCAATTCGGGAGAGACATCCGAAACTGCAAGCCCTGAGGCGATTGCCCAGATAGATATTCGCTCGCTTAATTCTCTGATGTCGCATACCGAGCATCTGATCGAACTCCATACCCCCCTGCTGGACGCTCAAAACCAGGTATCGAAATCACTTATTGAGCTTCAGGCCGCTCATACACGCCTGCGCCACCTGGAAGTGCTTTTGACGAATCTGGCCTTTACAAATACTCAACCCGTAGAGTCTGAAGATGCCGATACAGACCACGTATCTTCTTCGCTGGTCGCACGCATCCTACACGAGGCACGACTGCGTACCGGCCGCCCGCAGTCACGCCAACGCCAGGCAGTACGCGCCGCTCATCCAACCCGCCTCTCAGAGCTGGCTCTGTGGGACGAGATGGAGATGGACCGGTTTACCGAGAATAAGATCCTTTTGCAGACGTTTAATGAGGCCGTGGCAGACGTTGCTACAGCTTCGGCACAGCTTCGCAGCGCTTTTGCCCAACTCAATACACTGATCGAGCAACAGGTCCGCCAGGCTACGGTTGTACGCAATGACGCTCTCCGCCTGCGCTCCGCTCCCTTCAGCGTTCTGCTAACACAGGTCCAGAGAGCAATCCAACGGCTCGCACAGTCACATAATCAGTTAATCCAGTTCGAAGCGGCAGGCGAAACAACCGAGATCGATCAGGATATTCTGGAGTTCCTGGCAGGACCACTTCTCCATCTTATCCGCACCAGCGTCTCCGATAGCCTGCTCTCGGCCTCCCACCCACAACGCAACCACATTTGGCTCAACGGTCAGGCTATAGGCAATGAAATTGTGATCGAACTGGGCTTCTCTATGCCAATCCCTGGCGGCGCGGTAGAGGCCCTGCGCGTTCCACTTCAACAGCTACACGGCACTATCGCTGCACAGGGCAATACCGCAGGCGGCGTCATCTATCAACTGCGTTTTCCACGCATGCAGGGTATTATCCAGGGCCTGCTCGTGCAGGCCAATGGCCAGAGTCTCGTCCTACCACTCCCACAGATCCATTTGATCGACTCTAAACGCCAGGAAACATACACCCAGGTCTATCATCTGGCCTCCCTGCTAGGCTTTCCACCTGCTCCCAATAGCTCAGTTAACACACCACCGCCCGTCATTCTTCTTACCGGAACACACCGCCGTATCGGCCTCCAGGTTGACGAGATTACTGGCGATATCGAGCTGGTCATGAAACCATTGGCAGCACATCTGCAACGCCCCGGCGTGGTCGGCACCGCCGTCGATGGCGCAGGCAATGTACTGCTGATCCTGGATCTCCATGCGCTCATCCAGTACGATACCTCCCAACGACGCACTCAACCACAAAATCGCCCACCCTTTACTGGACCGCTTACGCAGAACCCGACTCCCGAAAGCAAACAATCGGCCACGATACTGGTCGCCGACGATTCTGTCTATATGCGCCAATTCCTCCGCCATACGTTTGAACACGCAAGCTTCAAAGTTATCGAAGCTCGCGACGGGATCGAAGCACTTGAAGTTCTCACTTCAGACCAACCACCCGATGTACTTATGCTCGATATCGAGATGCCTAATCTGAATGGATACGATCTCTTAAATATTCTTCACTCACAACCCGGCCTCTCAGATTGCAAAACTATCCTTCTCACTTCACGCTCGTCCGATAAACATCGCCAACGAGCTATGGAACTGGGCGCTTACGCCTTCTTGAGTAAACCCTGCCCACAGGAGGTCTTGCTCGAAACGGTACGTAAAACACTCGATGATCTACAAATTTCGATACAACAGTGAAGCCGCGCTTGCTTTTATTACTACATTCGTCGCAAAATCTATATGAAAAAGGGAACTCTACTCATGTGCAATCAGATGCCCTTGCACAGCCAGCTTGCGAAAGTGAGAAAATATGCCCGCTCGCCATACCTTGCCCTGCCTGGACACAGAAAGAGGATGTTCCTCGCTCTGACAGGCCTGCTACTGCTGGCGATATTTAGTATCTTAGCGGTGGCTTATACTATCCAGCAGGCACAAGCAGCTACAAAACCCCACATAGTCTATCGGATACCAACTCCAACCTCTGAACTCACTACTCCCAGAACCACTCCCTCCTCAACGCTCCCTCCTCAACTCCCACCAATCGTCCCCTTTCCAACCACCCTAACCGCGCAAATCACAGCTCTCCAGGCCCACAATCGCTATTTCTACGCTGGCAATCCTCAGCTACCCGAGGTAGCCCTGACCTTTGATGATGGCCCCAGTCCCGGCTATACCCTGACGGTCCTGCATATTCTAGAGCAATATCATGTCAAAGCTACCTTTTTCGACGTAGGCAGACTGGTCAAACTCTACCCCGATCTGGTCAAAGCAGAACAGGACGACGGCAATGTCATTGGCGACCACAGTTGGACCCACCCCGATCTACCCTCGCTCAACCTGAGTTCGATCGAAACCCAGCTCCAGACTACCTCTGACGCAATTACGCAGGTGATAGGCAGCCGCCCTGCCTTCTTTCGACCACCCTATGGCGATATTAATGCAAATGTATTGACCGCAGCTAATGCATTAGGTCTGACGACGGTCGTCTGGACCGAAATGGCCAGCGATTGGCTTTTGCCTGGAACTTCTGTGATCGTCTCGCGGATAGTAAATGCAGCGACGAACGGCTCGATTATTCTCTTACACGACGGCGGCGGCAATCGCAGCCAGACGGTCGCAGCACTCCCAACTATCATCGAGCAGTTACGCGCACACCACTATACCTTTGTGACTATGAGTGAGATCGCCGCTCACAATCAACTTAAAGGCACCCGCCAGAGCGATGACGGCATATATCTCCCAGGAGCGCACTCTCAGATCTCCTGGCTCTGGCAGGTCACTCAGGAGAGGCATAGAGCATTTCAGTTTTCTTACGACAATCGTTCTTCATCCGAAGCATGATAAAATATCATAGACTTGTTTAAACTCGCAACACTTTCAATGCGAGAAAAACGCGTCAGGGAAGCGACTTGTATCGTTTCTTATAATGGAGTATGAAAGTCTAGTATATACTCATAAATAGAGGAGATCGTCATGGAAACATATACAAAAAAACATCATCCAGCCAACCAAGCGGGTATCGGCCACTATGGCTTGCTCAAAGCGCACCCACACCAGAGCCAGGATGGAACACCCGCTAATCCACACTATCAGATCCTGGTAACCGACGACAATGCAACGCAATATCGCATTGCGGTTAACGTCAAATCAGCAGATCAGTCATCACTGTTCTATCATATCGATAGCGATTTTCACTATCAGGCAACCGGGACCGCGAATAGTCTGGCTCCCGACTTCCTGGACCGCCTGGCTAAACTGTCTTTCGGACCACAAGAACTTACTAAAGCACCCGGCGGCCTCGCTCTCGATTTTCTGCACAGCGATCTTTTTCCACAAGATCAGATCCAAACACTCTTTCAGGTCGCACCCGAAGACCAGCTCAATAGTATCTTTGATGCGCTAATCGTACAAGCAATAGACGAGGCAGACAACGGCGCGTTTATCTGCGCCTTCGGCTCTGAATGGTACAATCCAGGCCAGGCCGACCAGGTCTTTCCTTTTACTCCCAGTCGAGGCATCCATAACATCCATATGAACCAGGGCAACCTCGATACACAGTTCAAAACTGAAAATGGCACATGGCAGGATGGCGCATTGCTGGTCTATCTACCCTTAACCCAGAAATGGAGCGCGATGTTTCTTAAATTCCAGACTCAGTCATGGCAAACAGACAACCAGGGCAACGCGATCTAAAAACTATATTCTGGATGCTTCGCTTCAGCGAAGCACATATTGTATATGCAGGAAGTGAAGCAGGAGTGCAAAGGGCCGCAGCCCCTTGCCGCCACTCTGTCCTGGAGACAGGTAATCTGGAGTGTTTGCACAGGTAGGTTTTTCGCTGAACGCTTCGCTATGGCGAAGCCCAGACCTCACCGTGAGGAATGCGCTTTTCAGGCGCAATCTGCGCCTGAAAAGCGCATTCCTGCACTCTCTTCTCTTTGGGATTGGGCAATCCAATCAGAGAAGAGCAAAAAAATCTACACCGGTAAGGGGATCGCAAGCCTCCGGCTTGTGAAGCACGAAATAGCCCTCAGGCATCAAATTCACAATAGGCATTTGACAGTGCTTGTGTTACAATAGACAGATAAAAATCTACCTATCGTTGTTATGGTGATCTATGCAAAACATCGATGAACTCGCGCACTCGTCGGGCGTGCCTGGCAGGACGATTCGCTTCTACAACACTCAGGGTCTACTCCCACCGCCGATTATGCGTGGACGTGTGGCTTATTATGATCAAGAGCATATGCTTGTGCTCAAGATCATCAAAGACCTGAAAGAGCAACACAACTTCTCGCTGGAGATGATCAAACAGCTACTGGAAATTCGTACTCGCGAGGGAGATGTCCAGATGAACCTCGTGCTTAAACAACGTTTAACAAAACCAGTCGGCCAGGAAGTCCGTCTCTCGCGCGAGGAGTTCTTGCGCCAGACCGGAGCAAGCCTGGAGCGCGTCAGCGAACTGCTCGAACAAGGGTTGCTCTTTCCGATTATGCCCGAAGGACAGGGCGAGCAGTTCTTTACGAGCGACGACGTTCTCCTCTACCAGCTCTACAGTCGCCTGGAACAGGTCGGGCTACCTCTGGCTCTCTCTACCTTGATCCGCTTTCAATTGCGCCAGCTGGTCCGCAGCGAGATAGCCGCACTAGAACAACATATTCAGCCAAACTGGCTGGCCAGCGACCTCTCACTCAACGAGCAAATCAGCGAATTTCAATCTATCCTGGCGATAACTGATACGCTGATCTCTGTTTTGCACCGCAAGCTATTGTATAGCCTGTGAAAACCCACCGACTGAGCCTGGAAAAGCAGAGTGCTTCCAGGCTCTGCGCAGATGTTCAGGCACAGACAACGCTACTCCTGCACCTCTTCTGTGGACCTCTGTTCCTCACCCAGGGGATAGGTTGCCAACGCAGCAGGTTGGCTTTCCTCTCTCGTCTGCCCGGCTTCGACGGCGTCGGCCGCTTCTCCCTCCGCATCGGTGCTCGCCTCATCCTGCGGTATACCATAAGTAGCAGCAATCTCACCTTCAGGAATGGGCTGAGCGAAACGCGTGCGCATCACCAGAAACGTAGCTGGAATTAAGAGAATGAAGAAGATCAACGAGGTCCATTGCGCCTGCTTCAAGCCCCAATCTACAGTGAAGAACGGAACAACAATGTTCGCACGTGTAAAAAAAACCAGGAACTGCGTAATGGCATAGCCGAAAAGATAGGTAACGATGAGCGCACCAGGCCGCCGATAGCGCCGGGCGAGGAAGAGCAGCGTCAGGATCATCAGAATGTTTAACAGCAATTCATATCCGGCCGCTGGCTGAACTGGCACATGACACGTACTTGGGTTCAGACAAGCCCAGCTATTCTGATTATCGTAGACGGTCGACCACGGCAATGTACTTGGATAGCCGATAATATCGCCGTTGATCAAGTTACCAATACGCCCAAATATCTGCCCACACGCAGCAAAAAGCCCCCCTGCATCTAACATAACCAGAGGATTAACCTTCTCTCTCAATGCCCGCCAGAAAAGCACTGGCACGACGACGAAGATCGCACCATAAAAGGCCATACCACCCTCCCAGGTCGCCAGAATGTGTTGCGGCTGGGCCAGATAGTACGAGACAAAATTTGGCTGCTGAACAACAAAATAGAGACGACCACCAATCAAACCACCTACGACACACCACCACAACACTCGATACACCTTCTCCTGATCTATACCCTTATTGGCCGTATAACGACGGATAAACCATAGACCCATAATAATACCCACGACATACATCAATCCATACCAGCGCAATGCCAGCGGACCAATACTCACAATGACCGGGTCGATATTGATGTGAATATACGGACCGATAGCCAGCCAGCCCCAGTTGAAAGGAAAGGCTAGTTCAGCGGAAAAATCTCCCATGATCTTTTTTCTCCAGGTTTCTCAATTCTTGTGAATATTTCAGGT
>DAOTTJ010000481.1:0-3353 GCA_034437695.1 Ktedonobacteraceae bacterium
CGATGGCGTGAAGTCCACGTACATACACAAAAAGCACTTCAGTTGGCACCCGATGATCCCACTTTGCTAGCTCAGCACCAGCAAGCAGCTATGCAGATAACATCGCCTGCACAACCCTCAACTTTACCTTCAGTAGCTGCACTCCCAGACATACCTTTGACTGCGACTCTTTCGCCTTCCTCCATAAAAAAACATGTAGTTCTTTTAATTCACGGTATTAGGACTCACGGAACCTGGCAGGAGATGGTTGCGGCAAACCTTGAAGAAGAGGATGTCATTGAGGTTACTCCTCTGCGCTATGGTTACTTTGGCCCCTTGCGGTTCTGGTTTCCATTTTTTACGCGCAAAAAAGTCATTAAGCGTATACTTCGCGATATTCGTAATACTCAACATGCCCGTCCTGACATCCATCTATCGATTATTGCCCATAGCTTCGGTACCTATGCAATCGCAAGTATCCTGGAAGATAATTCTGATATATGTATATATAGATTGATTTTGTGTGGATCGATTTTAAACACAAACTTTCGCTGGGATAAGATATATACGCAGATTACGGGAAATCAGCAGGGGCCATTTGGCGTGCTCAACACTAATATTTTTAATCCTATTCCATGTTTTTCGTTCGCGATAGAGTCTTTCCCAAACGGTTGCACTCTGCAAACTCTCTCTTGACTTAGAGCGTGCTCTAGACTGTATAGTTGGTCTGGGTGAGTGAACGAATGATTAGTCTACAAAGGATGAAGTACATGAGCGATATCAATGCGGCGGCCAGTGGTCAGTTTGTGATCGGTGGCGACCTGACGGTGAATCGTCTGGGCTTTGGCGCGATGCGCATTACGGGGAGCGGTGTCTGGGGAGAGCCTGACGATCGCCAGGCGATGGTGCGTGTGCTCAAACGGCTGCCTGAGCTTGGGGTGAACTTTATCGATACCGCAGACGCCTACGGTCCAGAGGTCAGTGAAAATCTGCTCCACGAGGCGCTCTTTCCCTATACAGGTATGGTTATCGCTACGAAGGGTGGCATGACCCGGCCCGGTCCGAATCAGGCCACGCCAGTGGGACGCCCCGAGTACTTGCGCCAGTGTGTCTTGATGAGTCTGCGCCGCCTGGGCATCGAGCGCATCGATCTATGGCAGTTGCATCGTATCGACCCAAAGGTGCCGCGTGACGAGCAGTTTGAGGGTATCAGACAGATGCAGCAGGAGGGGCTGATTCGCCACGTGGGTCTGAGTAATGTCACCATCGAGGAGATCCAGGCGGCGCAGCAGTTCTTTCCCGTGGTAACGGTCCAGAACATGTACAACCTGGTTAATCGCCAGAGCGAGGATGTGCTGGAGTATTGCACCCAGGCCAATATCGGGTTTATGCCCTTCTATCCACTTGCCGCGGGACATCTAGCCCAGCCAGGTTCGCTGCTCAACGCGATTGCCAGCACACATCAGACCACGTCCAGCGGGGTCGCGCTGGCCTGGATGCTCAGGCGAAGTCCGGTCATGTTGCCGATCCCTGGCACCGGCCAGCTCGCGCACCTGGAAGAAAATGTGGCCTCGGTTGCGCTCGCGCTCAGCGACGAAGAGTTTCACACGCTTGATGAGCAGGGCCGCCGCGAACAGATCGATCCGAGGACGATCAGAGAGCGTGTGTTGCGCAGAGAAAGCTGAGACTTTGCCGACTATCCATCTGACAGGATTGTGTCGTGCGGTTTAGCGCAATCAGGTCGAGCACGATTTGAGGAGTCCAGCGATGAGTAGCTCGACCATGCGACGGGCATTGTAGCGCGAGTCGCTGTTGGCACCAAAGCAGAGGTTGCCGCTGCCACGCATCAGCTCGTAGGCCCGCTTCTGCCGGGCTGGTTGTCTCCCGCCTCGTCGATGATGGTCATCGCTTCATTCTTTTCATGCTCGGCGCGTGGCCCCTCCCCCCTGAATAACGGATCGGGTTGCGAGCCAGAGGCTTGCGGAGCATTCCATAGCCCTGATTCCTTCAAATAATCGCTTGACAAACGGAACGTCGTTCCGCATGCTAGTATCAGCATCCCGTGCATAGGCATGAAGTGAAGCGGGAGTGCAGAGAGCACCTCTCTGCTACCTTCATGTCTATGGGGGTATTAGCATCCTATATATACATTTGGGACTTCCATGATTGATCAAAAAATGCTCATGGAAATCCCAAATGTACACGGAGCGGCCTGCTACCGAAAGTAGAGTAGCTTTAATACCACCAGCAGAAGCACAACGAGCGCGATACCTCCGCTCACAAGCACGATCGCCAGCCAGGGCAAACGAGACTCTGGGACGGCTTGTACGATCTCTCTGGGACTCGCGACAGGCAATAAAGGAATTTCTTCCGTCTCCGGGTCGGTTCCTTTGTGGTTACTTTTCAGCTCACTAAAAAGAGGCTCTTCATCAGGAACTGACTCACTAAGAAGAGGCTCCTCCTCAAAAACTGGCTCACTAAAAGGAGGCCGGGTTGGGCCAGAACACCTCCTTCTGGGGATTACGAAATGCTTCTTCGTAGATATCCACATAGCGATGGATGCTCGGCAGATGCTCTTCCAGATTCTGACATAAGCCTAATATGTGCAATGCTGAGACGACTGCGAGGTCGCGTTGATGGAATGGACCCCGGCCAGAGGAAGGAAAGACATATTTTTCTTTGTCTTGACGAGCTTTGCGAGCCAGTTCTGTCGCTTTCTCATCTGGAAGACTTTTCAGTTCTGTCGCATTCGCTCTCCTTTCCTTCTCAAACTGGTCGAGATAGGCTGTTTGGTAACGCCCTTTATAGTGTTTATATTCTTCAGGACCAAGATTATCGGCGGGAGGATTATTCTTGACTTCCTCGCTTGCAAGTATCCTGGCTCGTCTTCCTACCAAATCATTGAGAATCGTCACTTGACCTTCTCTCTCACAGAGAGCTTTGATCTCATCGATATCATCTACAGCTTGAACCCTCGCCCGGTTAGCCAGGGGGCTGTTATCGCTGGCGGTTTGCAGAGAACGCGATTGCTCGCGTTGCAGCGACATGAGGTCATCAGAATTGTCTGGCGATGTCACCACAATAAAGATAATCCTTTCTCTAGGTACTGGTGCGCGGAAACGTACAATAGCTACAGTTGAGGCGATAGCAGGCAGACGCTGCTGAAACCGCAACTGTCGTCGGCGTTTCCATGCATGGAGGCCATGTCGGCCATAACGGTGATACATCAGATTTTCAAGCGAAGCATGGGGTGTTCCTATACAACCGCACTACAAATAAAACCCTCAGTGACCAGGAAGAAAAGGCGTCTACTACTTGTCTGTAAGGCATCGTGCTCTGGCAAACGTCGGGAGATCTTTCCCCTCTCATCGTCG
>DAOTTJ010000482.1:0-28571 GCA_034437695.1 Ktedonobacteraceae bacterium
CAACAGATGCAACACTGCCAGGCGGGCCAGGGATATACGAGTATTGCGGACTTATCCAGATTTCAAGTATATAGATAAACAAATGCTCATAAATCTCTATTCATCTTCATTATAGGACAAAACGCCTATCTTTCCTAAGAGGAAGCATCTATCTCTTCCATGAGTTGAGCGTGAGGCCTCTTAGGGTGCAAGCGGGCAAAAGACCTCAGGAGGCTTTTGCAGCTTGTTTCTTTTTGCCAACTATTATACTAACGCAATGATTGCCTCTACTTGCGCATAACTTGTTCTTAGTATAGAGGCGGTTTGTTAATAGATTGTTAATAACCGAGCTGTATAGTACTGTTGGTAAGTAAAAATGCGTACTATGTAGTCGTTTGTCACCTCCTCCTCTTTCTAGAATACCAGCCAGAGAGAAATACGTTGCCTTTCATTTAAGGCTGCTAAGTTAGAAAGGAGACGTGATCGAATACACCTTTTCTGCTCGCCTGGACCTTGCTATCCTGCTACGTCTGCGCTTCTAGAGGACACTGTCTGCGAATGCATCCGCCGACGGTGTCCTCCATAGATTCGTGCAGAGGAGAAGGGGAGTAGTAACGCGCACACCTTCTCGCCCTTGAGGCGCTTAAATTCGACCTACAAAACAGTACACGCTTTCCCATTGAGCGTATAAGAGCCTGGGGCCGCATTGGTCCCATTCCAGGACCCATTAAAGCCAAAGTTGGTATTGCTTCCTGGTGCAATCGTGCCATTGTAGGAGAGATTGGTCACCGATACATTACTACCCGATTGTGTAACGCTTCCGTTCCACAATTGAGTAATCGTTTGCCCATTAGCAAATGTCCACGTCAGTGTCCACCCATTGATGGGAGAGGTGCCAGTATTGGTAATTGTTACACTGGCTCCAAAGCCGCCCTGCCACTGGCTGGTCACCGTATACTGCACGCTACAGGTAGCTCCATTTGAAGGAGTAGGAGTAGCGGTTGGCATTGACGTTGGAGTAGCGGTTGGCGTGTGGGTAGGAGTGGCCGTTGGAGTGGTCGTCGGTGTGTGGGTAGGAGTAGCCGTTGGAGTGACAGTCGGCGTGTGAGTAGGAGTAGCCGTTGGTGTTGGTGTCGTGCTGGTTCCTGTTGAGAGAACAACAGTTGTCAGCGAATACGGAGCGATAGTCACGCTAGAAGAAGAGCCGGACGTTGAGGTAATACCCCCGCCGTTAGTTCCATAGGTGTATACCGTCGCCGTTGAGTTCGCTGTGTAGCCAGTGAGTCCGAGAGAAACCGTGTAGCTGTTGCTGGGGTCCTTGTTGACTAATAACACCGCTAGCTTGCCGTTGGCTTGTTTGACAGCATGGGCGGCCACCAGACTCTGACTCGAAGAGGCCGAGACCATCGTATCGCCAGCCTGGCCCAGGTGGGTCAGCATTTGTAGCGCGTAGTATGGAGGAAAGGGAGTCTCTGCTGGTGGATCGCAAGTTGAACCGCTACAAGCGCCGCTTGAGAGCAGATCGTCATGGAGTAACCACCAGTCAACGTTTGCCACCCCATTCTCCAGCATGTTCATATACATATCGTCCAGAAACAGTCCGGCATACCAACCTGTCGCGTGTTGGCCAGCATTGACAATGCCGGCGTTGGTTTCGGTGACCATAATCTGGATCGAGCTGGCCCGTGAACCACAGTACTGGTTGATCTTAGAGCGGAGCATCGCAACCATTGATGGGATCTGGCTGGAGCTTGCTAGAACGGTGGCCTCCGATTGACCTGACGAGTTGGGATACCAGTGGACGATCACAAAGTCAGCAGCAGAACAGGCAATCGGCAGGACTGTATCATTCCAGGGCTTAGGGGAGGAAGAGCTGGTCTGCCCGTCGGGCCAATACCCTGGCGTCGTAACCACGAGGCCGACTTTGATGCTCGGATCGACTGCTTTCATCGCCTGGCTAAAAGACACGACATTATTGGCATATGTAGTTGGGCCGAGGGCATTATGGTTCAGTTCCCAACTGGACCCATAGGTTCCATCACCATAGACCTCGTTGCCGATCTCCCAGTATTTAATGCCGTAGGTATGCCCGGTGCTGCTTCCCCCGGCATAGGTCGGGACAGGACCGCTATAGCCAGATCCACCTTTGTTAGCATAGTGCACCCAGCCAGCCGCTTCTTGCGCCGTTCCAGCCCCATAGTCGGCCGTTATCAATGGCTGAATACCAGCCTGCTGAGCTACCTGCATAAAGGCATCAAACGTATTGCTGGGTTTGGCATAGCTGGCCTCAGTGGTATTTGACTGCCAGTGATAGCCGTCCGAGAGCGAACCACCGGGATAACGCATAATCTTTGCCCCGCTTGCGTTCAAAAGACCCGGTAGTGTCGGATCAAGCATATCGCCGTCCCAGGCCGCCTCGTTGAGTCCAAAGGCTGATGCTGGAATCACCCCCTGGCTGCTATTTGCATTCACCGTGACACTAGTGGCTGTAGCAGCCAGTGTGTGTGGTATGATGTTGGGTAACAGGAGTGCGAGACCCGCGAGCACGCAGACGAGGAGCATTCTTGTCACTCTACCTGGGGAGAAGACTTGAAAAAAGCGTTTCATTGATGGGAAAACCTCCTTGTTCTTCTTGGCAATAATCAATCAATCCATAATTGATTATCTGTGTATGTCCTACACAAAATGCATCATATTGAAATGTTGTAAAGCAAACAGGAGGATCAGGTTTGTGCTAGCCTTTTCCCCGGTCTAGGAATGGAGAAAAAGCGTATGCATTTCGATAAAATCCTGCCGAAATGCATCGGCTACCCAACTCTTGTGCTTTTAACATTGATCAATCACTGCTCTTTGCACTGATTAAGCTATATTCAAGCTAGCGCCATGCAGACGGACATCATTGTAGTGCCTCTGGTTTGAAGATGTGTTTTATCTTCTTCTTTGAAACTAGTCTATGTCGTGCTCAGTTGAGAGCAGAATTATTTGAGATAATAGGAACCTTTTCGTATGCGATGAGTATTTCGTATATAATGAGTATAGAGAGAGCAAAGTTTCTTGTCAAGAGTTGATCTGTTCTGTCCAGGCGATTTAAAAGTCCACCCTGTCGCATATGGCGGCGGCAAAAAGGAGTAAAGGGTTTTTTCATCCTTCCCTCGACTCTTGGTTGGGGCCGCCCCACCCATAAGCATGAAGGTAGCAGAGGGACATCCTCTGCACTCCCGTTTTGCGTGTTTTGCCGGAGGTAAAACACGCAAAACGAAAGAAAAGGTTTGTTGGGGACACCCCAGATTACCTGTCCCCCAGATAGGGTGCCGGCAAAGGGCGGCAGCCCTCTGCACGCCCGCTTCACTTCATGTCTATGTTGGTCGGGGCTGCCCCACCCCTGAGAGAAGAAGGGTGAGGTCTGGGCTTCGCCAAAGCGAAGCGTAAGGAGAGTCCAGCAGATGCCCAGAACCGTTTTGGATGAGGGGTTACGTCAGTTGCACGCACAGATGATGCAGGTAGCGCAGGAAGTGGAGCATGCATTGCTCACCACTCTGGCGGCCTTGCAAAGTGGAGAGTACCAGACGTTAGCGCCGCTTATCGTTCACGACCTCAGCATTGACGGCATGTGTGCCGCCACCGAGCAGCAAGCACTGCGCCTGCTGATCCTGCACCAGCCGCTTGCCGGACAGGATCTCCGCTCGCTCACTGCGGCACTGTTTATTGCTGATCAATTGGGCAATATAGGCGATGCAGTCGCGCAGGTGGGCCAAACCCTGCTTCAGATGGCGGCCCTGCGTCGTCAGTCGCTTTCCACCGAGGGGAGCGCCGTTGACCAGCAGGGCTATCTCACCGAAGTCTTCATCTTGCGCGGTCTGCTCCTGCTTGGAGAGGAGATCCAGGCACTTTTGGCTGCCACCCTTGAGGCGTTGGGCCAACGTGATGGAGGAAAAGCTCGCACGATTGTGAATGAGCACGTTTTTGTCGAGCGTCGTTACGCTCCCCTTTGCCAGGACATCCAGCAGATGCAGTATCACCTGGCGGGGGCCTCAAGTCAGCAGAACGACACATTCGTTCTTCAGTGGTTGCCCGCGTTGCTCTGGATCGCGCACAAATTCGCCGAGATGGCCACCTCTATCACCACGATTTGCAAGCGCGTGATCTTTATAGTTGAGGGGTAAGAGAATGTTTTCAGATTCCTTATAGAGTTTATATTCAGACAGACTATTCATGAAATTTCAGTATCTAATAACGGGATAGGCTTTTGAACAAATGCAGCTTTTGATCTGTTCAACGCGCACGGAGCAGCAGGCCGTCGCGCTCTTGCGCCCAGGCGACTGCTGTTTGCACAAACAGCGTTGCGGCGGGAGAGGCCGCCTCGGCCGAGCGGACCGCGAGTCCGATTGGCAGCGGCAGTGGTGGGTCGAGCGAAATGCCGGTTATGCCTTCCAGTTTATCGGGGAGCATCATGCGCGGGAGAATCGTAATGCCGAGTCCTTCGCGGACCATTGCCAGAATGGTCGTCCCCTCGCTGGCTTGATAGTACGATTGTGGGTGATGTACCCTGCGATTGTACTCGAAGATTTCCGACATGTCACACCCCGTCGGGCGCATAATCCAGTGTTCATTGTGTAGTTCATCGAGCATGACCGACGAGCGGGCGTGCAGACGGTGTCCCTTCGCTACGAACACCTGCATCTCGTCGGTTGCGAGCAGCGTGCTCTCGACGCCGCGAGTGGGGTGATGGACAAACCCGACATCGATCATGCTGGTGTTCATCCACTCCAGAACTTCCTGGAACGTGCCTTCAAAGAGCACGGTGTCGATGTCGGGGTAGCGCTGTTGAAAATGGGCGAGCACACCAGCGAGCAGAGGAGAGACGATGGGGTGGGCGCTGCCCAGGCGCAGTTTGCCCTTGACCAGGCCGTGTGCTGCCTTTGCTTCCTGTTGGATGATCTCTGCCTGGGCCAGCAGCTTGCGCACGTGTGGGAGGAGCGTTTGTCCGATGCGCGTGAGCGCCACCACGCCTTTATTATTGCGCTCAAGCAGACTCACTCCCAGCTCGCGTTCGAGGTTTGAGAGGGCGTGGCTCACCGCTGATTGCGTCAGATCGATCGTGTAGGCCGCCTCGGTGAAACTGCCGGTTTCAGCGAGCGCCACAAAGCACTGGAGTTGTGAAAAGTTCATAATGTCTATCTTTCATCGTGTTATGACAGTTATGATTTGTGTTCATTGTCGTCCTCTAGTATACTTCTGACAAACGCGAGAGACAAGTGCTCTTGTGAGGATTTCCAGGGTTATTTTATTTTCCGCAAGCTAGAGGCTTGCGACCCTCACCCCAGGGTTTTGGGATTGTGTTGCGAGCGTGGGGACTGCGGCCCTACGCTCGCAACACAATCCTTTGTTCAGAGGGGAGGGGCCGTACGTCGAGCATGAGATAGACCTGGGAGGATTTTGGCCGGGGTGGATATATCGTTTTCACTCTGATTAGTCGGCTTGCTTTATGCCGAGAGCAGGTTGCCAAGGAGAATATACTATGACGACACTGGTTCCCAATACAGAGTTTGCCCAACTGGCCAGTGATGAGGAGATCGCGACGACGGTCGCGGCGTTGACTGCGAGGGGGATGGAGGCTCAGGTGCTTGAAAATCGCGACCAGGTACGCAGTCGAGTCTTCGACCTGTTGCCGGAAGGTGCGGAGGTATATACATCGCTGTCGCGCACCCTTGATACGCTGGGTTTGAGTGCAGAGATCAATGCATCCACACGTTACATTCCGCTACGTCCTCAGGTGGATAAGATGGATCGTGAGACGCGGAAGTCGCGTCAAGGGCGCACCTTTCTGTCGAGTCCCGAGTACGTAATCGGAAGCGTCCACGCGGTGACGCAGCAGGGGCAGGTGCTGGTCGCCTCGGGGTCCGGCAGTCAGCTTGCCAGCTATGTCTATGGGGCGAGCCATGTCATCTGGGTAGTAGGAGCGCAAAAAATCGTGAGCAACCTGGACGAAGGGTTCCGTCGTATCTGGGAATATAGCTATCCACTTGAGAGCGAGCGGATGCAGGCCCTGTATGGGATGGGCAGCATGGTGACGAGGATTCTCCTATTTGAGAGAGAACAGCCGGGTCGCATCTCTGTCCTTATTGTGAAAGATGTCCTGGGATTCTAAGTCAGCCGCTCGCCTTCTGTCAGTGCAGATACGAGGGTCGTAGAGGTTTGCTTTAAAATTGCATAGTATGCTTAGAAAGATTGGAGTAGAGCAATAGATGTTTATTGTCTATATTGTCATCGCTATCATCCTCTCATTTATGCTTGTCGGTTCGGGTATGGCCAAATTAAGACGTAATCCAACAATTGTGCATGGTATTCACGAAGTTATCGGTGTGCCGCTGCGCTGGCTACCCTGGCTGGCGGCCTGTGAGATCGCCGGAGCTGCGGGTCTGTTGATTGGGATCGCGTGGTGGCCGCTGGGTGTTGCCGCTGCGATCGGCGTTATCATCTACTTTATTGGAGCCATCGTTGGACATATACGCGTCAGAGACTTCAAGGGGTTGCCGCCTCCAGTGGTGATTTTACTGATTGCCGTCGCCGCCCTGGTGCTGCGCATCTTGAGTCGCTCGTAACGACTTGCTTATCTGGTCGGGGAAGGTTTGCTGCGTTATACTCTAGGGAAAGACTCTATATAGAAGGAGAGAAGACGTATGAGTAGACGGAGAGGACCCGAGCCGGGGCCGGGACAAGAATCGGTCTGGGATTATCCACGCCCGCCCAGAGTGGAAGATAGTAGCGAGCATATCCAGATTGTCTATAATGGCGTGACTATTGTCGATACTCGCCGGGCGAAGCGTGTCTTAGAGACTAGCCATCCACCTGTGTACTATATTCCACTTGCAGACAGCAAGGCAGAGTATCTCCTGCCGGGTTCCCAGCAGACCTACTGTGAATTCAAAGGGCGAGCGAGCTATTACACGCTCAGCGTGAATGGCAAAAGCACTCCCAACGGAGCCTGGTATTATCCCGAGCCGTCCCCCGGCTATGAAAGTCTGGCTCACTTGATAGCCTTCTATCCAGGCAAAATGGATGCTTGTTATATAAATGGTGAGCCGGTCCAGGCTCAGTCGGGGGATTTTTACGGGGGATGGATTACGCACAGCATCATCGGACCCTTTAAAGGAGGTCCGGGAACGTCTAGCTGGTAGTGTGACGGGTGCGCTCGGATAGCGGAGCCTTATGATCTGCGACTGCGCAGAAGGTACAGGCCGAGCGCCAGCGTCATCAGCACGATGCCGAGTATGCAGACGCCCGGCCAGCCGGCCACGCTCCAGGCGTATGTTCCGAGCGCGGACCCCAGCGAGCCGCCGATGAAGTAGGAGAACATATAGATAGTATTCAGGCGGCTATGGGTGGGCTGCGGGCGGGCATAGATACGCGTCTGGTTTGAGATATGCGCTCCCTGCGTCCCCAGATCGAGCAGGATCACCCCGAGGATAAGTCCCCAGAGCCACTGACCGGTCAGCAGGAAGATGCCGTAGGTGAGAAGTACAATGGCCAGCATCAGACCTGTAATCACGCGTGGATTGCTCCGATCGGCCTGTTTGCCAACCAGCGTTGCGGTCAGTGCGCCGACCACGCCGACCAGACCGAACAGACCGATCATATCACTGCCAAAGTGGTAGAGCGGTGTGCTCAAAAAGAAGGTCAGAGTCACCCAGAAGAGCTGAAATGAGGCAAAGGTCAGCGCCCCAAACAGGCTCACCTCGTGCAAGACCGGCTCGCGTAGCAGCAGATCCCAGAGCGAGCGCAGCAGGCGTGGATAGCTGATCTTCGCGCGTGGTGCCTCCTGGGGTAGTGAGAAGTAGAGCGTAACGAGTAACAATGTCATCAAGCCAGCCGCGATCCAATACATTGCTCGCCAGCCCAGATACGCGCCGACAAAGCCACTGATAGTACGGGCTAGCAGGATGCCAATCAGCAGACCGCTCATGACCGTCCCCACGACGCGGCCCCGCTCCTCGGGTCGTGCCAGACTGGCGGCGAACGGTACAATCATCTGCGGCACCACATTCGCGATCCCCATAACCAGACTGGCGATCGCCAGCACCGTCAGCGAGGGAGCCAGGGCAATCGTGATCAGGCCCAACACTACCGCAATCATTGCGCCGCAGATCAGATTGCGGCGGGCAAAAATATCGCCCAGCGGCACCAATAGCAGCAGACCGAGCGCAAAGCCCAGCTGGGTCACGGTCGAGATAAAGCCAGCGCTGCTCTCCGATACACCGAACGAATGAGCGAACGCGACCAGAAGCGGCTGATTATAGTAGATATTGGCAGCGGTCAGACCACAGGCCAGGGCCATAATCCAGACCAGGCCGCGACTTAATTGCGGGTTCGCCTGCTGTCTGGACGGTTCTGGCGAAGATAGTGGCGTTTCTGCGTCTCTTTCCAGGTCCTGCATTGAGTTTCTCTCTATTCTCCTGATGCTCTCCGGCGATGAACACTCTGCCCAGATTTGCACTCCAATATAAGGAGAGAGAGTGAGCGTGAGCGAGCAATCTGCGCGAGAAAACACCAGTTGATGGTGTGATCTGCCCCCGTTTATAAGTCTGCGATCAGACTTCAACTCAGGCATAATCGGACACCAGGCAAAAGACATTCAATACATTTGAACAAAGCAAGTGTACTCGACATTCCCTTTCTTCGCGCTTATTGACTCATCAAGTGGATTACCAGAGGTAGGAAAGGGAGAGACAGGTGCCTGGTAGCTTCTCTGGTCGTCGCAGGGGCAATGTAAGGGGACAGCTCATCGGCTTCAGAGAGGCTTGTGGTCGTCTGGTGCTTTCTGTTGCTGGAGTTGCTGGATGACCTGTTTTGTCTGTGGATCGGGCTGTGCCAGGGCGAGAGCCGAGAGCAGCCGGTCGATCTTCTCTGGGTTGCGTTCATCGCGGGCCACCTGGAGTACTATCTGCCAGGGTTGCGGCGCATGCATTGCGATAATGGTAGTCAGTACGGAGTGATACACATCGTCGCGTCGGGTCTCGCGCAAAAACGCCTCCAAAAAAGCCAGGCAGGTCTTATTGGTAGGGAAGGCAAGCACCAGATCAAAGAGTCCGAGCAGGACCACAGCATCTCTGGTCGTGTGACGTGGGACGGGCGTACCCGTGCCAATGGAGATTGGGGTGTTATAGTGGGAGAGAATCGTCTCCACGATCTCGGTCGGTGCTCTGGTCATATGTTTGAGGCATTCAGCTTCGACCTCTGCGTGACCGCTATGCTGCGTGAAGAGGTAGCTATAAAGCGGGAGAAGCTGTCTCTGTTCCGCCAGTAGGCGGGCGGCGCTGACGGCTGGTTCGCCCGACATATGCGATGTATAGACATCGACGAGCAAGCGAGTGCAGTGATAGTGGGAGAGAACCGTGTCAAGATTGAACAGGAGGATCAGTCCAGTTGCACGCAGGCCGCCGGTCGATTCTTCGCGCGTAGGTGGCAAAAATTCGTAGGTAGTGATAGCACGCTCAGCCAGTGTCTGATCGCGCGGCTCGGCTATCGGCAGCAGTGCGCCGAGCAGAGCTGTGCGTAGATCGCCTCCTGCATCGCGTTTGATGCCGACCTCATCAAAGTAGGTGTAGAGTCGTAGGAGGACAGGGCGTGCTTGTGGGACTGGTGTCCGGGTGAGCACGGTCAGCGCCGCTGAGACGAACTGCTTGCTGCGTTCGTGGTCAAGGGTTGCCAGGGCGTAACTCACCTGTTCAGCCGGCTGATCGGCCAGACTGTGCAAGCGATACAGGAACTCCTGCTGTTTGCTCTGTTTGCTCACATTGAGTGAGATACTCCCTTCTTGTCCTCATAGTCAGATTTTCCTGAAGTAGTCATAGTATAACATGCCCAGGGCTATTCAATTCTCCGCAAGCCAGAGGCTTGCGACCCCACCCCAGGGTTTTGGGATCGGGCTACGAGCGTGGGGCTGCGGCCCCACGCTCGCAGCCCGATCCTGTGTTCAGGGGGGAGGCCGAGCATTACATAGCCCTGTAACATGCCAGGATGATCTTGCGACTCGGTTCCAGGGCTGTTGCAAAGTCGCCCCGCCGCAGACGGCGGGCAAAAGAGGTTTTTGCGAGGACACCTCTGATTACCTGTCCCCCGGACAGGGTGCCGGCAGGGATGCTGCGCTCCCTGCACCCTCACCTTGCCGTTTGTATTCCCGAATTTGCAACAGCTCTGAGATCGGTTGATAAGAGGCTGGATATGCTATAGTTTGGCAAGGAGGAGTGAAATGACTGAGCAAGATTTTTCTGGAACAAGTGTGGATATTAGTTGGCAGTCGGGCTTGATGACTATCGCTGGTACGTTGGTTAGACCGTCTGGCGCTGGACCCTTTCCTGCGGTGGTGATGGTGGCAGGCAGCGGTCCAACTGACCGCGATTGGAATTCGCCGCTTCTGCCGGGATCTAATGGTAGCGCCCGCCTGCTTGCTGAGGCGTTAGCCCTGGCTGGAATCGCTTCCCTGCGCTACGATAAGAGTGCTTCTGGGCCTCATGCTCGCGAGCATATGCCCCTTCTGGCGGGTAACATGAGCATGCAGAGCCATGCAGAGGAACTTGCCGGAGCTGTACGCACCCTGGCCAGTCAGGCGTACATCAAGGCCGAACGGATCTTCGCGCTTGCGAACAGCGAGGGGAACCTTCACGTGTTGCACTACCAGCTCTCTGGTCCTGAGATAGCGTTCGCGGGACTTATGCTCACTGGTCCGCCTGGTCGAACTGTTGGGGCGGTTGCGCGATCCCAACTGGCTGCGCAGGCATCTGGTGTACCGAACGGTGATGCCTTGCTGGCGCTCTACGATGCAGCCATCGCCCGTTTTCTGGTGGAAGAGCCTGTTGCTCCCGACCCGGCGTTGTCGCAGGGTGTCCAGATGCTACTGTTGAGTCTGGCCGATCCGGCCAACCTGCCCTTTGCCCGTGAACTCTGGACTGCTAATGCGGCTCCCTTGCTCAGTCAGGTGAACGTCCCAGTACTAGTCATCATTGGCAAGAAAGATATCCAGATAGACTGGCAGGCTGATGGTGAGCCGCTCCAGCGTGCTGTGGCGGGACGTGAGGCGGTGACATTTCTCTTCCCGGAGAACGCGAACCACATTCTCAAGCAAGAGCTACGGTCCCGGTCAGCGTTGGTGCCAGCCGAGATAGCGGAGAGCTACAATAGTCCCGATACCCATCTGGACGCGCAGACCCTGAGCAGCATACAAGACTGGCTGCTGACCCATGCCTGATTCTATGCAGTGCGTTGCGTCACTGCTTCTGAATTTCTTTACAGAAAAATACCCTCTCTTCTATATTGCAAGTCAAAATTCTTTGATGGTAAAATGCCAGGACAGATCCAGACCCAGTCACTTTCTGGCCTGTCCAATCATAGAGGGAGAGCATTTATGAGCCAGCAATACCAGTCAGCGTTATCTCCAGCCCTGGTGGGAAGTCTGGGCCAGCATTTGCGCCGTCAACGTCTCCAACTTGGAATTTCTCAGGAGGCCCTTGCTGAGAAGATGGGGGTCTCTGTTAGAAGCATACGACGCTGGGAGCAAGATCAAGCTCTGCCTCAGGCGACAGCTCGGGAACGCCTCAGCCGTGTTTTTGGGAAAGATATCTTCTCTTTGTTGGGAGCCGTGAGTAGTGAACACGTTTCGCCCACTCCGCTCAGCCTCTGGCATGTTCCTTTTCCGCGCAATCCATTTTTTACCGGGCGCGAGGAACTCCTGCACGCTCTGCACGGACAGTTCAATCAGGAGCGCCATATGGCGCTCACGCAATCCTGGGCCGTCAGTGGGCTGGGTGGCATTGGCAAGACCCAGATTGCCCTCGAATATGCCTATCAGTATCGTCAGCACTATGCGGCGGTTTTCTGGCTTAGCGCCGCGACGCGCGAGACACTCTTAATCGGGCTGGTGGCCATCGCCGAATTCTTACAATTACCTGAAAAGGACGATCAGGATCAAAGCAGAGTGATCATGGCTGTCAAGCAGTGGTTGACAGCCCATCAGCGGTGGCTCTTGATCCTGGACAACGCAGATGACCTGGCGGTTATCGATGACATCGTGCCGACCGAACACGCAGGATATCTGCTGCTCACCACGCGCACCCAGGCCCTGGGTCCCGTAGCTCGGCGTATCGAGGTTGGGACTATGGGCATGGTCGAAGGAGCGCTCTTCCTCCTGCGTCGCGCCCAACTGCTCTCTCCCGAGATGCTGCTCGACCAGGTCGCTGCGGAACGGCTGGCAGGCGCAGAAGCGATAGTCATCGAAATGGACTTTCTCCCGCTTGCTCTGGACCAGGCTGGTGCATATATAGAAGAAGTAGGATGTAGTCTCTCAACGTATCTAGAGCTGTATCGTACCCATCGTGCGCAATTGTTGCAGCGCCGTGGGCAGGCACCGAGTGCTCATCCGCAGCCAGTAGCTACCACGTGGTCATTGAACTTTCAGCAGGTAGAGCGAGTCAATCCGGGAGCGGCCGAACTCTTGCGACTGTGTGCTTTTCTGGAACCAGATGCGATTCCTGAAGAGATCTTTCACGCAGGACGTGCGGTGCTCAGTCCCTGCTTGCAGCCAGTGGCAACTGATGAATTTGCCTTAAACAAAGCCATCGAAGAGCTGCGCAGATTCTCTCTAGTTCAGCGTGATGCTGAAGCCAGACTGCTGCATATCCATCGTCTGGTGCAGGTTGTCCTTCAAGATGTTATGCAGGAAGAAGAGCGTCGTCGATGGGCCGAGCAAGCGGTATCTATGACCAGTAGTGCCTTTCCTGAAGCCATCGAGCTAGCGAGCTGGCCGCGTTGTCAGCGCCTTCTTCCCCAGGCGCAGGTATGTAGTGCCTTGATTCAAGAGTACGCTTTCACATGTGCTGAGGCCTCATCTCTGCTTGTGCGAACCGCCAATTATCTTCAGGACTATGCGCTTTATGAGCAGGCAGAGCAGCTCTACCTGCAAGCGGTAAATATTCAGGAGCGAGTATTCGGGCGTGAGCATCCAGAGGTAGCTCGCTTACTCAACGGGCTGGCGAAGCTTTTCCGCGAACTGAGCAAATATGCTCAGGCGGAGGTACTTTACAGGCGTGCTCTGCATATTTGGGAGCAGCAGTCAAACAGAGAGCATCTGGCGATGGCTCGTTCGCTCAATGGATTGGCCTATCTTTCTGCTGCTCAGGGGAAGTACGCTGAAGCCGAACCGCTCCATGAGCGGGCGTTATCTCTGGCCAGAGAGGCACCCGAGCAAGATGAGCTTCTAGTCGCTGAAATCCAGTACTGGCTTGCCGCGCTCTACGCCTCACAGGGAAAATATACCAGGGCAGAACCCTTCTTTCGTCAGGCAGTGCATTTACGCGCACAGATGCTCGGGCAAAACCATCCCTTGCTTGCAGAAACGCTCGGTGGTCTGGCCCGTGTCTCCTTCTTGCAAGGCAGGAATACCGATGCGGTCTCACTGTATCAGCAAGCACTCCATATCTACGAGCAGACACTCAGTGGAGCGCATACGAAAGTAGCTGGACTCCTCAACAATCTTGCAGAACTTTATCTGAGCCAGGGGCAGGATGAGCAGGCTCAGCCGCTTTTGCAACGATCTCTCGCCATCTGGGAACAGACCTTTGGAGTAGACCACTCCTACCTTATATATCCCCTGCATGGGTTGGCTGATTTCCACCAGAAGCAGGGCAACGATGCGCAGGCAGAGATCCTGTACCGGCGGGCCTTGCGCATCGGAGAACTGACCTTTGGGTCTGAGCATCCCAATCTGGCGCATTCACTTCATGGATTAGCTAACCTTACACGCAAGCAAGACAGGAGTGGGGAGGCCGCAGCGCTTTATCAGCGAGCCTTGTCGATTCGGGAGCACACATTGGGTGAACAACATCTTGAGACAGCGGAGATCCTGCGCGATTTTGCGGCCTTCCGGGGAGATCAATGCAAGCGCCAGGAGGCAGCAGTGCTCTATCAACGTGCACTGGCAATTCGCGAGCAGCTTCTGGGTCCAGAGCACCCGATCACAGTAGCAACGCGAGAGGAGCTTTCAACTGTGACAAAAACATAGTCTAATACGATAGAATGTCATCACGAAGACAATGTATTCACCGAAAGAATTTGGAGAAATGATCGGGAAATCGGTCATTACGCTGCAAAAGTGGGATCGGAAAGGCATTGTACAAGCCCATCGCTCTCCAACCAATCGGCGCTACTACACCCACGATCAATATATGACGTATCGGGGGCTAGTAGCGCAAGAACAAGGGCTCACTGTTGCGTATGCGCGGGTGTCTGGTGTGGCTCAAAAGCCCGATCTGGCAAATCAACTCATGGCGCTAAAGGTCTACTGCAATCAGCAGACCATCAAGGTCGATGAATGGATGCAGGATATTGGCAGTAGTCTCAACTATAAGCGCAAACAGTTTAATCAACTCATAGAGATGATAGAACTTGGACAGGGCTGGCGTCTTGTCATCGCTCATCGAGATCGGCTCGTGCGTTTCGGCTATGACTATTTTGAAGCCTTCTGTGAACGGCATAACACCGAGATTGAGGTCATTGAGGGAGAAACCCTTTCGCCTGAACAGGAGCTTGTCCAGGATTTGGTAGGATGCCGCTCCCCTGGAAGGCATGCAAGCCAAATACAGAGGTTGTGCGCTATGAGGCGCTTCGTAGTATCCCTGGCGTAGCCAGGTAGAACTGAGAAGGAAGTTCTAGGGTCAACAACTTACCTGGTTCTGAAAAGAGCAAAGGGGCTGTAGCATGTTAACGCAGTAGATATCCCAAAGCACTGTAGGATAAGCTCTGCAAGAACCGTGCGATATGGTAAAGGCTAAACTGCTTGAAGCTCAATCTCCATCGGGGTTCGCATTCCCCCACTGGTAGAGTGCTTGAAATCAGTGTCATATGGTGTAAAGGTCTAAGACCTCGACCTTTACAACTTCTCCCATATGAGTGATAGCTAACGAAGCCACCTAAAGAGATGAGTGCCAATGAGCAAGGCAGAGTCTACCAGATTGGCGGGTTCAAGGGAGGACAGTGGTATAACCGCCAGTTGGACACCATTCGATCCAGGCGAGACAAGTGCAAAAAGAAATCTCGTAGGTACATCCATCTGAGCAAGGTGTACAAGCGCGTCTCGGAAAAGAAACAACGGAAGCAACGAGATAGCTTGCACAAAGCATCACATCTTATCGCCCACAAACTCGTTGAGAGAACTGTTGTGGTTGGTGACTTGAGTCAACGCCAGATGGTTATGAAAGAACACAAGGAACGCAATAAGCACCTCAATATTCTAGCCCGGTACCTTGCCCGGCGAGGGCCATAGACTCCATTGGGGTGCAATGTGCTGCATGAGGATCAAAACAGCGTAGAGGTCACGAAGGCTTCCTGTCTGATCCAGGTGCAGCAATAGGATGTGATGAACACGTTTTATCACATTTTGAAAGGTAGTGTAACGAATTGTTGGAATCAACTAACTGATTGCGCAAGCTCTAGTCTTGTTTCATCGCCTTGCAAGAGATCCTCAGTTTTGACGTTGCTGGCTCGGTGGTTGGACCCTATACTTGGGTCGGAGTATGCGAGCGAGGGGATCAAAAACCGCGGGAGAGATCCTGACAATCTCCAGGCTCGTCGGCTCAACGATCTGTGAGAGAGGAGCAAAAAGCGTCATGACAAGCATGAAAGCCGTACAGATCCATCGCCTGGGGGGTCCAGATGTCTTGCGCTATGAAGAAATTGAACAGCCCTTGCCGCAACCGGGAGAAGTTCTGGTAGAGGTCCATGCAGCAGGCGTAAACCCGGTTGATTGGGGTTCGCGTTCTTATCCGCTGCCCACAACCACTGGTTCGCCGAGAGCGAGTTTTCCCTATATCCTGGGTTGGGACCTTGCGGGTCGCGTGATCGCCACAGGCGAGGGCGTTGTGAGCTTTTCTCCTGGAGATGCCGTCTATGGGATGCCGCGCTTTCCTGGAGAAGCGAAAGCGTATAGCGAATACGCCGCCGTACCCGCCCGCGACCTAGCGCGTAAACCGGAGAGACTGAACTGGGAGCAATCCGCTGCACTCCCTATGGCGGGGCTTACTGCCTGGCAAGCGCTCTTTGACACCGCGCAACTGCGAGAGGGAGAGACTGTCTTTATTCCAGGGGGATCGGGAGGGGTCGGCCATCTGGCAATCCAGCTTGCCAGGTGGAAGGGAGCAAGAGTTATCGCCGCAACCTCGACCCGCAACCTCTCATTTGTGCGCGAACTCGGTGCAGATATCGTCATCGATTACACGTGTCAGACGCTTGAGGAGATTGATGGGGAGATTGATGTTGTTCTGGATACGATGAGCGAAGATCTGCTCACACAGGCGTTGCAGAAGATCAAGCGCGGAGGACGAGTTGCCTCTCTGATTCGGACTCACAAGGATCTGGGCGAGCAACTTGCAGCCCAGGCTGGCGCGAGCTACACTTTTCTGCTGGTCCATCCTTCGGGTCAACAACTGAGTACACTTGCTACCCTCTGCGACCGAGAGCAACTGCACATCTGCATCGAGGCTGCCTTGCCCCTCCAGGAGGTTGCGCAGGCCCATCAACTGAGTCAAAGCGGTCATGTGCGTGGCAAACTGGTTTTAACGATGCGCTGAAATATCTCAATGAAAAGAGCTTCCTGAATGTTTAGACTCAGGAAGCTCTTTTTCGCTCAGAGAAAGCTGAACGTTTTATTCTGACTTACCGGGATTATTTGCCAGAAGCGAGGGATCGCCGGCAAAACCCACGGGTGAGGCTTTCCAATACTCGCTAGAGAGCTTCGCGCCAGCCGAAGCAAAGAGAAATTCTCTGAGCAGTCCCACGACCTGCTGAGGGCGCAGGTAGCTTTTCGCTGAATGGATAAGCCCCTCCTCATTCATCGTGAGGACCATCGTACCCTGCACTTCATGGCCGTGAACTCTGCCCTGTGAGTTCCATAAAAGGATCGTAACGTCCTTGCCATCAGTGAACTGGTGTGTATATTTAGGGTAACCAACATTGGAAAAAGCCTCGGTGAGAAATTGCAGAGTCATTTCCTTGCCTTCTACATGTTTGACCAGAAAAGGGCTATGAAGCTCTGCATCGGGGGCGAAAAGCGCACGAAACTCCTCGGTTTTTACTCCGCTTTCCCCCTGCTCTGTTAGCACCGCAAAACGATTGAATGCCATAAATAACCTCCTATTTTGAATACCCTTCGCGTACGTTATGAGCCAAGTATAGTGTTTGGTACCCGAGCCTGCATCGTCAGAACTAAGTATCTCTCTTGCGTGAACCATCTCACAACCCTCTTTCCGTGCCTACAGCTTTTTTTACACCTCAACTGACTGAACAGGCCTTATCAGAACTGAGGATTTTTGCCAGGAAGAGCGCCCGAACCTTCCTGATGGGAATAAGGCAGAAACCCTGTGCGTCCGCTTCTCAGCGGGTTGGAAGCGACATTGAGGGAAGGGGAGAAACGCTTGACACCGTTTATCTTTGTTCTCTATACTTAACCAAAATATTAAATGTTATCGCAACGCAATGTTCAAGGGAAAGGAATCTACGATGGTAGCTATTGTCAAAGAACTCACCATTGCGGCGACCCCTGAGCGTATCTTCAGCGCTCTAACTCAGGAGGATGAGATGGTTCTCTGGTGGGCTTACAAGGCGCAGGTCAAACCAGAGATTGGTTCTGTGGGGGAATTTCATTTCCGGCAAGGGGAGGATGTCCTGCGGTTTGAGATAGCCGAGATGAACCCTGGTAAGAGCATTTACTGGATCTCCAGGCATGGACCGCCGGAGTGGACAGGAACAAGCGTTACCTGGCAACTCACGCCGTTTCAGGATGATGGCACCACGCTTGTCTTCACGCATAGCGGGTTTGGCCAGATCGATGAGGCCTATAGACTCACGCGCATGAACTGGGAATACTTTCTGGAAAGTCTGAAGTCCTACATAGAGACGGGGAAAGGCACTCCTGGTCTTCCGCTCTCGCACATGCGATAGAACCAAACAAAGGATTGTGAAGATTATGGGACAGATTACATTCAATGACCTCCTCTCGCTGGAGGCAAAACGCGACCCGATCCAGTTCTCCGCACATGTGCGGGAGATGGGGCCACTGCTGCGTTTTGCCAGTCCATTTACTCTGGAAGATGGCTGGCTTATCACCGGCTATGCCCAGGGAAGCGAGGTGCTTAGAGATCAGCGGTTCCTCAAAGACCCACAGAAGTTTGCGCGAGCTGAGAGCGAGCAAGCACCCAAACGCAACACCTTTTTTACCACGCGGCGCGATCTGTTCACCGTTGATCCACCCGATCACACTCGCCTGCGTGGGCTGCTCTCTAAAGCTTTCACGCCGCGTATGATCGAGCAACTGCGCCCACGCATTCAGCAGATTACAGATGAGTTGTTAGATGCAGTCCAGGCGCAGGGGAATATGGACCTCATAGCTGATTTTGCTTTTCCGCTGCCTATCACAGTCATTTCAGAAATGCTGGGCATTCCCGTTGCAGATCGTCAACAATTCCGTGCCTGGTCGCAAAACGTCGCTAATGGCTTTACAGGGGGACTTGATCAGGAAAAGGTGGCCTCAGCACTTAACGCGTTTACGCAGTACATCAAAGCGCTCCTTGCAGAGAAGCGCGAACATGCGGGCAACGATCTCGTCAGTGAGTTGGTTCGTACCGAGATAAACGGGGATCGTTTGCAAGAGAATGAACTCATTTCGACGGTCTTCTTGCTCATTATCGCCGGGCATGAGACGACAGTGAATCTGATTAGCAACAGCATGTTGGCGCTCTTCCAGCACCCGGAGCAGATGCACCTGCTCCGTAGTAGTCCAGCTTTGATCGACTCCGCCATTGAAGAACTGTTGCGCTATACGTTTCCGGTCTTCCTCTCGTCGATGCGTTGGGCGGGGGAAGATATTTTGCTGCATGGAGAAGTGATTCGTAAAGGAGAGGCGGTTTTTGTTTTATTGATGGGTGCGAACACCGATCCACAGCAATTTACCAGGCCAGAAGACCTGGATATTATGCGCCAGGAGAATCAGCATCTCTCTTTTGGCAAAGGCATCCATTACTGTCTGGGAGCGCCACTGGCACGCCTGGAGGGACAGATAGCCGTGGGAACCCTGCTGCAACGCTTCCCAGACCTCCACCTGGCGGTTGAGTTTGAGCAATTAAACTGGTCGAATTTACGCGGCCTCACGAGTCTGCCAGTGAAGTTCTAGCGCGAAGGAGGAGACCTCCATTCGCGCTAGAACTTCACTGGCAGAGGGTCATCCTCTGCACTCCTGTTTTGCATGTTTTGTCTTCGGCAAAACATGCAAAACGAAAGAAAAAGGTTATTGGGGACATCCCAAACTTTTCTCAGGTAGGTTTTTTATCCTTCCCTGATTGTCGGGCAAGATCGCCCCACCCCAAAGAGAAGGTGCAGGAAGGCGCTTGTCAGGCGCAGATTGTGCCTGACAAGCGCCTTCCTGTACGGTGGGGTCTAGGCTTCGCCACCGTGAAGAGTTCAGCGAAAAACCTACCCGTGCAAAACACCCCAATCCCCGATTATGGGCTGCCGCCCTTAATCATCCCGCCTAAGTCTGCGCCTACTGAAGATATCCTCAGTTCAGACGATGTATACCCTGTTGCTGAGTAGTATACTTAGAACAATCGCAGACAAAAACGATAAAAACACTGTTTTTCACGGATCTCTTGTTCACTATGCTTTTGGCTACTTTGATTGTTCTCACCTTATCGCCTATAGTTCACCAAAAGGAGAATACTTTCATGTCAGCAGAAGAGAAGAAGGCGCTCATACGCCGTTCCATGGATTTAATAAATCAGAAAGATTTTGCCGCTATTGATCAGATGTATGCTCCTGGCTATGTTCGTCATGACCCGAACGCTCCCCAGGTTAGCGGTCGTGAGGAGTACAAGCAATATGTGATGTTGCTCTGCACGATCTTCCCAGATCTCCACTTCACCATTGAAGACCTCGTGACTGAGGAGGATAAGGTGGTTTGCCGGTTTAGTACTCATGGTACCCATTCCAGCCCGTGGAGGGGCATGCCTGCTACTGGCAAGAAGGTAACAACATCGGGAATTGCCATCAGCCGCATTGTCGATGGTGAGGTGGTGGAAGATTGGTTCAACAACGATATTTTTGGTCTGGCGCAACAGATTGGCGCTATTCCTGCTCGCAGCTAGCGCATTGTCTGTGACGCGCTAGCTAGCTCTGCGTCCCATCCAGTGATAGACCGCGGCCCTGATTGTGGAATGCTCTGCGCACCCCCACAGTCAGGGCTGTAACGCGTTGGTGGGGTAGGAGAGGCAGCTTTACCAGCACGTTGTGCGAGATAGAGATACGCAGGAGAGAGGGTTCGTTGCTGGTTTCTATCTGTAATCGCTGATACACTATGGGTCATCTCAACCATTTCTGAAGGACATAGTTAGCGGGATGTAGGAGGACAGCGATTTCTGGGGGTTCGGAAGAGTAGTCACTGAAAAACATATCTGCATGTTTTGCCGTTTTCCACAGTTGATCGGTAAAACATGCAGAATGCGTGTCCTGATTGGACAAAGTCAGAGATGGCTCATATGAGTGAAATTCTCAAATGTGTGGGGTATCTGATCGCGCCTACTTCGTCAGAGGAACGGTTCCCCAGCCAACCACCACGCTGACTGTGGCAACATAGTCAGGTTGTTGCTGCTCGTAGATCATCTGGAGTCTGGTCTCCTCAAAATCGTCGGGTATGCTTGTCCATTTTTGCATCAGTGGCGGCATTATCCGACAGAAGAGTTTGCAGTTCTCAGCAAAGGCATGAGCCTCTGGTGTGCCAGCGCCATATTCCAGGACATGGTCAATGGTTTGTACATTTTGGAGGCCATGTTGTTTTAACATGCGGGAGAGTTCCCTGGTCAGGCCGTCAGACCCTGAGGTAAAGATATAGCCCTCTTGATGGAATGCTTCCAGGAAAAGCCCGAAGAGACGCGAGAATGCTGGACTGCTATTCTTGATTGCGCCGCCACCTTCGGTCACGCGGATGACCGCGCCTGGTTTGGCCACTCGCTGGCACTCCGTCAAGAAGCTGGGCCATTCCCAGGTATGCAGCCAGCTTATAGCAAATCCCTCATGGACCAGATCAAAATAGTCATTTGGAAACTCCAGATGACCGAGTGCGTCCATCTGATGAAATTCCACGCGGCTGTCAACCTGCAATGATCGCGCCTGATTACGGGCAAATTCGATTACCTGGGGATTAATGTCTATCCCGATGAGCCGAGTTGTGTTCGGGTAGTTCTGCGCAACTTCCAAAAGCCACTCACCAGTGCCGCACCCAATATCCAGGACACGTTTGAAGTGGGCCGTATCTGGCTGCTCGGGCAGCACACCACCTATGGCGTTCGTGACCATCTGAGACTGAAGCTGCAATCGGTGGAGTTCCTGATCGTCAATGATCCCAGGTACCATGAGCGCGTCAATTTGCTGTGGGTTAGAGTTTGCAGGAATAGTAGTCATAGCTTTACACTCACTCACTTTCTTTCTCTGTTGGCTTCCATTTGAGTTTAAACGACTTCAGCCAAAAGGCTCTCCAACCTTACATTGAGGGGCTTGTATCTCTGTTCTTGCGCCCCATTGCATGCCATAGCTGGAGTATACTACCTGACTTCTCAACCAGCATCGTCAGAACAGAGTATCTCCTGAGAAGAGAGAGCAAACCTTCTCCTTAGAACTGAAGATAGAAGTGCGGCACTTGCGTGCTCCCCTGGCCAGAGGGTGGCTCTGAGGTGGAGCGGATACAAGAAAAATCTGCTGGCAAATCCCTTGACAGTGTTCACCATTCTCTATTATATTTAACCTATTGGTTAAGTTAAAAGTATGATAGTGTGCAAGAAAGGCATTACAATGGTAGCCATTGTCAAAGAGATCACCATTAAGGCGACGACAAAGCGTATCTTCAGCGCCCTAACCCAGCAGGATGAGATAGTTCGCTGGTGGGCCGACGAGGCGCAAGTCAGACCAGAGGTTGGTTCTCTGGGAAACTTCAGTTTTCGCAGGGCTGCATTTGCCCTACAATTTGAGGTGACAGAGCTGGACCAGGACAAGCAAGTGAGGTGGATTTCCAGGCAAGGTCCTCCTCAGTGGATGGGGACCAGCGTGACCTGGCAACTCACACCGATGCAAGATGAGACCCTCCTGGTCTTTAAGCATGACGGGTTTACCCAGATCGATAGGGCGTATGAAGAGACACGCATGAACTGGGAATATTTTTTGGGCAGCCTGAAGTCCTACATGGAGACAGGGAAAGGTACGCCTGGACTGCCGACATTCTAATACTGCAAAACACATCTTCTATGAAAAGCGATTCAGTCTGTTAAGAAATCTCTGGTCGCGTTTCCTTAGTTTTGATGATGTGTCCTCAAGATTCACATTCTATACTTTATGAGTAAACGTGCTGAAGCCAGACAGACGAGATCCGTCTTGAAACGCCTGATGCAGCTAAAGGTAGATCTCTTTGTTCACTGCTTGTCAGCTCTGACCGCCTCCAATTATATTGGAGATAGCAAAGAAAGCTCTTCTAGAGCATATGGAGACCCACCTATGAAAATTGGAATAATACTGCCATCTACTCTTCCTAACGTTTCTGGCTCGCTGATCCAGGACTGGGCGCGGTTGTCAGAGGAAGCGTCGTTTTCGAGTTTAGGTGTGATAGATCGCCTGGTCTACAGGAATTTTGATCCGCTGATCACCCTGGCGGTTGCTGCTGGAGTGACCCAACGGATACGATTGATGACAACTATCCTTGTGGCACCCTTGCGTGATCCAGGTATTCTTGCCAAAGAGACAGCGAGCCTGGATGCACTCTCCAATGGTCGTCTGACGCTGGGGCTTGGAGTTGGAAACCCTGGGAGAGAAGATGATTTCCGTGCTGCATCGGCGTCATTTCATGATCGAGGGAAGCGCTTTGATCGACAGCTTGAGTTTATGGCACGAGTCTGGTCGGGTCAACCTGTAGACGAGCAGACAGGACCAATGGGTCCAATGCCAGTGCAGCCGGGAGGTCCCGAAGTGTTAATTGGAGCCTTTACGCCTGTTGCAATCAGTCGGCTTGAGCGGTGGGGCAATGGCTACCTCGCTGCTGGGAATGATCCACAGCAGATCAGTGAATGCTTCCGTCTGGCGGAGATGTCCTGGAAGCGTGGAGAGAGACCTGGGAAACCGCGCTTGGTCGCAGGAGTCTTTTATGGGCTTGGTCCGCAAGCTGCGGCGCGTTCGGCCGAGTATATACTCAACTATTATGCTTTCATGGGTCCTATGGCACAATATATGGCCCAGGCAGTATATTCGACGCCAGAGGCAATCAGAGCGGGTATACGGGCATTTGAGGAGATTGGCACTGATGAACTGATATTCACACCATGTATTCCCGAGCTGAATCAGATTTCGGGGTTGGCTGAATGTCTCGTGTAACGCTATTGGGGGAGACAGCAGCGAGTCGTATGTGAGAGCTTTTTGCACAAAAGAATGCAATGACGAAAGAGTGAAAGGAAGGCGACAGCCTATGAAGATCAAGGCATTGCTTCAACGTTACCCGGTTTCCACGTACTTTATCTTGGTTTTCCTCATCGCCTATGGGAGCTTTCTGATTGTGGCTGGACCAGCGCTCCTGCGAGGTCAGACTGAGCCGCCTACGGCTCTCTATATCCTTTTTCCCATCAGAGTTCTGAGCGTGTGCCTGCCCGCTCTGGCTTTCATCGGCATCCTTGACGGGAGGGAAGGTCTGCGCAAGATGTTTGCCAGCCAGGGTCGTTTTCGCGTAAATGTGCTCTGGTATGTAGTGGTTCTCCTGTTTCCTCCTGCTCTCATGCTGGTCATTCTCATGGTTTTTAGAACGGTGGTCTCGCCAGTCTTTACTCCTAAATTTTTAGCCATTGGTTTCTTGTTTGGAGTGCCGGCTATTTTGGAGGAGATGGGTTGGATGGGTTATGCCTTTCCAAAGATGCAGGAGAAGCAAAGCCCTCTGGCAGCCAGCATCCTGCTTGGCGTGTTGTGGGGACTGTGGTATGCGCCGGTTGTTGACGATCTGGGGGTTGCTGCTCCGCATGGCGCGTACTGGTTGGCTTTTTTTCTCGCCTACATCGTCATTGTCGCAGCCTTGAGAGTCCTGATGGCGTGGGTCTATGTTAACACGAAAAGCCTGCTTCTGGTCTGGCTTATGCACTTTAGCCTGACTGCTGCGCTCGTTACATTTGATCCAGCTCAGGTCTCGCCTGGTCAGGAAACGCTGTGGTATTTTGTGTTTGGGATTGCCCTGTGTGTGATTGTGCTCATCGTAGCTGTCGTCTATGGCAAAAACCTTGTGCGCCAGCCCATGCAAGCTCAGAAAGCGACACAGGTTCAGGCTATAAAAACTGCTATCGAGTAGTATACATATCCTTGCATTCTTCTCACACAAAAAGTCTTTACAAGCCAGACCGTCTGGCTACTCTCTTGCGATCGAGTGAGGATCTGGAGTGGACCTGGTCGCGAACTGGTCAAGTCGTAGGGGGCAGGTATTTGCTCAACGTTGGCTACCATGAGCCAGGCCATTCCACTCTCTCTTTTTTGACCTCTGGCAGCGATGTCTGCCCTTAGAGGCCTAGAAGTGAGCCTGGCTGATAAGAGTGGACCCAGGAGATCCTTGCCCGATCTCCAGGGGACCACCTCTCAGGTAGCACGTTCGCCGAGGAATTGAAAAGGGAATACTCAGCCATAAGAGATACCCTTCTCTTTCCTGAAAGCAATGGGTCTGGCGAAGGACCGATCAATCCAATCAAGTATATCGAGCGCAGCAAGTGTGACCGTGGAAGCCTTGAACTGTTACATCGGCGGTTCTGGCAAATTGCTTAACGGAAGCGCGGCAGATGCGGAAGATTCTTCAAACCGGGATACGTCTATGAGTGAATACCCGTTACGCTAAATGGTGTTCTATAGCGAAACGGGTTGCAGCACTACGTGAAGAGACCCCCAACTTACTATAAATTGCGCGTATATGTGAGTTGACAGTGACCAGGCTAATGACGAGCTGCTTAGCAATCAAAGCACTACTCAGGCCTTGTGCAAGCAGGTGCAACACCTCTTTTTCGCGTGGCGTCAGTTCATCAGAGTAGGCGATGGGTACTTTTGCTGAAGGAGAGACCACCGTGAAACCTCTTTGTTGCCCTGGTCTCACCAGCAGTTGCTCAAGCACCATAGCTTGCCCCTCATTCCATGCAGTCGTGAAGGCTTGCTCATCAAGCTGAGAGCATACCTTGCTCACCGCCTGCGAATAGAGCAGATGCGTATCCGAGATGATAACTACCCACCTGCGTGGTTCCAGTTCAGAGAGTCCGTCTCTTCTCCGATAGAGGACTTTGGCTTTTCCCCACAAACTGACCGCCCAGCTATATTGCTTTTGGAGAGCCGCGATTGCTCCTAAGCCTATCAGACACACGGCGACAGATGGAAAAGCATTCGTCTCGATAGTTGCTCTGGTGATCGCCATCACCTCTTCGTGCATTGCCTGAACCTGCGCAAAGTTTCCTTCTGAATAAGCAAAAAGCGCATAGGCATGTGCAGCCCTGATCATTGCGTAAATCTCGCCTGTCTGCTGGCTTAGTTTGAAGCTTTTCTCCCCGATAGTATATGCTTGAAAATAGTTGCCTTGAAAATAGCAGCTATAGGCCAGCACCAGGAGAGCTTCAGCAGAAAGCCAGTCGTAAGGCGTCTTCTGTTGTACGCGGAAACTTTCATCGGCTACAGTATTAGCAACGACATATCGACCTCGTAATAAAGCCCCGATCCCTTGTGTGAGCAGAACCCTGGCCGTATCACGCGCGTTACCTGTTTCCTTGAAGAGTTTCAGCGATTCATTGGCAAAGCTATCCGCCTGGGTCCAATCACTGCGATAATACCCAATCATTGCAGCCGCATTCATTGCCAACGCCCTGGTCTCGGTTTGCACCTTCGTCGCGCTCCGCTGGCAACAATCCAGAGCCTGATTGATCCAGCTATAGCCTTCTACCGTGGCGCTTTGTAACCAGAAGGCCCATAAGGCACCACTCATTTCCAGAACTCGCTGTGCATCTCGTAAAAGGAGGAACCAGTCAAACGCTGCTTGTAGATTGCCAAATTCGCTTTCTATCCACGCTATCCAGTAGGGTGGCTCGCCTCCCATCACCTTAGGTTCCAGGGTTTTTGCTAGTTCCAGGTAGTACTCGGCATGCATCTGGTGGGTTATCTCTTTCTCCCCACTGCTCCGTAAACATTCCAATGCATATTCTCGAATAGTTTCCAGCATCATGAATCGTTGTTCTTGATTGACCGCTTGTGGCTCCCTTTGGAGCAAGCTCTGGTTAAGCAAAGAAGTGACAACATTGAGAAATGGCTCATCCTGTTCGCTGATGATATCTCTGCTGATGGCTTCAATCGCTTGCAGGGAAGACCCTCCGACAAAAACAGAAAGGCGGCGAAAAAGTCGTTGTTCCACTGGCGTGAGCAGATCATAGCTCCACGCGATAGCCTTGCGCAACGTTTGTTGCCGCTCTGGCGCATCGCGGGTTCCAAAGGTAAGAAGCGAGAGTCGATTATTTAATCTTGTCAGGAGGCTCTGAGGAGAAAAGAGTTTCATACGTGCAGCAGCCAGTTCAAGAGCCAGTGGAAGACCATCCAGGCAGACACATACCTGAGCTATAGCAGATGCATTCTCGTTGGTTAACTCAAAATCGGGACGAGCAGTGCGCACCCGTTGCAAAAAGAGAGATACAGCTGCCACGCGCGAGAGGTCTTCGCAAGGAAGAAGATGAGTCAGATCCGGCAGGGCCAGAGGTGTTACACAGAACTCTTGCTCTTCCAATAGCCCTAAAACTATACGACTGGTAACCAGGATCTTCAACTGAGGACACGCTACAAGCAGTTCTTTTAAGTGTGGCGCAGCGGCAGCGACTTGTTCAAAGTTGTCGAGTATAAGCAGAATGCGTTTGTCTCGTATGGCCGCCTGTACCTGAGCAAGTGGGCTATAGTTTTGGTGCTCTATGAGGCCGAGTGCCTGTGCGATGGTAGGAAGTACCAGATCAGCATCACTGGTGGAAACCAGTGAGACAAAACGAATCCCATCGTCAAACGGAAAAGTGGCTTTCGTCGCTATCTGCAAAGCGAGGCGAGTCTTTCCTACACCGCCAGGTCCGGTTAAGGTCAACAAGCGTATCTCCGGTTGCTGCAAGAGAGCACTGATCGCTTTCATCTCCTGTGTGCGCCCAATTAATGGCACGAGTAGCGCTCGCTTCTCTGCTGGAAGCGCGAAAATATGATTCCAAACATCACTCATCAAAGGCCTTCCTTATTCTTATATCTACTTATACCTATGTAAAGTGTAGGTATATTTCTACTACTAAACATTGGCTTTACTTCATAGGAAGAACTACAAGACGTTAGGAGCTATTCCATGATTCATGATATCATGCTTCTGTAATACCATAATTCAGATCGACTGCATCGCCTCCTTCCTCTGTTGCTGAGCTGCTGTGGTAGGCAGCATGATTTATAAGACATGCAAAAAAGCATGCCTGAAGAAAGGTTTCTTGTGCAATACCATAATTCAGATTGACTGTGTCGCCTCCTTCCTCTGCTGCTCAACTGCCGTAGCAGCTAGCACGATTTGCTAAGACACGCAAAAAAGCATGCCTGAAGAAAGGTCTTTTGAGCACGGAGTGCTCATCTTGATCGGTTGTAAAGGCAATAGGCGCGTTCGCCCTTTTAGTGACAATGCGAACGCTTATGCCTCATCAGTGAGGCAACGGTCTTTCTGCACGCGTTGTGCCAGAGAAGAAAAAGAGTTGGTAACCTTCAGCAGAGTATCCAGAAGAATCTTTTTGAGATTAGCGGTCTCACTTATTAAACAGTTTAAATTATAAAATAAATTTAAATCTATGTCAAGGTTGTTTTATATGCAACAAATTCTAATAACATTTTAATGCTATTTATACTATATAAATCTTCGATTATATGAAACATACATTTCAGTATTTAACAAATAGATATTCTGCTTTAAAATAAAGGAAGTTCGAGCGATTCGCTGACCGCATGGAAAAGTTCCACTCAATGGGCCTCTCGTATGTCAAGGTTTGCCGTATCTGGTTACAATGCCTGTTCGCTGCCTATCTCGGTGCGGAAACAGATGACCAGGCGGTTCCACGCATTGATGCTGGATACGGCCAGGGTCAGATTGACCAGTTCCTCTTCGGTGAAGAAAGGTTTGATGCGTTGATAAAATTCGTCGGGGACATCATGGCTGGCGATCAGGGTCAGTTCTTCAGTCCACGCGAGCGCTGCCTGTTCGCGTTCCGTGTAACAGGGGGCGTCTTTCCAGGCGGCAAGGAGGTAGAGACGTTGCTCGCTCTCACCGGCTGCGCGAGCGGCTTTTGTATGTCGATCAATGCAATAGGCACATCCATTGATCTGTGAGGCGCGTATCCTGACAAGCTCAACCAGTGAGGCCTCCAGATTACAATGCCTGACGTAATACTCAAGTTGACCCATTGCCCGATACGCTTCTGGTGCAACTTTAGCATAATTGATGCGTATAGTCATATTTTTCT
>DAOTTJ010000483.1:0-2232 GCA_034437695.1 Ktedonobacteraceae bacterium
AGCGAGGAGAGCCAGGTCTCGCGTTGCGCCTCGTGTCGCGCACGCTGTTCGAGCGCGTAGTCAGGTCGCCACAACTCGGGTCGCGGCTCAAAGCCCTGCCCGCCATCCTTACCGGATGCATAGGCATAGATCTTCGTCGCCACCACCACATCGCCACGCTCGACCTCCTGGATGCCCCCGGCAATGCCCACAAAGAGCGCGAGTTGCGGCTGAAAAAACGCGATGGCCTTCTCCGCCTCGATCGCTGCCTGGACGCCTCCCGCCTCAATCGCCACCACAGCCACCCGCCAGGTGCCTCGAACGCCTGGAACGCGTCCCCAGGTATAGATCGTTCCCGTGGGATGGACATGCTCCGCGGGCTGCTGGAGGCGAGCCAGCACAGCCTGCGAGGCTGCCACGCTGGCGGTCACGATAAGAACCTCACACGATGGCGGGCGAGATGCGTCCTGCATAGTTCGAGTGGGCGTCCTCCTCACGATTTGATAAATGCTCTATAGGGAGAATTATAATTGATAAGGGTGAGAAATGCAAGAAGGTGAAGCGTCTGGATAGGAGCAATCAAAATGACACAGGTGTCTTTAGCTCGTACTCTATTGAAATTCAAATAAGCACACTTTTTATAGAAGAAGAGTACCGAACGATCTGGGTCGTTCGGTACCCCATTTTCAACCAGATCGAGAACCAACCAGGCTTTCAATCTGATCTGGTTAGCACTGCTGCTCCTGAGTTTACGAATGACTGGCGAGTTGTAATTCAGTATTCCAGTAGGAGGGCAAGGCAGAAAACGGATCACCATCGCCTACTACATCGGTGAAATAGATCCAGCCTGCATTCCGGTGTTTTGAGAGCGCGGTAGCCTGAGAGAGATTAGCCAGGCTAGTAGCGGTAACAACCTGCCAGAAGCGGCTGGCCGGATATTTCATGACCCACGGATCAGGAAACCATCCGATGTAGTTGGCGTATGTATCATCAAAATTGACAATAATATCCCCGGCGGACATATAGCATTCAGAGGTGTTTATACCGGGGTCCAATAGAACAAGGGCTTGCTTGCCTTTATGTTTGATATAGTCGTACAGAGGTTTGTAGTAGGTTGTATAACTGCTACAGTCAGTGCTGACCTCATCAACGAAGATGCCCCCAACGTCGGGATACCAACTATAGTATCGATTTACATCCTGTTCGGCTGTTTTCAAGGTGCGCGTACGATCTTGCGTACCTGCATAAGATGTTGAGACATAACCCACCACAATCATGCCAGCCTTTTCGGCCTGTGTCACCTGATCGGCATAGTTCGGATCGGCGCTTGCACCTGGTCCACTGTCCGGGTTAATAATGGCGAGAGCGGCAGTAGGCACACCGCTTTCCATTTGTGACCATCCAGGTACATCGGGATCGAAGTAAGAGGGAACTGCAACCTTTTGCCGAAAAGAGATGCTAGTCTGAGTGTGTATAGTCGTAGGGACAGTTCTGGCTGCAGGCGTAAACACAGGTGCAAGTGGACGATTATTGACCATAGCATGGATCACAAAGCCACCAGTTCCAAGAAGCAAAAGAACAACCAGAAGCAGAAGCAACGGCGCTCGCCAGCGTCGATCTTTTCTGCGCCGAAGCGAAAGAACAGGTTCTGTAGGTGGATTAGAATTGTCAACCTCTGTGACTCCAGGCAATTTTCGTCCACAATTGCCGCAGTACTCACTGCTCACGGGATTATTATTCATACAAAAGAGACAAGGAATCATCCAGTCACTCCTAAATAAGAGAGGATGCCAGACAAAGTGAAGATATGGAGAGTACACATTATTGGCTTCCTAATCGCTCAAAGATAGATACATGTCTATCTATCTACCACAATATAGCATTTGCTCGCCATATACGTCTATATCTACGAATTATCCACTAGCGGATTTCTCCAAATACAGTATATATTGCCATACGTCGTCAGATGAGATTTCGTGCTCTTGTAGGGAATTACCGTTTTCTGCACCTCTGCTTCTGACGACTTTTGAGAAACCCTTGAGCGAGGTGGAAAAGTGAGGAAACGCTCTTCCGCCTCGCTTTTTGCTCTGTCATTAGCTGGGTCATGTATGCATGGGCCTTGATCGGCAATTTATACAGGTTCTGGCCTTTGAGGTTTGCCCCATACGAGCGTATCGAAAGTAGACAGAGTCAGCATTCCAGCTTGTAGAAAAGGCGAGATCACTTGTCTGACCTCCTCATCAAAGGCGTTTG
>DAOTTJ010000484.1:0-7068 GCA_034437695.1 Ktedonobacteraceae bacterium
GCTAAGGCCCATACTGCGCCTCCGCAGAGGACAGGGCTATGGAATGCTCGGCGTGTGGCCCCTCCCCCCGGACAACAGATCGGGTTGTGAGCGTGGAAGCCGCGGCCTCCACGCTCACAACCCGATCCCAAAACCCTGGCGCGGGGATGCAAGCCTCTGGCTTGCGGAGCATGAAATAGCCCTGAGCAGAGGACGACAATCCTTTGTTGTAGGTATATGTTGAGAGGTATACTATAATATGACACTCTACCAGAAAAACAATCCAGGCCGCATATTAACCGTTGAACACCCTACAGCAAGTACGCCCGCACTCCTGGTCTTTTCAGGCAACGCAGGCCAACTCCTGCGAGGCGACACACCAACCCTCCATATCCTCCAGGCCATCCGCCAGCGCGTCCAACGCAACAAGGTCCCGTTTGTCATCCATCTGCAAGAGGCGGGCGCAGCCAGCAGCAAGAGCGCAGGCATGACCAGACTGCTCGCAGATGTCTTCAGCGACGAGGTAAACGTTTTTTGCTTCGGCACTCAGGAAACTAATGGCCAGATCCGCCAGGGCTTCGACCAGTATATCGTCTCATCAACAAACCTTAACGTGCGTACACGCAGCACTGTGCTCCTACCGGTCGTCGAACGCAATATCCTGCGCCGCAACCAGCGAGCAGCCATCAATACTAGCTACGACCTCTACCTGCCCGACGGCGAGCAGGCCTACTTGGTAACAACTGGCTTCCACTATGATCTCGGCCTGACATCGATCAGCAAGCGCATCAGCCTGTTACAGGCCAAAGAAACCCGACTGAGCGTCGAACGCCTGATCCAGCAGGATATCGATCTCGCAGGCAGCCCGGAGGTCCAACCAATCCACGGACGCAAAGGCCTGGTAACTTTTAGCGGCGATGGGAATACTCATGGCCTCGTCGGAACTCGCTGGCAACTCGACCGCGTCGAGGACTTAAAACAGGGCCTGGGCGATGGGATCAAGGAGGCAACCGAGGAGATCCAGGTTACCGCGAACCTCTCACAAAGTATTCAACAGGAATTTCTCGCCAAAAAACATCCACTCATAAAATTGACCGGCAGAATCGTTAATGATTTCTTTGCTGCTGCCGATGATTTAACTGGGAGTAAGTGGGGGGAACGTAAGCTCGACCATCAATTTTATCGCGACTTTATGGTCTCGCCTACAGGCACACTCCTTCCTTTGCACAGCTTCGATGTGATCGAGAACAATGTCTTCTACAACTTCGATAACGCCGATCACTATTGCATCGGCACACTGTTCGGCTACCAACCAACCTAAATTCCCAGACAGCGTTCTTCCACTTTTGTCCCCCCTCCTGAGAATAGGAATACTGACAGGGCTTGCCCCACAGGGCCTGGGCGCAAGCCACAGGCTTGAGCAGAACCGGCAAGCCTGACAAATGAAATCGGAATCTTTCCAGAATTAAGCGAAAATGCTATACTGGATAAGACACAGTAACTCTACGATTCTCTCTGTTATCGAGACACGTATACAAGGTTTTATAGTCGTTTAGTGCATAGCGTATCATTGTTGTACACACCACAGAAAGACCCTGGAAGATGCACCAGCGTATTCAGCCGGATTCAAAGGTTCAGCCACTGGCCCGCAGTAGACTCACGCAGATTTTTCGCTACCTTCACGCTCTCAACCAGTGGCGTAATCCCCCGCAACGCGAGTTAAGCGATGCGCTGCTGATTCTGTGGTTTCACGACCTGCCCACTCATCCATGTCTTGTACGCGGCCCGGTCAGCGACAATGAGCGCAGCGACGACTTCCTGCTGAAGGTTGTACGTCCTCAACTGACAGACGCACCCCTACCTCCCAGAGAGATCCAGGCCTGGCTACAGGATGGCTGGCAAAATTTCGAGCGCCGGGCTACGGTCAAACCTTCTCTGACCGAGACAAACGGGCGCACCAGCAAGTTTGCCGATGACCCGCGCCGCCTGACACTCTTTAAAGAATGGCAGACCAGCCGCGAGTTGTGGATCGAGACCGAGCGTCCAACTCGCCAGGTGATGGCTCTCTATGAAAAACTGTATGGTCTCTATGCCGAGCTTGAACGCGAGGGCGAACGCTTTGAACTCATGCTTGGTGATGGCCGCCTGCGCTGGCAAACGCAAAACAATATTCGCATCGACTATCCTCTGCTTCATCGCCGCCTGCACCTCGCCTTCGACGCCGATATCCCTGCCTTCGTTTTAAGCGAGGCCGACCTTCTCTCAGAACTCTACACTGCCTCTCTTCAGGGGGTCGTCGAGGTCAACGCGGTGGCGATCGGCGACTGCCGCGCAGCCCTGGCTCAAGAGAATTGGCATCCACTCGGCAACGCCGGGACTGACAATTTCTTGCGCAAGGTCGTCAGCCTGCTCCATTCGCGCGGCCAATTCCACGCCCAGGCCTTTGATGAGCAGGAACAGTTTCCACAGATTATTCGCGATCCGGTCATTTTTCGGCGACCACGCGATATCGGGATCAGTACGGCACTTACTAATATTCTGGATGATCTGTCCACACGCCCGGATCTCCCCTATGCGCTGACCAGCCTGACCAGCGATAGCGATAGTATCTCAAATGAAAGGCCCACCTCCACTAGCAGCCTCTCTCTCGTCTCGCCAAACGGCGAGGACGAAACCATTCTCTTGAGCAAGCCCGCCAATGCCGAGCAGCTAGAGATTGCCCGCCGACTCGATAGGTACGGAGCCGTCCTGGTGCAGGGTCCTCCCGGCACTGGCAAGACTCACACGATCGCCAATCTGATCGGACATCTGCTAGCCCAGGGCAAACGCGTGCTGGTGACCAGCGAGAAGTCGAAGGCGCTTCGCGTCTTGCGCGAGAAGGTGGTCGAGCCGCTGCAACCACTGTGCGTCAGTATGCTCGACGACGATAGCCTGCAACAGATGACGAGCACTATCGACGCCATCAGCGAACGCCTTTCACGCGAGAGCGCCGACCGCCTGGAACGCGAGGCCGCGCTCCTGACTCGTCAACGCGGCGAGCTTCTCCACCAGCTCAACTCCACTCGCCAAACGCTGACCGAGGCACGCGGCGCAGAATACCGCCCGATTACTATCGCTGGCGTGCAGTATCTACCTTCGGAAGCAGCCCGGCGCGTCTTCCAAACCCGCGAGAACGATGGCTGGATTCCCGGACCCGTGACCAGCAGCCTGGCTCTCCCTCTGACCCGCAGCGAGCTGCTCTCGCTCTATAACACCAACGGCTCCCTCTCTCTACAGGACGAACAGGATATGAACCTGCTCCTACCCGAACCAGGACAGTTGCTCGCACCCGTCGATTTTGAACAGCGCATCAGAGAGCACAAATACCTCTCGACCGAGCATCTGCGCTACCGCGAAGACCTCTGGTCGACCAGAGATGTGGAGGCTGCTCCCGAGTCGCTCTATACTCTCCAGAAACAGCTCGAACAGGAGATCGAGCCAATCAAGGATCTGACCGGCTGGAATATGGCCGCCCTCACGGCTGGCCGCGAAGGCGGCATCAGACAACAGATCTGGCAAGACCTCCTGAGCGAGATCCAGCACGCATACCAGCTCGAAGAGAAGGCCCAATGGTACCTGCTTAAATATGCTCCCGCTATTCCCCCCGATTGCTTACCAGAGCGGATCGCAACGGTCCTGGACGAGATCCTCGCCTATCTCCAGGAGGGCGGCAAAATGGGAGGCTTAAAGCTGCTGACGAAGCGCGACTGGAAGCTAGTCCTCGAAAAAACGACTGTGCGCGGCCACGCACCCGAGCAGCTCGAAGATTTCCAGGCCCTAGAGAGTCTGGTGCGGCGGGACGCCTCGCGGCGGAGCTTGCTCGATCGCTGGCAGCGCCAGATGGTCCCACTGGGCGGACCCACTATTCAACAGCTTGGACCCGTCCCCGAGCGCACGATTTTCCAGTTCTCCGATCCCTTGCAAAGACGTTTGCAGTGGTTTACTCAAACCTGGGCACCTCTGGAAAGAGCCTTGAAGCAGCAGGGCTTTCATTGGGAGGCGTTCCTGGCCGAAGTCCCTATCGTGCCTGGCGAATATAGCGATATCCTGCGCCTACGTACCGCCGTCCTTGAGAAACTTCCTCCGGTCTTTATGACCGAGGTCCAGCGCCGCAAAGTCAGATCGATTGACTACGAGCTGCACCGCCTGCAACGCACTCTGGAAGAGGTCGGAGGTCCCAACAATCGCGTAGATGTGGTACGGCGGCTGCATTATGCAATCACCAGCAAAGATCCAGCAGCCTACCAGCAGGCATTCCACGAACTAGTAAGCCTGCACGCCAAACGCGCAGGCCGCGACCAGCGCTATATTCTGCTGCAAAAGCTAGAGAAGTCTGCACCAGCATGGGCTACAGCAGTGCGCGACCGTACTGGCATCCACGGCAAGTCCACCCTGCCAGGCGACCCCGACGACGCGTGGCTGTGGCGACAGCTTACCGACGAGCTGGAGAAACGCGCAAAGCTGTCGCTGGTGGAATTGCAGGACCGCATTGCCCGCCTGAACCAGGAACTCTTCCGCATGACAGCCGAGCTGGTCGAGAAAAGTGCCTGGGCGCAACAGATTCGCCACACAACGCTCGAACAGCGCCGCGCCCTTCAGGGTTGGCGCGAGCTGATGAAGAAGATCGGCAAAGGCACCGGCAAACGCGTCCCCCGTCTGCTCGCCGAGGCCCAACAACTGATACCCATCTGCCAGACCGCCGTGCCGGTCTGGATCATGCCGATCAATGCCGTCGCCCGCAACTTTGATATGACGCGCAACCACTTCGATGTGGTCATTATCGACGAAGCCAGCCAAGCCGATATTACCGCGCTCTTTGTAGCTTACCTGGGAGACCAGATAGTCATCGTCGGCGACGACGAGCAGGTCAGCCCAATGGCGGTCGGCCAGCAGACCGAGGCCACCAATCAGTTGATCGACGAACACCTGCGCGGCGTCCCCCTGGCTAACATGTACGATGGCAAGCTCTCCATCTACGGTCTGGCCCGCACCACCTTCGAGCCGGTCTGCTTGCTTGAACATTTCCGCTGCGTCTCTCCGATCATCAAGTTCAGCAACGATCTATCCTATCAGGGCCGCATCAAGCCTCTGCGCGATGATAGCGAGGTTCATCGGCGTCCCTTCACCATCGCCTATGCCGTCAAAAGTACGGGGAAGAACGCGAGAATCAACCAGACTGAGGCCGAGGCTATTGTCTCGCTCTTAATCGCCGCCAGCCAACAACCCGAGTACGAGGACGCGACCTTTGGCGTCATCTCGCTGGTCGGCAGCGATCAGGCTACGTATATCAATGCGCTGCTACAGAAGTATATCCCTGCCCCAGAATATATCAGGCGGCGGATCTTATGCGGCGATTCGGCCCAGTTCCAGGGAGACGAACGCGATGTGATGTTTCTCTCGATGGTCGATGTGGCAGAGAATGGACCCCTGACCCTGCGCAACGAAGATGCCAGCGAGTCGATGTGGAAGAAGCGTTTCAACGTCGCGGCCAGCCGGGCGCGTGACCAGCTCTGGGTGGTCCATTCACTCGACCCCGAACTCGACTTAAAGCCTGGCGATATTCGCCGCAAACTTATTCTTCACGCCCGCGATCAGCACCTCCAATCCTCAGCCGTGGTCGCGCAAGAGCAGCGCACCGAGTCGGAGTTTGAGAAACGCGTCTTCCAACGCCTGGTGAGAGCCGGCTACCGCGTGACTACCCAATGGCCGGTCGGCGCGTACCGCCTCGATATGGTCGTGGAGGGCGCACACAAACGTCTGGCGGTCGAGTGCGACGGCGATCGCTGGCACCCATTGGAGAAGCTTGACGAAGATATGGCCCGCCAGGCCATCCTGGAGCGCCTGGGCTGGCGTTTTGTGCGCATACGTGGCAGCCAGTTTTTTCGCAATCCAGACCAGGCCATGCGCCCGGTCTTTGCACGCCTGGAAGAGCTGGAGATTCCTCCCACAGGCATGGTCAACGAGCAGCAAGACAATCTGGACGGCAAGGAACTCAAAGAGCGCATTATTCGTCAGGCCGACGAGTTGCGCATCCAATGGCAGACACCTGCACCAGCGACAAAAGCTTTAACGCGTGGCAAGGTGCTGTGAAAAATGCATACCAGGTCGGCCAACTTGATCCAGAAAATCGTCAAGAACCAGACGCGCAGCCCCCAGACTTGCCGCATCGTTGCCGAGCTGACTGACCAGGATAGCGGTGGTCTGAAAGGCCTGTTTAAGGGCGTCGCGCTTGACCTCCTGGATAATCTCTGGCAAACAGTGCCGCCCGAGCAGCAGCCCTATCTTTCCTCCCAGAATGACACGCTGTGGATTGAACAGATTGATCAGGTTAGCAATCCCCGCTCCCATATAGTGCAGGGTTTCAGCAAGCACCGCCTGCATCCTTTCGTCGCCCTGTCTGGCCAACAGGATCAACTTCTCCACGCTGGTGGTCTCGTCGTATGCCAGCAAAGGACTTTGTGGCGCGGCGTCTCGCAGGCGGCGAATGATCCCAGGTGCGCCAATATAGGCCTCAAGACAGCCACTACAGCCACAACGACAGGAGGCCCCATCCAGCACTATAGTGGTGTGGCCCCACTCGCCCGCGCTGTTATTACCCCCGCGATAGAGTTTGCCCTGATAGATGATGCCCGCACTGACGCCCGTGCCAATATTCAGGACGGCCATCGTCTCCTCGCGGGATGCGGGGCTGCGGTGTAATTCGGCCAGGGCCATGACTTTCGAGCCGTTATCGACATAGAGGGGCAGAGCTAAACGCTCCTGGAGCATGCGGCGCAAAAAGACCGCATCCCAGTTCCAGGCAGGTGCAAAGACTGTCTCTTCCCTCCCCAGTTCAACGACGCCCGGAACTCCAATACCGATCCCCAGGATCTTTGCACGGGGAATGGCCGCTTGAGCAAGCAGAGTCTCTACCTGTTCAGCAAAACGCTCGACGATCACAAGTGGCTGATTCTCCGCTTCAGCGAGTGTATAGGTGATAGCCTGACGTTTATTTAATTGCAGGTCAAAGAGTTCAAGAATAATCTAGGTCTCGCCAATCTCTACACCGAG
>DAOTTJ010000485.1:0-20375 GCA_034437695.1 Ktedonobacteraceae bacterium
AAAAGGAGAGTCCTGGTGGCTGAGTTTGTTGAGAACTGTTACAGTAAAGCTAGAAGACAAGAAGCGCCTGAAGGAATAGGGATGGTTGACAGAGATAAGGCTTACTATCCACTTATTCTTGCTCTCCTGGCTTTTGCCTGCACGAATAGACAAATTAGTCACTCTGAGTAATGTGCTCAGAGAAGAAAGAAGGGAAACTCGATGATGATTGTACGCAAATGCAGTGTTGCATTACTGTTGAGTCTGGTGATGTGTGTAGCTATCTGCACTGGTGTCTTTGCCCAGAGTGCCAGCCAGAGCACAGCAGACCAGGCCACGGCGGCCACGCATGCCGCTCAGTTGGCGCAGGTTGACGGTCTGATCTTTGGACATGTCGGTTGGTATGCTAACTATGGTCCTCTCAGCAACTGGTATGGTTGGTATGGGCATGACTGCGGTTGTGGCTATGGCTTCGCCTATGGTTATGGCTACAACTACGGCTATACCTGCGGCTACTAAATCGGGGTATATGCCTCTTCACTTTTTCTCCTGATCTAGTGCACTATTTCTCTTGGTGTGCTCTGGCCGCCTGAGGCGGCGGAGAAGAGGGAGAAGCGGGGGCGCAGCCCCAGACCTCAGTCAAAGGGCAGCAGCCCCTTGCATCCCCGCTTTTTACATCAAGGGGAATAGTCCACTAGTTATAGTTATAGAGCGTGCTCGCTGGTGCAGGACGTTTCAGTGTTCCTTAATAGGTAGTGCCGGTAGAACTGATGCTGACGGGATCGCTGGAATCTCCTGCTCGATCTGGTTGCGCGATGAGTATCCTTTTGCAAGAGCGATTATAATGTGAGAAGGAGATAGAGAGGGGATGTGTAGGCGTGTGCAAATTGAAGGTACCTGGATGGGCGGTGCTCCTCTCAATTCTGCTACTCGCTATTCTGTTGCTTCTGCTTCTTTGCAAACCTCTACTCACTGCAATGAACGCATTTCCCTCTACTCGTTTTCTACAGAAATCGTCGACCAATAGGAATCTGGCGCGGCTGGTCGATCCCCTGACTGGAACTGGTGAGCAGCAAACATTGCCTGGTGCCTATAGTGGCGGTGAGACCTTTCCGGGCGCAGATCTTCCCTTTGGCATGGTGCAATGGAGTCCCGATACGGTCAGTCGTGCTTATAGCGGTTATACGTATACAGATCAGCATGTGAGAGGCTTTAGCCTGACACACTTGAGCGGCGCAGGCTGTAGTGACTATGGAGATATACCTTTTATGCCCTATCCTGGCCCCGTGATAGACTCTCCGGCGACCTCTGCACGTGAATATAGCTCGCGTTTCTCGCACGCGGCTGAGAACGCTTACGCGGGCTATTATGAGGTACAACTGAGCAATGGGGTGGATACCGCCTTGAGCGTCACGCCGCACAGTGGGGCGGGCCGTTTTATTTACCCGGCGGGACAGGCGGCAAGCATGCTGATTAACCTGGCTGGTTCGCTGAACGGTGCCAGCGCGGCTCAGGCAAACATTGGCGTTGATCGTACGACAATTTCTGGCTGGATCAGCAGTGGGAACTTCTGTTATCTCAAGCGTAATACCTATCGTGTCTACTTCTGGGCGCAGTTCAGCCAGCCCTTTGCCACCTCTGGTACCTGGCAGAAAGACCAGTTGAATCGCGGACAGCGTACTGTAGCGGGTGCCGGCGCGGGGGTCTTTGTCACTTTTGCGGCCAATCAACCGCATACGTTTAGTCTCCGCGTGGGCATCTCCTTTGTCAGTGTGGCGAACGCCGAGGCCAACGTCAATCAGGAGAACCCGGTCAACGATTTTGCTAGTGTGCAGAGGCAGGCCGTGCAGACCTGGGATAGCTGGTTGGGCAGGATCGGCGTGAGCGGTGGCAGTTCCGCGCAGCTTGTGACCTTCTATACCGCGCTCTACCACGCGCTCCTTTTCCCCAGTACCTTTTCGGATGTCGATGGCGAGTATCCTGGTTTCGATGAAAAGATTCACAGTGTAGTGGCTGGTCACGTGCAATACGCCAATTTTTCGGGTTGGGATATGTACCGTTCGCAGGCTCAGCTTCTGGCCTTGCTCGCGCCCGCCCAGGCCAGCGATATGGCTCAATCGCTGCTCAACGACTATAGTCAGGGGGGCAGTCTGCCGAAATGGGCGCTGGCAAATAGCGAGACGTATGTCCAGGTTGGAGATCCAGCGCTGGCGACTATTGCCGATTTCTATGCTTTTGGAGCGACGACTTTCGACGCCCGCGCGGCCCTGGCGGCTATGCTCAAACAGGCTACGCTTCCCAGTCAGGTGCGACCTGGTCTAAACTACCTGGAGACGCCGGGTTACGAGCCGAGCGATGGCGTCTATGGGTGCTGTAACGCCTATGGTCCAGCTTCGACGACGCTGGAGTACGCGCAGGCCGACTTTGCGCTTGGCTCACTGGCCGGAATGCTTGACGATCCGACCGATGCGCGGAGGTTTGTTCAGCGGGCGCAGAACTGGCGAAATCTCTTTAATCCGGCGACCGGCTATCTGGAGCCACGCGCACGCGACGGCTCGTTTCCACAAGACTTCAGTCCAACTAATAATCGCGGCTGGGTGGAGGGCAATAGTGCGCAGTATACATGGATGGTCCCCTTTAACCTGCACGGTCTGTTTAACGCGTTGGGGGGAAACGCCGATGTCGTGCGGCGTCTCGACACCTTTTTCAGCCAGCTCAACGCCGGTCTTGACCAGCCCTATGCTTTTCTGGGCAATGAACCCTCGTTTGCTGTGCCGTGGGAATACGACTATGCAGGTGCGGCCTATAAAACGCAGCAAGTAGTTCACCAGATTGTCAACACGCTTTACCATCCAGGACCGCAGGGCTTACCTGGAAACGACGACCTGGGCGAGATGTCCTCCTGGTATGTTTTTGCCGCGCTGGGCATGTATCCAGAGACACCGGGTACAGCCAGTCTGGTTCTGGCCAGCCCGCTCTTTCCCTCCATTACCCTCACACGTGCGAGCGGGCAGATTATTCAGATAAACGCCCCTGCCGTCTCGGCCAACTCCTTTTATGTTCAGCGTCTCACCGTCAATGGCCTGTTGAGTACACGACCCTGGCTCCCGGCTGCGTTTATCGAGCGCGGTGGGACGCTCGACTATACCCTGGGTCGACTGCCAGATAGGATTTGGGGAGCGCAAAGCGCCGACGCGCCGCCGTCCTATGCCTGAGCCTGGCGTCTCCTTCTACAGCGAGCAAAGATCAAGAATTGCTCAAGGTTGAGCTAAGTCTGACTATTCCTCCTGGTTTGAGCGTTGAATGGCTCAAGCGACTGTGTTATGATGGGAGTATATGTAACATTTGTTCAGATTTCCGTGGGCAAAAGCTCAAAAGGCAGGCGTTATGGTCAGAGATCCGGGTGAAGAACACGCAAATAACGGCCACCAACTGCCGGGTCGTAAGGACAGTAAGAGGCATACGAAGTCACGGCTGGCCTATAGCGTCTACTCGTCCGATTTTGGTTTTATGCCGTACGGAGAGCCACTGCCATTCTGGGAGGCGGTTCGGCAGTTGCCCCGACGCTATCGCCTGATATTAAGCAAGCCCGGCCCGGAGGTCTTTGCCGTCGAGCGGGGTCAGGCCACGTGGCAGATCGTCTGCTTGCAATTGATCGTGTATAGCATAGTTGCGTGCGTATGTGGTCTTTTGCGCCAGTGGCTTTATCCAGAGCAGGCGACCATAGTGTCGAGCCGTGGCGTTCTGAGTAGTCCATTCGTCCTACAGGCATGGAATGCAGCGTCATCGTGGGGTCTTCTATTGTCGTTGCCGATCTTTTTCTTGAGTGCAATGGGCTTGTTGTATGGACTGGCGCGTGCTTACGGTGGGCATGGGATCTTTGTCCAGCAAGTGTATACAACGCTTTTATTTTTGACTCCCTGCGGCTTGCTGGTGAGTATCCTGGGATTGGTTCCTCTGCTTGGTAGTTTTCTTATGACATTTTTGGGGGCAATCTTGCTGGTTTATGGGATCATATTGCAAGCTTTCGCGACAGTTGTTGTACATCAGGTAAGTGGCGGAAAAGCTACGGCTGCCGTCGTTCTCGCGGTATTGCTTATGATCCCGGTAGTTCTGGTCGGCCAGCTTCTATGGACGCTCCTGTTTGCCGCGATCTAGAATGCAGGCCTTTGGAGGTTCGTTGGTTGGATACGCTTGTTGGTACATCTATAGGTGGATATACGCTGATAAAGTTGCTGGGTGTTGGCGGTATGGGTTCGGTCTACCTGGCTAATGATCAGACGATTGGCCAGCAGGTAGCGGTAAAAGTGATTCGCACTGACCTGGATGCTTACACCGATTCGCTGTCCGCCCAGACGGCACTGGGGCGTTTTCGGCAGGAAGCTCGTGCTGTGGCCATGCTGGACCATTTGCACATCCTGCCGCTCTATCGGTATGGCGAAGAAGAGACACCCGAAGGTCTACGGGCCTACATGATCATGCAGTATCGTCCTGAGGGATCGCTCTGGGACTGGCTGCGTCGTCGGGCGGACCAGACGCTTGGTCTGGCGGTTTCGCCCCAGGCTGGTTTTCCCGCTGACCTCCCAACTATCTGGCCATTGAGTGTGGAAGAGGTGGCCATCTACGTTCAGCAAGCGTCCTCGGCCCTGCACTATGCGCATTCGCGTGGGGTCGTCCATCGCGCTATCAAGCCTGCCAATTTTCTCTTACGCGTCGATGCTCAGATGAAGACCGTCCATCTTTTGCTTTCTGACTTTGGGTTGGCTAAAGTTTTTACGGGCAGTTCCGCGACCAACACAATTCTTGGCACGCCGATCTATATGGCCCCGGAGCAGTTTGAGGGGGCGGCTCGCCCTGAAAGCGATCAGTATGCGCTGGCTGTGATGATCTATTATCTGCTGGCCGGGCGCACGCCTTTTGAGGGTGATGTTATGCAGCTCTTACATCAGCACCTCAGCGCGGAAGTGCCACCGCTTATGAACTTTAACCCGACGGTTGCTCCCGCGATTAATGCCGTGTTATTGCGGGCGCTGGCCAAGCAGCCGGAGCAACGTTTTCCTTCGATGGTTGCTTTCGCTGAGACTTTTGCCGAGGCAGTGCGGTCTCAGCAGATAGTGCGCATGCTTCCTGGAGCACGCCCTGCGGACGTATCGCGCAGCTTTCATACCTCCGACTATGTGTCTCCAACCATTCTGGACGACGAGCCTGTGGTGGTGAGACCTGGTCTGCTCGGTGGCGGCGTCCCACGTCAGCCATTTATCCTGCCAGCTACTCCCTCATCGGGCGCACGCAACGCGCCTTCTACGCCTGGTGCATACAATGTCGCACCTCCCGCACAAACGGTCTACTCTCCGCATCCCTATCAGTCCTCGCCTCCACTGACTCAGCGTAACCCGGTCGGGAATGCCTATCGCACCCCTGAGCCGTTTGTTGCGCCGCCGCCCTATCCCGCAGGTCCAAATACCACGCCGGGTTTCAGGTCGACCGCATTGCCCAATAGTGGCTATGGCAGAGTGCCTGCGCCTGGGCAGGGTCAGAGAGTGAGCAGGCGTGGGGTTCTGGGTTGGATGGTTGGTGGTGCCGCCCTAGTGTTGGCTGCCGGCGGAACTGGTGCGTACTTTTATCTAAAGAATCGCCTGCCCGCAAATGCCCTTTTTGTGCTCAAGGGCCATACCGCTGCAGTGACCAGTTTAAGCTGGTTGCCCGATGGGACGCACCTGGCCTCTGGTTCGCTGGATGCGAGCGTCCGCCTCTGGTCAGCCGTTGATGGCAGTGCTCTGCAAACGCTGACCCCTGGGACAGGTGTGCGTTCGCTTGCCTGGAGTCCCGACGCTAGCAAGCTGGCGGCTGGTCAAGATAACCACAGTCTGAGCTTATGGGACGCTACAGGAACGTCGATTGGCAGCTATACTTCTGTGAGCTGGATTGAAAGTATTAAAGGGCTGGCGTGGCAGAGCGATAGCAGCCTGCTCTATCTTGGTGTCTACGGCGAGGGACTCCACGCGTTTAACGTTACCACGCAGGCGCATGCGGGGACTGACACGCCTGGTTTGCGGGTGACTGGTATATCGCTGGCACCGGGAGGTCGTTATATGGCTGTTGCACTGGAGAGCGGCATCGTCTATCTGGCCGACCTCAACACCAGATGGAAAGACGCCCACAATTTTGCCAACGGCTATGGAGCTGCGCTGTCTATTGCTTGGTCGCCTGACGGCAAGTACCTGGCCGTTGGCTACGCGAGCAACGTAGCTGTGGTCTACGACAGTGTAGCGCGTACGGCAGCGTACACCCTTACGCACAACGCGTCGGTGTACAGTTTGGCCTGGAGTGCGGTGACCGGAACAAGTGTACTGGCGAGCGGGGCGGGCGATGGTACAGTGAATATCTGGACATTGGACACGGGCAAACAGAACCAGATAGTCTACACAGGTCATAGCGCAGCCGTGCTTGCGCTGGCCTGGAGTAACAGTGTCCTGGCCTCGGCGTCCAAAGATCAGACAGTCACTCTCTGGCAACCACCGGCAAACGCATAGCTATCAAGGATAGTGGAAGTGGACTTTTAGTACTTTTTAGTTTGCATGTTGAGTCGGATAGTGTAGAGTTGGTATACTTTGTGAGTGAGGGATCGGGTGTCTTGTTAAGAGACACCTGAGTTATGGATGATAAACCCCTATATGGATGGACTCGGCCAGATCCGGGTGAATGTATATTTCCGCAAACTGCCAGTGAGCACTGTGGAGGAATTAGATAGGAGTAATTATGGATATTTCGGGTAGTCAGAAAATTACTGCATCGCGTGAAAAAGTATTTAATGCGTTGCTTGATCCGACAATCATCAAAAACAGCTTGCCAGGTTGTAGCGATGCCGAGTATGTGGACCTGCCTGAAGGGCGGCAGTTAAAGCTAGTGATCACCACCTCTATCCCCGGTTTTAAGGGACCTTACAATGTATTTTTAGAGCCAAAAGACCTGGTTCCGTCTTCGCACATGGTTTTGAGTACCGAGCCATACAACGATTTTGGCTCGATCAAGGCTGTCTGCGCGGTCGATCTGTCGGAAGAGCCGACCGGAACTGGTCTGGTGTATAAAGCCCAGGCCGAGCCGAGCGGAAAGATTGCCTCCGTTCCTGAGATGATTATTAAGCCCGCAATTAAGAATACGCTTGAGAAGTTCTTCAGCAATTTTGAGAAGCAGGTAAGCGGCAGCTAAGATTGAGTCTCCCCAATCATGCTTACTGATAGGGCATGGACAGCGTTTGTACATGGGACAAACGCTGTCCATGCCTTTTCATTTTAGAAGCTCATCTGTGGCGTCTGGGCCACCTGCCAGCCCCAGGTATCGTGGAGAAAGGCTTGGAAGGCTGCGGGCTGGAATGGTGAGGCAACGTATGCCAGATAGCCATCGGGGCGCACAAAGTAGAAAGCGCCGTCCAAGAAACCGGCATGTGCGGCCTCGGGGGTCCAGGGCAGACGTATCAAAGGCAGCTCGGGATGTTGGCTGACAAAATCCTCAATGGCCGGCGAGAGGGTCCCATAGACCTGGATCTGTGGCTTGAGGAGACGCAGCGACTCGTAGTTACTCTGTCCATCGGACCACTTGACCCAGGGTAGGCGTTTGCCTGCGCGTAGTTTGCCTGCTGTTCCCTGGTTGATTGGACTCTCATAGTAGGTGATACGTGTTTGTGAGATTAAGCCGAAGATGGTGCGGCGCAGCGCGGGGAACCACGAGCTTGTCAGCAGCATAGTTGGAATGAGTATTGGGCGCAGAAGCCGTACGAGGCTAGAGGACGTGGTTGCGTTGGAGAAGAGGCGATCGGTTGTGTTGACCAGTAAGCGAGCAAAAGGCAGGCGTTCTGGCTCATAGCTAGCCAGGAGTCGGGCATCGGCAGAGCCATTGAGTACAGCGGCCAGCTTCCACGCGAGGTTGCTGGCGTCCATCAGTCCGGTATTCATACCTTGAGCACCGGCTGGACTATGGATGTGGCCGGCGTCGCCTGCCAGAAAGACGCGACCCTGACGAAAGGTGGCCGCGACGCGGTGGTGAACTGAATAGGTTGAGAACCAGAAAGTCTGCCTGACGCGCATATCGCTGAAACGTTCAACGCTCGGGCGCAGCTTCTCAAAGGTCAGGTCGGCCTGCTTGCTCAGGTCTGGTGGAATGAGACCGACGATGCGATGATGATCCAGGCCGGGCATAGGGAAGAAACCGAGAAAAGAATGGTCATCGAGCCAGAGACTTACCTCGCCAGCGTCCTGGCGAACAGTTCCCAGCACATCGGCGACAAAAAAGCGTTGCTCGTAGGTGCCTCCCTGAAAATCGACCTTGAGCGCGTGGCGTACCGCGCTACTGGCTCCGTCGCAGCCACAGATATACTGACAGTGCAGCGTCTCTGTCGTGCCATCGGCGGCAAGCAGGCTGACGTTTGCCCCGGACTCATCTTGTTGGAGCGTTTCTAGCGACGTTTGCCAGCGTATCTCACCGCCCAGTTCCAGGTAGTGATCGAGCAGGAGTTGCTCGGTTTTATCCTGACTCATGACGAGCATATAGGGATAAGGCGAGAGACCACGTCCCACCTCCTGAAGCTTGATCTGACCTTTGCGCCGCTGTTTAATCTGGAAATTGACCCCTGTGGCGCGAATGCCCTCATCCAGAACGCGGTCTATAAGGCCGAGCGCGTCATAGGTTTCGAGCGTGCGAGCCTGCACGCCGAGTGCGCGTGACTCGCAGCTCAACCCACTTTTCTTATCGATAACCAGTGGATGGACGCCGAGGCGTCTCAGCCAGTAAGCGAGCATTAAACCGGTTGGACCGGCACCAACTATCAATACATCTGTCTCCATGAAGGATCTCCTTAACTGACTAGTCAATTAATATGCTACAAAAAAAATTAACGTCGTTGTACACCCTGTAAAAAGGTTGAAGTGAGGCTGCGGGCGATCTCATCGTGTGTCAGGTGTTGCAGACTGGGATCGCCAATAATCTGGCGGCGGAGTACAAAGCCCGTAATACTGCTGACAATAATCTGTGCAAGCATATCCAGGTCGCTCTCGGGTGATAGATTGCCCAGTTCTATCTGGTGCTGTAAGTATTGGCGCAGGAAGCCTGTGACGCGTTGCACTATCTCCATGACCGCTGGTACTGCGTGTCCATCGTGCAGCGTTTCGGGTAGAATCACGCGTATCATATCGAGGAAATCCTGACCTTCGAGCACGCCGAGTGCGCGAGCGAGGATCAGCGGCAAAAAGATCTCTGGTGGTTGAGCCAGGATCTCGGGTGTAATGTGTGTAAAGATATTGATAGGCGAACGAGTTTCAATGATGGCCTGGAGCAGGGCGTCTTTGCTCGTAAAGTAGTAGTAGATCAGGCCGGTAGTGATGCCGGCTTCGTGCGCTATGTCGCGATTGGTGGCGCGGGTAAAGCCTTTGCGAGCAAAGACGCGCACAGCGGCGTCAAGGATCTGCGCCCGGCGATCTTCTATTACTCTGGGTGTGCGTGCCATACTCTCAGGCTCTCCTATTTACAATATATTTATTTGACTGACCGATTAATTAAATTATAGATGGGGGAAAGATAAATGTCAAGGCTAAGCCAGGGGGAGGTTGAGCTGGTTGGTTGATGTCTGGCAACGGCAGAGCAGATTAACAGTTATTGCCTGTCTTGACCGGGCAGCGCTGGTCGGCTGCCAGATCTAGGTGACTTGAAGAAGTATGTTTACGAAGGTGTGTGGTACAACTATGAGCGACAATAAGAGGATGAAAGTGGCGATACCAAATAGCCAGACCGTGTGTATTCAGCATGTCCATCCTTTCCGCTCTGCCGCTGCCCGACACAACAAGTATACCATTCCAATGGGGTATTTGTCAAAAGGGGGGGTGCTGGCCGCAGGGCTTATTTCATGTGTGGCCCCCCGCCCTTGTTAGAGATGAGTGAAATCAGGCTGTGGGCGGTCGCCCACAGCCTGATTTCACTCATCTCTTGATTATTATTGCGATGCAGTCAAGGGTATGTCTGGAGGGGGACAAAGTAAATATATGTTTTATTTTGCTTATTATTACCATTGAATTGATTTTAATTGCCATATATATTGACAAAATCAAAATGAGATGCTAATATTTCATTGTGGCTAGTAAAAATTACCAATTGATTAACGGAAAATAGCAAAGTAGTGAGGATGGTTGAGGTGGGATAGCTATAAGGAGAAAGCATATGAATGAAGAGATACAGACGATATTACGTGGGGAGCGTCGGAAGGAGTTGTTGGAGGAGGTGCAGCGGGAACGGTTGATTCGCAAGCAACGTGGGGGACGTGAGCTATTGGGGAGACAACTCGCTGGCAAGACTGGTAGTGCGCTGATACGTGTAGGGTTGCGCTTGAAGGAATTTGAGCGGGGGAGTAAGGTAAGGAGTAAGCCGATGGTGTTTGACGTATAGGGTGGTGTGGGAGAAGAGGTGGTGCTCGCACCTGGCGAGAGCAGAAACATGTTTGTTTGTAAGGAGAGGATCTATGCATCCGATTATCACGCGAGACCCGGTAGACGGTGAGGAATTGATTGTCACGCGCCTGGAGGGTCCGCACAGTGGAATAGTGATTGAGGGACAATTCAGTCTGGGCTGGATTGGGCGTTTGAGTAGAGAACAACTAGATTTTGTCGAATTGATGGTTAAGAACCGGGGAAACATTCAGAAGCTAGCAGCCGACCTGGATATTGCCTACAACACCGCGCGTAGTCGCCTGGATGAAATCGTCACCGCGCTGGGTGGTGTGCCTGAGAACGATCACCGCCTGGATCGGCGGCTTGTCCTGGATCGGTTGGCGGCCAAAGAGATCGGTGTTGAGGAGGCCATGCGCCTGCTTAAAGGATAGAGATAGAGATGGCAGTAACTAAAGAGGAGCGCGACCGTATTCTGAACATGGTTGAGGGGGGGCAGGTCAGTGCAGTTGAGGCGGCGCAGTTGTTGGATGCGCTGGTGGAAGAGATAGCAGTGCCGTCGCCAGGCAGCCAGAACCGCACGTTGCGTATCTGGGTAACTGATACGGCCACACGTAACCGCAAGGTCAATATGACGACCACGCTGCCGGTCGGACTACTGCGTGCGAGTTTACAGACGTTGGCGAGTGTTGTGCCTCTGTTACGTAATGGGAGAGCCGAACAGCTTGTCTCGTCGTTGGAGAATGGGACCATCGGGCGAGTTATGGATATACAGGATTTTGAAGATGGAAAACGCGTTGAAATTTTTCTGGAACGCTAGATAAAGGAATAGACGATGGAGCAGATGTTTCCGGTTGGCCCGGAACCGCGAGTGAATCTGGGCATAGTTGATGGAGATTTATCAGTAAGCGGGTGGGATCGGCGTGAACTGCACCTCAAGTGTGATGGTGAGTTGCAGGAAGCGCACCAGGAGGGCGACGTTTTGCTGGTAGCTCGTTGTTACGGAGACGTTGAGTTGCGTGTGCCGTATGACGCTGAAGTGCGGATTACAGGGAGTATCGCGGGCGAGGTCAGCGCCATGCGGATCAGGCGTATTGAGTTGCAGAACGTGCGCGGGGATGCTGTCCTGAAGGAGATTGGCGAGAACAGCCACTTTGAAGAGACGGACGAGGCGGTTCTGGTTACTGATCTGGGGGGTGATCTCAGGGTAGAGCGTGCAGCCTCTGTGCGCACACGCAAAAAAGTTCTGGGTGACCTGAGCTTAAAGAAGGTGCCGTTGGCGGAGATTGAGATGGTCAGGGGTGATCTGGGACTTCAGGAAGTCGATATGGCTTTGGTTGGTGCGGTCGGGGGCGATCTGACCGTTGTGCGATTGAGCGAGGTGTTGCGCTGTGGCAGCGTTGGTGGAGATAGTACTATACGAGAGAGTGCGAACGCTGAGCTGAATCTCGGCAATGTCATGGGCGAGGTCGAGATTGTAGGGGCAGCGCGGGTGCAATTGGGCAACGTAGGTGGTGATTGTGCGATCAGAGATGTACAGGAAGTAGTGCAACTGGCAAATGTGGGAGGTGATGCCGACATCACGGGAGTGGGAAGCGAATTAACGTTGGGGCTGGTAGGTGGAGATGCAAAGCTGCGCAGTCTGGATGGGTCAGTGAAGGTTGGGAGTGTTGGGGGTGACCTGGAGTTGCAGGGAACCTTTCCGAGCGAGAGCCACACGCATGTCTATGTTGGCGGTAACGCGAGCATAGTCCTGCCAGAGAGAGCCAACCTGGCGCTTCAGGCGACCGTAGGTGGTTCTGTCAAAGGTCCGGGCATCAGTTCTGAGGGGCATGGGAACCTCGTCCGGCTGGTTTACGGCGAGGGCATGGCTCAGTTGCACTTGAGCGTGGGGGGGGATCTCAGGCTGCATGGAGATAGCTCGCCACGCATGAGCAGCGCGAGTATGCCGTGGGGTGAATTTAGCCAGGAGATGGGCGCATTTGGTCGGGAGATGGCCGAACTGGGTCGTGAATTGGGAGAGTTGGGGCAGGAGTTGGGCCACAACCTGGGTTCGGCCTTTGGGGATGTAAACTGGTCGGGTAATGTCTGGGAAGAGAAGTTTACGCGCAAGATGGATGAGCAGGCGCGAAAGAACGCCCGCAAAGCTGAGCAGAACTCGCGCAAGGCCGAGGAACGCGTGCAGCGGGCGGCACAGCAGCCTGAACGGCTGGTTGTGCGTATCAATGAGCGCGAATGGCAGATGAACCCCGAGCGTATGAACGATCTGATAGCACGGGCGCAGCAGGCGGCGACGGACGGCGTGGGAGGTGCATTGGAGGCAGTTGAGAAGGCAGTAAACAATCTGCGTAACTCCTGGTCGCCTATGCCACCGATGCCACCAATGTCGCCGATGCCACCGATGTCGCCGATGCCACCAATGTCACCGATGTCGCCGATGCCACCGATGTCACCGATGCCACCGATGTCACCAATGCCACCAATGAAGCCAATGAAGCCAATGAAGCCAATGAAGCCAATGAAACCAATGTCGCCGATGCCGCCAATGGTGGGTCAGCGCCAGGAGCAGACGGTTAGCCCGATGCCAGAGCAGATGGATGGCCAGGAGAGTGAGCGTGATCTAGCGAGCGAACGCGAGGCCATCCTGCGTATGATTGTAGAGGGGCGTATTACTCCAGAAGAGGGAGATATGTTGCTGGAAGGGCTGGGGAGTTAGCCGTAGCTGATGAGATATATTCCTTAGTTCGAGGTTGTCCTCCATAGGCGCGACTTAGGCGGGAGAGCAGAGGGCGGTAGCCCTTTGCTGGGGCTTGGAGTGTTGCCAATAAACCTTTTCTTTTGTTATGCTTGTTTTGTCAGAGGCAAAACAAGCATAACAGGAGAGCAGAGGGTATTCCTCTGCTAAAGTCCTTGCAAAAACTCTTTTATAATGGTGTATGGGGAAGAAAAGATTTTTGCATAGACCTGAGAGAGCTAATAAGACGAGAGAACAGTAAGAGAGATACTGAGAAAAACGCGTGAAGAACGCGTTTTTTTATAAGTTGAAGTAAGATTTCTTGCTTGATGCACAAGATAGGGTGTGAACGTGCTACAATGGAGGAGCCAGGAAGCAATCGTCTGGCCAGGAAGGCGTGTCAGGCGAGGTGATTTAACGTTGGAAGGAGCAGATATTTGATATGCCATTGCAGGGATATATACGTTTTCCAACAATTTTTCAGGATCGAATCATATTTGTTGCAGAAGATGATCTCTGGTTGGTCTCCAGTAGTGGGGGACGAGCTGAACGTTTAACAGCTGGTGTCGGCGAGGCTGGTTGGCCATATTTCTCGCCCGATGGGACGCTAGTGGCCTTTGTAAGTCAAGAAGAGGGGCCGAGTGAAGTTTATGTCATGTCGGCTCAGGGCAGTGAGGCGCGGCGTTTGACCTTTGAGGGAGTGTCTAAAGTAGCGGGTTGGTCGCCGTTAGAGCAAAAGATTGTCTATAGCAGTGCGGCTCGAGGAGCGCATCGTAACGATACAAGGTTGTTTACCATTAGTGCTGAGGGTGGCGAGACGGGTCAGCTTGAGTTGGGGCTGGCCAATGCTATCGCTTATGGACCGGATGGTGCGCTGGTGATTGGGCGAAACATTGGGGAGCCAGCAGTCTGGAAGCGGTATCGAGGCGGGACTGCGGGTTATCTCTGGATAGATCGCCACGGAGATGGTCAATTTCGGCGTTTGTTGCATGTGGATGGGAATATGGCCAGTCCTTGCTGGATCGGAGAACGTATCTATTTTCTCTCAGACCATGAAGGAGTGGGAAATATCTACTCGTGTACGCCCGAAGGTGAGGATCTCAAACGGCATACCCGGCACGAAGATTTTTACGCGCGTAATTTAAGCGGAGATGGGACGCATCTAGTCTATCACGCGGGAACTGATCTCTATCTTTTTGAGCCGCAGAGCGAAGAGAGCGTGAAAGTAGAGGTTAATTTACCGAGCGCTCGTACGCAGTTGAGCAGGAGATTTGTGTTGGCCTCCAAATATCTGGAGGGGTATGCATTGCATCCAGAGAGCTATGCGACGGCGTTAGTGACGCGTGGTAAAGTCTTCTCGATGGGCAATTGGGAGGGATCTGTTTTGCAGCATGGCGCACCTGATGGGGTGCGTTACCGTTTATTATCCTGGCTCAAGGATGGAAAGCGGCTGGTTGCTGTTCAGGATGTTGGAGAGAGTGAGAAACTCGTCATTTTTCAATCGGAGCACGGGGAAGTCAAAGTGTTGACTGATCTAGAGTTGGGGCATGCACTGAACCTGGTTGTCTCGCCTGTAGACGATATTGTCGCGGTCACTAATCAGCGGCGCGAATTATGGTTGATCGAATTAGAGCGGGGCCAGAGTCGTCTGCTGGATCAGAGCGAACATATGCCTATACAGGGTGTAGCTTGGTCGCCTGATGGTGCGTGGTTGGCTTATGGTTTTGCTTTGACCGCGCAGCGTGTAGCCATCAAGCTGTATCAGGGTGAGACCGATCAGACGCATGTGATTACCCGTCCGATCTTGAAGGATGCGTACCCGGCATTTGATCCTGATGGCAAGTACCTGTACTTTATTGGTCAGCGCACATTCAACCCTGTGGCGGAGAACCTGGAGTTTGGTTGGAGTTTCCCGCGTGGTGAGAAGCCCTACGCGATTATGTTGAGGCGAGACCTGCGTTCGCCTTTTATCGCAGTTCCCAGGGTGGCGAGCGGAAAAGAGGAGCGGGGAGACGAAGGCAAGGCGAATGAAGAAGGAGAGAGTGGGAGTAGTGGAGGCCGACCGTTGGTGATTGACCTGGAAGGCATTGAGAAGCGGATTGTGCCATTTCCTCTGTCTGAGGGCAAGTATAGCCAGGTGCGCGGTCTCAAAGGCAAGGTTCTGGTGTTGAACTTTCCGCTAGTAAGTGGTATTCACGAAGACGCCAACTATGAGTTGACCGGACAACTGAGCAAGTACGATTTTGAGACCTTAAAATCTGAAGTGCTGGCCGATGGTGTGAGCGATTTTGAAGTCTCGCGTGATGGAAAAACGTTGATTTACCGCGCCAGGCATCGTCTGCGTGTGCTCAAAACTAGCGAGAAGCCGGGGAAGAGCGACAATGGCGAGCGGCCCAATCGCGAGACTGGCTGGTTGGATTTGAACCGCGTCAAGGTTTCGGTTCAGCCAGTGGCGGAGTGGAGGCAGATGTTTACCGAGGCCTGGCGTTTGCAGCGTGATTATTTCTGGACCGAGGATATGTCGGGGGTGGACTGGCCAGAAGTATATCGGCGTTATCTTCCTCTGCTTGAGCGTGTGGGGTCGCGTGCTGAACTTTCGGACCTCTTCTGGGAGGTAAACGGGGAGCTAGGTACCTCGCACGCCTATGAGATGGGTGGTGAATATCGCAAGGGGCCGCAGTATGGTCAGGGTTTTCTGGGGGTTGATTGGAAGTACGATGCGGACACCGAGCGCTATCGTGTAGATAGGATTATCGAGGGTGATACACTTGAGGTCAGGGAGACCTCGCCGCTCACCAGTCCGGGTTTAAATATATACCCTGGCGATGCAGTCTTGACCATCAACGGGCAACGCGTTGGTGTAAACAAGAGTCCATACGAATTACTGGTCAATCAGGCGGGCTATGAGGTGCAACTGACAATCGAGAGCGCGACGAGTGGGGAAGTGCGCACGGTGACCGTCAAAGCGATGGGCAGTGAACTAGCTGCTCGTTATCGTGACTGGGTGGAGCATAATCGTCGGCGTGTTCACGAACTTTCGCAGGGTCAAGTCGGGTATATTCACATCCCAGATATGGTCCAGACAGGTTTTGCCGAATTCCATCGTAGTTTTCTCAGTGAGTATGATGCGCCTGCTTTGCTCGTAGATGTGCGCTGGAATCGGGGTGGAGACATTTCGGGTTTATTGCTTAGCAAGCTGATGCGCCGTCGTCTGGGTTACGACTTTCCCCGCTGGTCAGCGCCTGTCCCATATCCAGCCGAATCGCCGCGGGGGCCTATGGTAGCGCTGACCGATGAGCACGCTGGTTCGGATGGAGATATGTTCTGTCACAGTTTTAAGCTGTTGGGTCTCGGTCCATTGATTGGCAAGCGTACGTGGGGAGGTGTGATCGGTTATATGCGCGACCATACTCTGGTTGATGGAACCATGATTACCGAGCCAGAATATTCCTTCTGGTTTAAGGACGTAGGTTGGGGAGTTGAGAATTATGGTACCGATCCCGATATAGAAGTGGATATTGCGCCGCAGGACTATGCGCGTGGAGTTGATCCTCAACTGGAGCGAGCTGTAGATGAGGCGTTAAAACAACTGGAGAATGGTTACCTGGAACCCAGTCCGGGTGAGAGACCCAGGCTGGGGAGATAAGCAAAAGTTCTCAAAAATGTGAGCGAAGCGTGCAATTTATATCTATTTTTGAGTGCAGGCATTCATAGAGTATAGCTATGGGTAGTAGAGAGAGTAAAAGAGTGGGCATTGCATATGAGATTGGGAGCCGTCAGGTAACAATTTCTGCGTAATGGCCACTCTTTTACTTCGATTGGTACTCTAATGGAGGTTCAGAAAGCTTTATTGAAGCTCAATGCTCCACACCGATTGGGAAGAAAATTCGGTACTATTTTGCTATCAAGTCGCCTGGAAGTTATATAAAGGCGAGTGATCGTTTAAATTTATGTATATGAATAGGAACTCATACATTGTCGTGGGTCTGGAGGACGTTTTCGGATGTATGTTTTCTGGTGAAACGAAGAGCGTTCTTGTTAAAAGAATTATGTGAGAGGGCATTAGCCGTTAACTGGTCCGGCACCTTTTTCAGAGTGATCTGGCCGGATCTCCTACAAAGTATCTGGAAAATAGTTATGAATTTGTCATTGAAGACCTTTTGGCTATTCTTCCGCGACGAGGTTTGTGAGTAGACCTGTTTTGTTTATGTGTGTAATCAGGGAGTGTGTATGAAATGGCTTTTTAATCAAAGGGTTGGTTGTCTCTTCGTATTGGTTATCGTTGTTGTGGCCAGTACGGGTTTAATTTATCGACTTGTCAGCAATCCGAAGATTATCGCGCAAGATCTGGCGGATATGTCGCCGCCAACGGCGACCCTGCCTCCTCTGGCGACAGCGACGACCGGACCGACGCCGGGTATTACGCCAGGGTTGGCACAGCAACCATGTAGTGCAAAGCAGCGCAACTTTGAAATGGGTGTAGCTTTTCCTCAGTGGACCCAGGAGGGCTATGGGGGTGGGGATAATGAGTGGTTGGCTGGTTTGCCACAGATGCGTAAGCAGACTGCCTCGTGTTGGGTTGAGATGCCATTACTACTCTATCAAAGTACAGCGGATGCGACGGTAATTACTGGGGGGCAGAGTACGCCCTCGGTTTCTGCTTTTACATATGGGATTCAACTAGCTCATGCTGAAGGGCTTCATGTCTTTGTGACCATGCTTTTGCAGGTGGGTGGTTCTCAGCCGTGGGCAGGAGGGATCAAATTTTCTACTGTAGCGCAGGAGCAACAGTGGTTTAATGGGTACTGGGCTGGTATTCAGCCTTATGTTCAGGCTGCCGCACAGGCGGGAGCGGAGCAGTTGGCTTTTGCTACTGAGGAAGAGTGGTTGCAGGAAAACGCCCCGAGTGCATTATGGGATAGTTTGATTAGCAATGTCCACAGTATTTTCTCTGGCACATTGACCTATGATCTGAACTGGACCAGTCTGCAACAGACGCCTCCCGCCTGGATGAGCAATACCAATCTGGCTATGGTTGGCGTTTCTGCCTATCTACCGCAAATAGATAGACCTCAACGGCTCAATCTTCAGCAGATGACAAGTCTGTGGCAGACATCGGCGCTTCCACAGTTGGATACATTTGCCGCGAAGCTGGGACGAGCGATTTTTATCTCAGAAATTGGCTATCGCGATAGTGCGGATGCATTGTACCAGACCTGGGTATCGACGAGCAGTGCGCCTACCGATCAAGAGGAACAGGCCGATGCATGTAGCGCGGCATTAACAAGTTTACAGTCTGACACACAGATTGCGGGTATCTTTTTCTGGGGCTGGAGTGAAGTAGGGGCGTTTAACCTTGCGGATACACAGGCTGCGCAGGTAATTCACACGCAGTATCAATCCTGGCAGATGTAATCTTGGAGAAGGGTGGATTATGTCAAAAGATCTTGAAGAATCTCTGGATTCCACGCGTAATAGATTAAACGAAACTCAGCAGGAAAAAACATTTGACGGGGGGGGAGGCTCGGCAGTCGCGGAACTGCCTACAGTCTCGGTGCCAGTTGCGGCGAAGGCAGTCTCGGTAGAGAAGTCGTCGGAGAGCCGGACCAGTGGGCCTACAGCCTTAAAGTCAGAGGGATTTCCCAGAAGCGGAGTCCCCTCAACGCCTGTATTGACGCCCGCTGAGGTTTCGCCAGATAAAAACGGTAGCGCTGGTGTTGGGTCAAAAGTGACGGATTTACCGACTCTTTCGATTCCCGCCACGCCGTCCCCCTCATCAACGCCGCCTGCCGGTCGAACGAATGGCAAGGGGACTGTACCCGTCACAGAGTTGCCCACGCTCTCTGTGCCTGTGACGCCGATGGCTATGGATGCACCTCGTCCCGCGTCGTCGGTGAGCAACAACGGCATCATCAAGCTGGCGACCAAAGATCCGCATTTCTTGAGCCAGGTGCAGTACTATGCTGAATGGCTGGACAAGCAGGCTCAGTACGAAAGCCAGCGCGATCGAGCTAAAGAGATCGAAGCTTATGTGGAAGAATCGACAAAGGTAGTGATGGTTGGGAAGACCAAAGTTGCCATCTTTGCACCTTTTCGTGGTAAGCTTTCAGCTTTGCAAACATTTACAGATGTACAGTTACTAGTCTTCTGTCTGCTTGGCCTGCTCTGGCTGGCTGGTCTCTATTATTTCCAGTTGAAGATGTTGACAGGGTTACTGACGGTGATTACCGTGCTGTATACCTGTACACTCTTGATGAATCTGATCCTCGCGGTCAGATCCTTTCACTCATCGCCTGAGGAGCATATTGACGACAATATCGTTCATGCGTTGCGCGGGGCCGAGTGGCCGATATACACCATTCTCTGTCCGCTCTATAAAGAGGCTCAGGTGGTGCCACAGTTTGTCCAGGCTATGCAGGGACTGGACTACCCGCAAGAGAAGTTACAGGTACTCTTTCTGACTGAAGAGAACGATGCGGAGACGCGCAATGCGATCCGAGCATTGGGTTTGCCTGCTAATTTCAGAATCATTGTTGTCCCCGATGGACAACCGCGTACCAAGCCGCGAGCCTGTAACTATGGTCTGCTCTATGCAGAAGGCTCGTATGTAGTGATCTATGACGCAGAGGACGATCCTGATCCTTTGCAGCTCAAGAAGGCGGTATTGACCTTTGCCAATCATGGCGTCAATGTCGCCTGTGTCCAGGCCAAACTTAACTTTTATAATGTGCGCCAGAACATTTTGACGCGCTGGTTTACTGCCGAGTACTCGACATGGTTTGACCTTGTTCTGCCGGGTTATCAGATGGCGAAGTTTTCGCTTCCGCTGGGTGGCACATCCAACCATTTTCGTGTCGATATTCTCCGCGCTCTGGGAGCCTGGGACGCATATAACGTGACCGAGGACTGCGATCTGGGCCTGCGTCTCAAGCGCTACAAGATGGAAACGGTTATTCTGGACTCTACCACGCTTGAAGAGGCCAATCCCAACCTTAAAAACTGGATACGTCAACGTTCGCGCTGGATCAAGGGCTACATGCAGACCTATCTGGTGCATATGCGCAATCCTCTAGAATACTTTCGCAAGGGACGACTTTACGAACTGTTTTCGTTCCAGGTGGTGGTGGGTAACGGTACCGGCGTAATGCTGATTAACCCGTTTGTCTGGGTCTTGATCATCCTCTATGTTATCTTTGGGAATAGAGTTATTGATGTCTATCACATCCTCTTTC
>DAOTTJ010000486.1:0-7483 GCA_034437695.1 Ktedonobacteraceae bacterium
CATTTCACGCTGGTACAGGTTTGCGGGTTGGCTTGATCGATCGCACGGTCGTGCGCGATAGCGACGGGTACCTCTATGTGCCAGGTTCCACGATCAAAGGTATCCTGCGTCAGCACTGTGAAGAACTCTCACGCCTCTATGAGGTACTTGATGAGAAAATGCAAGCACTCATTGTCAGTCCACACAATACACAGAACGCACTCTGGAGCAGAGGATATTTTCCTTCGATGGTCACCCGCCTCTTCGGGTCGCAGACTGTGCCAGGCCGTCTCTACTTTGACGATGCCCGTCAGACAGATAAAGAGAAACAACTGTACGATAGTCCTGAGGGTGGTAAGGGCGAGGATAACGGTCAGAGCAAAGGCAAATATAGAGCGCTGCAAACAGAACTCGCGACTCAGGCCCGCCTGGATCGGCCCACGCGTACCCCCGTTGCCGGAGCACTGTATACCAGCGAGTTTGGCAGGCAAGATATCTGCCTGCACGGCGAGATTAGCGGCTGGTTGGAATGTTTTACGCTCGAAGATATGCAAGAACCCGCTCCAACGTATTCGCTCCTGCTTCTGCTCGCCGGTCTGCACCTGTTGAGAAACGTAGGGGCCAGCAAGTCAACCGGCAAAGGGCAGTGTTGCTGCGAGATTAAAAGCTTGAAATATGGGGAAACGACTTATACTAAGGAAGTATGGGAAGCGTGGTTTGACCATTTGGAGATGCTTTCCTACTACTCGTATACTGTTTCTCAGGAGGAAGAAGCGTGAAATCACTTGCACTTGATTTGACCGCAGAATCCCCGCTCGCCATTCGTGCCGACCATGCAGCGGGAGGGGCAGCGGGTGCCAAGTCTATTCCAGGCTCAACCTTGCTGGGAAGCCTGGCTTCTCTCTACCGCATGGTCTACGATGGGAAAGATGAGATGCAGGCCTTCGCACCGCTGTTTCTCCACGAACAGGTGCTCTTTCCTTCGCTCTTTCCCGCGCTTATCATCGATAAAGGTCTTCAAGATCAGCCAGCACCGGTCTATCCTCTGCCTATCACCGCGACTAGCTGCAAGCGCCACTCTGGCTTTCATTTCCCTGATGATGATAAGAACGATGGGCATGGAGCACGCGATACGCTCTTTGATTGGACGCTATTCAAACTGGCCAGTGCTAGCCCAGAACGCTATCCCCAGACTCAACCCCTGGAGATTCTCCGTTCACAGAGGGAATGTCGTCGCTGTAAACAGGCCATGGACCATTTTGAGGGCTATTATCGCCGCAATGCCCTCTCTCCCTATCAGCTTATCGCCGCCGAGAGTACGACTCGCCTGCAGACGCATACGGGCATTCACCGCGAGTCTGGCACCGTGCAGGATGGGATTCTTTACAACCGCCAGGTCTTTACTGAGGGGACACGGTTCTGGGGCGAGGCGCTTGTCCCCGATGACGAACGACTCATTGAGCAATTTAAAGACTTTGTTGAACTGGTCGGTACACAGGGATTGCTGCGTATGGGTACCGGGCGCACGCGAGGGATGGGCAAGGTTCGCCTTCATGTGCGAACCCCACAAAAGGCAGAGAGCTTCAGCTCATTCTCGGAGCGCCTCACCGCTTTTAACCAGGCGTTCCAGGCTAGAGCCGCTGACTTTCAGATGGCTACTCTTCCCTATGCATTCTTTTTCGCTCTGACTCTCCACTCGCCGCTCCTGCTCTGCGATGATTTTCTGCGCTATCAAAGCTGCATCGACGTTCCCACTCTTCAGCAGATACTCCATCCCTGCGCTCTACCAGAAGAGCTGAAACTCCTCTACTATGCCTCTTCTATGAAGCGTATCACCGGCTGGCAGGAACTCTGGGGAACGCCGCGTACAGGAGAGTACGCGATCGATAGTGGCTCGGTCTTTCTTTTTGCCTGCCAGTCACCACTGGACGCCACGTGCCTCAAGGCACTGTTTGCCCTGGAGGAACGGGGCATGGGCAAGAGACGAGCCGAGGGTTTCGGGCGTGTCTGTGTATCTGATCAGTTTCATCAACTTGTTCAACAGGAGGCGGCATGATGGAGAAAGAGATGCAAATTATCCTGGAAGTGAATTACCAGGCAGAAGTTTTTTACGCCGAGGCCATTCAGCTCGGCGATCACGCAGCTTTCGCGCTGGGGGACAAACACCGGGCGCAGATGACGGGTCTGGAGAGCGTGGCCGAGAGCGCATTCAAAGTGTCAGATGTGCTTGATTACGTGAAGCGCCAGACCGGGCGCTTCCCCTACTGGCAGCAACGCGCTCCCGAAAATGCAAGCTTCAAGGGAACGTCCGATGAGTCCTTTGGTGAACGCCTGAAAATGTATCTGGAGCAGACCCTCGCACAGAAGCGAGATGCCATCTGTAAAGATCGTCTGAAAATCGGCGATAAAACCGAAGGAGAGCGTGCAACTTATCGGCACGTCTATCTTCTGCTCGTTCGGCAATTTGTGCGCCACATGGTTATTCATTTTGAGTATCGCGTGAGTTCTGCCAAACTACAGAAGGGGGGCGGACGCTGATGCCCTCTGCGCAACACTTGCAGATCCTCTGGAATGCAAGCGATGACACTCTCTATCCCCAGGCCGTCAAGCTCCTCCATCGCCTGGTCGACGAGCTGGAATGCAGGCCGCTGCCGGCCAGTCAGGTGACCGGTTTGCTGAATATTGCCAACGCATCCAGCTATGCGGAGTTGAACCGTTTTCTCCGCCACCAGCGCGAGCGCAACTGGCCAGAGTCGCGCAAAGATATTAAAATCTTTTATACAGAACTTGAGGAACATCTGACGACACTCAGGAAAAAATGGTTGCCTGAACGCTTTCCACGCCCGCAAGCCGGAAAAAGCACGAAGGAGATCAATCAGGAAGCAGACGAGTTAATGGTACTTATTGCGCAGGATTTTATCCAGCATCTTATCGCCGAAAATATGGTGTTGATTGCGGTGATGAAGGCCGAGCGAGCAGGAAATAGTAGAAAGGCATGGCAATAGACAGTATGAGTAACTACTCACTTCAGAACCGCTATCTCTTTCGGGGTACCCTTGAGATGCAGACTGCGCTACATATCGGCGGCGGTCGCGTAGCCAGGAACAATAGCGATAGTCCCGTGGTCTTGACGCCCACTGGTGTCCCCTTTATTCCTGGCTCCAGCTTCAAAGGATCGTTGCGCAGTACGGTAGAGAAGTTTGTTCCTATGCTTCCCGGCGCTCTCTTTTCCTGCGCTCTGAGCGAGCCAGACGACGAGGACCGCCAGGAGGCCACAAAACAGGGCAGACGCCTCTGTTCAACCATGCGTCAGGCGGAGATAACAAAGGAACGCCGCGAAAATCCAGGAAAGGTCGAAGAGATTCTCGCGCAGGCTCGCAAAGATCTCTGCCATACCTGCCAGTTGTTTGGCTCACCCTTTGCAGCCTCGCGTGTGGCCGTCAAGGATCTCTACGTCCCGGAAGAGATCTGGAGCGGCGTTGTGCAGATTCGCGATGGCGTGGCCATCGATCGCGATAGCGAAACGGCCAGGGATCGTCTGAAATACGATTATGAGGTAGTGCCAGCGAGCACCACTTTCACCCTCGAAATCACGCTGGAGAATGCGACGCCGGAGGATGTACAATTGCTCTGCGTCGGGTTGAGTGAGTTTGTTTCTGGTTCTGCTACCCTCGGAGGCAAACGCTCGCGTGGACTCGGTTCGTGTGTCTTGCACGATCTGCGCGTCTCAAAGCTCGATTTGACAGATGTAGAGACCCGCCATGCCCGCCTGCGCGATTATCTGCTGAAACGAGCTTCCCCCTCAGAAGAAGAGGGCGAAGCCTTTCTGGATGAGCAGATCCGTCTTCTTTTCCAGGGAAGCGAATCACGATAAACGCACCGAGATAGAGAACAAGGAGAGGTGAAAATGTTAAAAAAGCTGGTCAATGAGGCCTACTTTACCCTGCGCATCACGACCACCGGTCCACTGCTTATACGTTCTGGACGGGCGACGGTCAGTGGTCCAGATATGACCCCGGTGCTGACCTTTCGTAACGGGAAACAGGAAATCTTTTTGCCCGGTAGCTCACTCAAGGGCGTCTTTCGTAGTCAGTGCGAAAAAATAGTGTGCAGTTTGAGACCACACGTCGTTTGTTATCCCTTCGCAGGCAATGAAGATAAAGAAGCAGATCTTCCGCAAAGGCAGCAAGATTATCTCGACTCATGTGGCGAGCGATTTAATCGGTTTGCCAAACTGGGCGATAGCGAGCGCAAGCAACTGGAAGCCCGCACAGACCTGGTCTACCAGCACTCCTGTCCCACCTGCCGTCTCTTCGGCTCGACTGGTTTTATCGGGCGTATCTCCATCGGTGACGCCTACCTGACCTCGCGTCCGATTACCGAGGAGCGCGACGGCGTGGGCATCGATCGTCTTACAGGGGGAGCGAGTCACGGCGCGAAATTTGAGTTGGAGGTAGTGAGTCGCGATGTCTCCTTTGAGACCGATGTCCACCTGCGCAACTTTGAGATCTGGCAGCTTGGCATGCTCTTTGTGATCCTTCAGGATATGCAGGATGGACTGATACGCATCGGGTCCGGGCGTTCGCGTGGTTTGGGCAACGTGACCGCGCAGATCAGCGAGCAAGGGCGCAATGGTCGACCTGGTGGTTTTGTGATTAGCACGATCAGGAACAGCGCCGAGCCTGACACCGAGCTGTGGGGTCTGGGCCGCTGGCTCGATAACGCTAGCTACGGCACCTGGAAGAATGATCTGGTGTCGTTGACAAAAGCGGTTGAGAAGAGCGAACGAGGCATTCGCCAGGAACGCGTTTTCAAGGATGAAACCCTGACTTCGCTCCGCGATGCGGCCATCGATCAGTTTTTCCAGCGTGTGCAGGAGTGGCCCGAGCAGGAAGCATTGACCCTGCTCGCCAGTCGCGCGTAGCTTTATCCCCTGAGAGGAGTATCTGATGGCAGAGGTATTATATAGCGGTCTCGTCGCGCCCGCAGATGTGTCGCAGATGGTTGCATCGTGTCGATTTACCTCGGAGGCGTTGTTCATGGCGGAGCTTCTGCCAACCCATTTCGTCGGTAAGCCGCAGGAACGCGAGCAATTGCTCTGCTTTACCTTTTTCAACACGACATTGCGCTGTACCGACTATACATCCGGTCGCATCTTCCAAGCGGATCGCGAACTGCGCTGGGAGAAACAGGGCGAGCAGACGCGCTTCGTGTATCTGGGTCAGGCGGATAATGCCTCCGAGCTTGCCAGGTATCAACTAAAGAAAGCGGAAACATTTGGTGAGCTTACGCGAAAGCTTGAGCCGACCTACTACTACCTCTTTGGCGAACGTCTGCAAGATCGCGATCTGGCAAAACTTGGTAAGGCCGCGCAGAAGGGGGATTTTGCAGTCGTGCGTATTCCTCGCACGTTGCGCTATCCTGTCAAAGTCAATAGTGATCGTTATGCTCGCCTGGCTGTCTGTGAATACCTGGAAGAAGCAAACGGGCGTGTCGTCCTGTATCGTTTTCAGGGCATAGAAGCGGTGAAGGGAGAGCGATAATATGAATCCATATGACTTTGCGCGGATCGATTGGCAGAGGCCACCAGAGCGTCGCCGTCCAGCGTGGCATCACCGTCTGGTGGATCAGCGTGGCCAGAGCCTCTACACCGGTCATCTCGCTCTAGACATCTATGCCGAGACGCCGCTTTTCATCGCAGACCCGCGCAGTAGTGCGGTTGATCTCAGAAAACCGGCGCAGGCGATCAAGAACAGCCAGGGAGAATATATTCTGCCAGGTAGCTCGCTAAAAGGTATGATCCGCAACGTTGTTGAAACCCTGGGGAACGGTTGCCTGACCTTATTTGATGGTCTTTACGAACGTGGGCGCATCAACTATCGTCTGGAAAGTCCCGAGGCTAAAGCTTTTGCCCATTGCCATGAAAATACAAGGCTGTGCATTGCCTGCCGCATGTTCGGCATGCTCAAAGAGGGATCGCGCGGGGTCTTCCTCGGCAAGATCAATATCGGCGATGCCTGCGTGTACGCGGAGCATGTCCATCTCTACAAACCTCTCTATACCCTGGCGCTGATGGAACCCAAACCTCATCACGCCAGTTTCTATCAGGACGAGTCACGCCAGCATATTGCCGGGCGCAAATACTACTTCCACCATTCACCCGATCAGGAGCCGTTGACCGAGAGCAAACTGGTCTACATGGCGGGGAAACCAGCCAACCGCTATATTCAACCGCTCGACTGTGAGACCAAGTTTCATGGGCGTATCGATTTTACCAATCTGGAAGCAGACGAGTTTGCGGCCCTGTTGCTGGCAGTCACGCTCGAAAAAGAGATGCGTCACAAGATTGGCTACGGTAAACCAATGGGCTTAGGCTCGATCTGCCTCGTCCCAACCGAGCTGACCCTGGTAGACTCCGCCGCCCGCTACACACGCTCGGGCGAGCGCGGTATCACGACAAGAGATGGCGACGACCTCTGGTCATTCATCGATGAGCAGCTCACCCCATTTTACGCAACTCATCTGCTCCAGGTTGCGATGGACGATCTGCGCCGCATCTGGTGCTGGCCGCCTAATCCCGACGTGGACTACTACTATCCCAGCAAACGCGACTGGTTCGATACCGAAGAAAGTATCGGCAAGAGGATTGCAGATACAAAGAATGTTTTATAAGGATGCAAAGAGACTATGACCGAGGATATACTAGCCAACCGCCGCAAAAGCGAAGAAAAGCGTCTCACTGGCCAGCATGACGTTCTGCTTTCCTATAATCGCAAGGATAAAGAACACGTCAAAAACATTGATCAATTATTGATGGACAACGGCATCGCTCCCTGGCGTGACGAGTGGGATATACGCCCCGGTCTTCTCTGGATGCCTGAACTGGAGGAAAAAATTGAGCAGATTAAAGTCGCTGTTATTTTTGTTGGAAAAGATGGCTTTGGTGCGTGGCAAAAGATGGAACGTTTTGCGCTACTCAGCGAATTTGTAGAACATGGGTGTCTGATTATTCCAGTCATTTTAGAAGACGCTCCGCCAGATGTGAAGCTTCCTCCTTTTCTCAAAATTATAAATGCAGTTGACTTTCGCCAGAAGGACCCCGATCCACTTTATCAATTGCTTTTTGGCATCACCGGCAAACACCCCGCCAAAGTATACCGTCCAGGTGTGCTGATCGCCTCGCTTGGAGATTCGCCCGCAGTAGTACCTGCGATGTACGATCTACTGACCGAGCAGGGTCTGACACTTGACCGTATTGTGGTCATGTGTCCAAATGATAGAGATGTTCAAGAAGCCTATAAACTGATAAGAGAAACATTTCCTTACGAAAAGGTATCTATAGAACCTGAACCAATCGACCTTATTACGGACGCCGATAATTGGCAACGGTCCTGTGTGTTTTTAAAACATCTGTACAAGTTACTGCTCAACTATGAGAAGCAAGGTGAGTCTGTCTATCTCGCGCTCGCTGGCGGACGTCAGAGTATGGCTGCGCTAATGGCCT
>DAOTTJ010000487.1:0-8226 GCA_034437695.1 Ktedonobacteraceae bacterium
GAAAATTCGCCCGGTACACTCATACACAGTCATCAGTGCCTATGCTACTAAAGTAACTCAATAATAGCATAGATAATCCATAAAATAAATTAATAGGAAAAAAGTACAAAAAAAGAGATTGTTATGGACAGCTTTTATGCATATATATATACTTACGTTGAGGTTTTCTCCGATACCAGTGGAGAACAAAGATGTTTATTTGTAGGATGATAACCCTTTACCGGAAATAGTTCTTCGTCTACCTGGACTATCTGTCAGATGGTTTTGAATAGGTGAACATAATACTATAGATGTTTGTTAGACAATGTAGTTGGGCTTTGCTCATAGTATATTGTTTGCATAGATGGCGAAAGCGGCAAAATGAATATGACGTTTACCTGAGAGAGTTTCCTGTAGTTTTGTATATCGGGTGTCAGCGGCGTTCTTTGCTGCTTTTAAATGGTCTGCTCTACTGCGTTGTTTGATTTGGTGCACCGCTGCAACAGATATATGAGGGAAAAGGTGAAGGAACTGGTGATAGTTTCGCTCTTCTTTCCTCAAGGAGATTACAGTGACAAATAAGGAGCCATCAGGTGACCCCTCTTTCTGGTCCTCTGCCTATCCTAAGAGTGGTACTAGAAGTTTCGCGGGGGAGGGACGTATGGATGTGGAACATATGGCTACTATCAAGATTGAACGGGTAGCGACACCACCGCGGCAACAGACAGTTGAAGGAAATGGCAATAGTCAGAAGAGCGGTTCGCGTTTGCTGCGCCCTCGTAAGATTATGGGTTTCGGTCTGGTCGGAGGGGGGGTGATGGTTGGTGGGCTGACATTGTTGTTCCTGCTGGTCCATGTATTTGGTGTGGAGCAACACGTTGCCTACCTGATTCAGGCTCTGGCCAGTATCGAGACTAATTTCTTTCTCAACCGGTTTTTTAACTGGAAAGAACGGACGGGGAACCTATTTCTCCAGTGGCTCAAGTTCCATTCCAGCAGCGCGGTGACGTTTCCCGTCAATCAGGTGCTTTTTGCTGCACTGACGGCTCTGGGCATCAACTATCTGCTGGTGACGATTATGGGGGCCGGGGTAGCGGCGGTTGTCAATTATGTGACGAATGAATACTTTGTCTTTCACAACGCCCGTGTACATCCACTGAAAGGTATCCTTGCTGGGGCCTTGCAGCCGCTTTCGCGGCAGTTCTGGCCGCGGGTTGGTGTGGTGATCCCTGTGCGTAACTCGGAACGAACGATACGCCAATGCCTGGAATCGGTGCTAGCTCAGAAGTACGCAGGACATATTGAGATCTTTCTGGTTGGCAATCCCTCGGATCAGGATAGGACCTGGTCGGGTCTGGGCGATCTGGCCAGGCACCCGGCGCTGCGTTGTATTCAGGTGAAGCGTCCGCACGGCTGGGTTGGGCGCGATGCTAACTTGAAGCGTTATTGCGGGTGTAAGGCCGCTGCTGAGGCCGGCGTCGATGTCATTGCTTTTCTGGATAGCCAGGTGACGGCTCCGCCCAACTGGGTGCCGCAAGCGGTGGCCTATATGCAAGAGCAGGCAGTGGATGGCGTTGCCGGACGCAGTCAGAAGGAGTCCAGCGACCGGAGTTTTTCCAGTCTCTACCAGGATCATTCGCTTATCTCCGAGTGGCCCTCGTATGGCAAGGGATTTGTCCTGAGTGAGGCGACGTTTGCGACGGCCAAAGGCTTGCCAATCACCAATAATCTGTTCATCCGTGCGCACGTCTGGGAGCGTATCCGCCAGCACTGGCCAATGCAAGTGACGTATAGCTGGGAAGATTTCCGCCTGGTCAATGCCATGATGAGTACGGGTCACAGCATCTTCTGTACCGATACTCTCAGCGTCGAGCGCCATCACAAACGTAAGTTCCGACTGACCAAGCAGTTTTCTGCGGGCGCGGGTGCAGTCGCTTTCTATCAAGATTTTCCAGACAATACCTATATTCGGCGGCGCATGCAAAAAGCACGTTTTCTTGCTTTAATCGCGTTTCTCTTCCCGGTGATTCTCGTTGTCTCGCTGGCACTAGGGGAGGTCCCAGTGCTGCTCGGTGTTGCGGGAAGTTTCTGTCTGGGCCTGTTCTTACACTGTCTCCTTAGTGCGTTACGCTCACGTTCGCCGCGTGGTTTGGTCTTCCCAGTAATAGATTTTCTGCATCTTGGTCTCTGGATGGCAGGAGCGGCGTATGTAGCTGGCAAACAGGAAGACGGGCAGGAAGATGAAATCGCTTCCTCGCTGCTTGCGTTGCGCTAAATAAGGAGTTAACTTAATGAAATATAAGCCGGTGCCTTCCCAGGGAGACGATGGTTGGGAAAACCTACCCGTCCCCTCGCCGTCCGCGTCTGATGAAAGCCATATCGAGATTCTCAAACGACACTCGGTGTTAGCTGGACTCAAGAGCCGACCGCGCTGGGGACGTGGCATGTTGCGTGAGGAAGGCGTCGGGGGAGGCGTCGGGCAAGAAACGTTGCGCACTGCGATCATTGATATTGCAGATCTCGATACTATGCGCCATCGCGCAATGGTCCATCCGCAAAAGAAAGCCGGGCGTGGCGGTGTGACCTCGCGTATGGAGTGGCTGGCGGTTGGCTTTTTGCTCGTCATCGCTTTTCTTGCTCGCTGGTACGCTGCGTTGCACGCCGGACTGGAAGTCGATGAGCCTATCTATCACAATGCCGCGGTCCAGCTTCTGCAATATGGCGTACCCAGCATCCGACCGGCGTATCAGCATCCGATCATCCCGTTTCTGTATCACCCGCCGTTTTTCTTCTTTCTGCTGGCGGGATGGTTTCGCCTGTGGAACGATACCAGCTATCTCACGGGACGTATGCTCAGTGTGGTAGTTTCCTGTATCGTCCTTCTTCAGATGTATCTGCTGCTGCGTCGAATGGCCGGGCGGCTTGCGGCCTTGCTTGTTCTGGCCTTGCTTGCCAGCGACCTCTGGCTTATTTTTACCAATCAGGCCATCTACCTGGAAAATTCGCTGATGGTTCTGGTGGTTGCGGCGATCTGGGCCTACTGGCATGCGAACTGTGCGGTGCTTGTGAGGCGTCAGTTGGCCTGGTATGTGCTTGCTGGCCTGCTGATCGGGTGCGTTGTCATCTATAAGCAGGTTGGTGGCTTCATTGTGCTGGTGGTTGTGCTCAATCTGCTGCTTATGCGCAAACGCTGGCTTCAGCACCTGCTGATGCTCGTGGTAGCTCTCCTGGTGATAGGATATTATGCGCTGTCAATGCATCTGATCTTTGGGCATGCATACGACGCAGCCACGCTGGATCAGGTGTACCGCACGCTTGGGAAAAAGTCGGCTCCTGGTCTCAACGATAGTCCATTGGTGGCCCTCCAGGCCTTTGCGAGCCGCTATTGGATGTTTTTTATCACGTTACTGGCGCTCATCGGTGGCTTTGTCGTGAGTATCACGCGCTATGTGCAGGCGTTTTTTCGACGTAGAGAGGTTGCCCAACCGCTCCTCGTCAGTTGGGCGCTCAGCGGGATGCTTTTTGCGGCCGGGATCTCATTAAAATCCCCTCACTATCTTATTCTCTGGCTCATTCCGCTCTATGCTGTGCTGGCTCAGGAGCTAGGAGCATTCATTCTGGCCTGGAACTGGCATATCTTATTCCCAGGGGGCAGGCCGCGGCAACCGTTGGCGTTGAGCTTTCTGCTGATCTTTTGCTTGGTCTTCTCGCTTGGCAACTCGTTCGGCTTCCAGGCACGCTTTGTCAATCAGACCGGCGACGCCCTGGAGCAATCTGAGATCTATATTAATACTGCGCTGCCAGCGACGGCTGTCGTTTTGACCGAGAACTATATCGGTGTCGATCTGACGCCAGCATTTCTCGATATCGCTCTGGTCAATACGCCCCGCGAAGTTGCGCAACGCCACGTGACCTATATGGCGCTGTACTGGACACAGACGCAACCAGTCCCCGCCAGCCTCGGTCCGGTCGCTCGCTATTGTGTCTCTCTGCGCACGTTTATTGGCTTTAAAGATCAGATTGAGGTGTGTCAGATCGACCCGCTCGCGCTTCAGGCCTTGCTGGCTGTGACCCCGGCAACGCCGTGACGCCCGCCAGCACGGGTAGTGTGAGGCGGGCGTCCATTTTGACACGGTCTTTCATGTGCGCTTAGCGCACTGCGCTTTGACCGTAGACTGTCTGGAGCAATTGGCTGAGACTCTGGTTCTCCAGCGAGGGGAGAACCGCGTCAGCGTGCTGAAAGCGCTCCTGTGGACCTATGCCCAGGGCGGCCATGCCTGCGGCCTTGATGGCCTGGACCCCCGCCGCTGCGTCTTCGATGCCCAGGCATTGTGCCGTAGGCACGCCGACCATGCCTGCGGCGAAGACAAAGATGTCGGGGGCGGGCTTCTCATTGACTACGCTGTTGCCGTCGGCGATGCCATCAAACAGCGCCGTGACCTCCAGACGTTCAAGCACTTTCAGACAGTTCTTACTGGTCGAGGCAATCGCCGCTTTGATCCCCTGACGATGCATCTCCTGCAACAGGGCGCGTCCTCCGGCGACGAATTCGGCGGGCGTCATATGCTCAACCAGCTCGATATAGTAGCGATTTTTGCGCTCCATCATCTCCTGCATCTGCGCTTCGCTATACGTATGGCCGCGTGTCAGATACTCCAGCGACTCACGGCGTCCGACTCCGCGCAGGTGCGCGTCGTTATCCTCACGTGTAAAGGGAAGTTTCTCATCATCGGCCAGATGTTTCCAGGCCTGGTAATGATATTCCGACGTGTCGGTCAACACGCCATCCAGATCAAAGACAATTGCCAGCGGTTTTTGCATACGTTTGCTATCCTTGTCGGGTCAACACCCGTTCACACTGAGACTACTCTCTTCTTTCTATACGGCACGTGTGAGCCAGGGCAATCGTGCCAGACTTGAAACACAGAGACGACTGTGGACCGTTCTAAGAGTGAGCGAGAGATAGCTAACTGTGATTAGTCTTATTATAAGGAATGAGCACCTAATGATTAAGCACCCTGCATTTAAAATCGATCCGTGGAAGATTCATGAAGTGGATCTGCATCTTGAGATTCTGGCGCAGACCGAATCTGTTTTTGCGCTTTCCAATGGACATATTGGACTCCGAGGTAATCTGGATGAGGGCGAACCAAATAGTATTCCAGGCACTTATTTAAATTCGGTCTACGAACGGCGCACGCTCCCCTACGCCGAAGAGGCGTACGGCTATCCTGATTCGGGACAGACAATCATTAATATCACCAATGGCAAGCTGCTTCGCCTGCTTGTCGACGACGAGCCGTTTGATGTGCGTTATGGGAAGGTGCAGAAGCACGAGCGTGAGCTTGATTTCCGCGCTGGAGTACTGCGCCGCGATGTTCACTGGACCTCGCCGGCTGGCCGTTCGGTCAGGGTTTCGTCGGTACGTATGGTTTCGCTCACTCAGCGGGCGATTGTCGCGATCAGCTACGAAGTCGAGGTGCTGAATGGTCCGGCACGCATTGTGATTCAATCCGAGCTGGTGACAAACGAGGCTCCTCCCGACCTTGAGCGCGACCCACGGGCGGGCGTTACCTCTCTGGCCCCGCTCGAATGCGAGGAACATCACGCGGATGGCACAGTCGGACTGCTGGTCCATCACACCAAAGTGAGTGGTCTGCGCATCGGCGTGGCAATGGATCATATCGTTGAGGGACCCGAGAATAGCACTATCGAATCTGAAAACTTTCCTGACGTTGTACGTACGTCGATCATTGCCAATCTCAAGCGCGGCGAACGGCTGCGCGTCACCAAGTTTGTGGCCTATGGCTGGTCTAAGGAGCGTTCGCGACCGGCCATTCATGATCAGGTGATGGCCGCGCTCTCCGTCGCTCGCTCTACCACCTGGGAAGGTCTGCTCACCGAACAGCGGGCCTATCTCAAGGCTTTCTGGGACAGCGCGGATATAGAGATAGAGGGCGATGAGGCGATCCAGCAGGCGGCCCGCTTTGCACTCTTCCATATTCTCCAGGCCAGCGCACGTGGGGAGCGCCGACCCATTCCAGCGAAAGGTCTGACCGGCCCTGGTTACGATGGCCATGCCTTCTGGGATACCGAGACTTTTGTGCTGCCACTTCTGACCTTAACAACCCCTCACGCCGCAGCGGATGCTCTGCGCTGGCGATACTCGACGCTCCAGGTGGCCAGAGAGAATGCCCGCAAGCTTGGTCTCAAAGGCGCAGCGTTTGCCTGGCGGACGATCCAGGGCGAGGAGTGCTCGGGCTATTGGCCCGCTGGCACCGCCGCCTTCCATGTCAATGCAGATATCGCGTATGCGGTGACTCACTACCTGGAGTGTACCGACGACACCATCTTTGAGAAAGAGGTCGGCCTCCCTCTGCTCGTTGAGACTGCGCGTCTCTGGCACTCGCTCGGCTTTACCGATGCTGCGGGTCGGTTCTGTATCGATGGAGTGACCGGACCAGACGAGTACAGCGCCCTGGTCGACAATAACGTCTATACGAATCTGATGGCGCAGCATAATCTATTAGCTGCGGCGGAGGTGGCCGAGCGCCATCCCTCGCAGGCCAGGGCGCTCGATGTAGATGCCGCCGAGCTGCACAGCTGGCGGGCGGCGGCCGAGCATATGTTTATTCCCTACGACGAACAGCTCGAGATAAATCCTCAGGACGATGCCTTTACAAAGCACGAGGTATGGGACTTTGCTGCTACCTCGCCTGAGCAGTATCCGCTGCTCCTCTCCTTCCCGTACTTTGATCTCTACCGCAAGCAGGTGCTGAAACAGGCCGACCTTGTGCTGGCCATGCATCTGTGCAGTGAGGCCTTCACACCGGCTTTAAAAGCACGCAACTTCGCCTACTACGAACCGCTGACCGTACGCGATTCTTCACTGTCGGCGGCAACCCAGGCGGTGATTGCCGCCGAGGTTGGGCAGCTTCAACTCGCCTATGACTATGTGGGCGAGGCCGCGCTGATGGACCTTGACGATCTGGAGCACAATACACGCAATGGTCTGCACATCGCTTCGCTCGCAGGGACCTGGACTGCGCTGGTGGCCGGTCTGGGCGGCATGCGTGTGCGTGCTGGTTCGCTCTGGTTCGCTCCTCAACTTCCCGATGGTATCAGCCGACTCGCTTTCAATCTGCTGTTTTGCAAGCGCCTGATCCGTATTGAGGTTCAGGCGACCTCGGCGACCTATCACCTGCTCAAAGGTGAGCCGCTGACGATTCAGCACAACGGACATGCCGTTGCACTCTCTCAGGAGAAGTCTGTGACGCGGTCGCTCGTCTCTATCCAGGCTGGCCCACGTCCCACTCAGCCGCCAGGGCGTATACCAGCAGCGCGAGGTCCTCACCACACCTAATGTACGCGTTTGGTGCGGTCTGCGCTGCAACATATCACATCGACCCCTGTTTGATAGCTTCGAGATGGATGATGATCTGTGTCTCGTTGCCCACCACGGCGATACCGTCGGCGATCTTGAGATTGAAATTCATGCCGAAGTCGCGGCGATCGATCTGGGTCATGGCCGACAGACCGATGCGCCACGCATCGGTCAGGGGTCGCGGTCCATGCCCGTGTAGGCTGCCTGAAAGGTGACTGGTCGCGTCTGCCCATGCAGCGAGAGATCACCGGAGAGGAGGCAGCGCGTGGAGCTGAGTTGACGGACGTGGGTGCTTTTAAACGTGATGGCAGGATACGCGACCACCTCAAAGAAATCGGCCGAGCGCAGATGAGCAGCGCGTCTGGTAGATACTCTCTACCGCGACCTCCGCATCGATAGAAGCCTGCTCGGGGTATTGTGGATCGAGGTTTACGGTTCCTCGGACCTCGGAGAAGCGTCCTTTGACCAGACTGATTTTTAAATGTTGGACGGCAATTCAACAAGACTATGCAAAGGATCGATACGAAAAATTATGAGGACGGTTCCTGCTTTCACCCGACGAAAAGACGTTTCTTCTGGTTTTTTCAGATAATAGCAGATCGAGTCTCCGCTTTAAGGTGAGCTTACTCACCTTTTTGTTGGCTCTAACGAGCAATTTCCAGGCCGCAAGAAAGGTCTCGGCCCGACAGTCAGTTACCCCACTGTCGCCGACCGAGACCGCTAGTCAAACAGCTACAACGTTTTATTTATAGAGTTCGATTGCACTGATGAAGGAATTGTCTGCGCCACCCTGGGTAAAGGCAATCACGATCTGGCCGCTGCTATTGGCCGTCACTACGAACGATTTCTGGAGGGCTGTTTTG
>DAOTTJ010000488.1:0-42435 GCA_034437695.1 Ktedonobacteraceae bacterium
AAGCAGAGTCTTGTTCAGGGAGAGGGTTTGGGAGAACGGGCATGGTTTAGGGTGGTAGGGAAAAAAGGTGCAAAGTAGCGTTTTATATTTTATAATGATCTGGAACGCAAAAGTAAAACGGAGAGACGGTATCGCTCGTGCTTGATATAATGAGCATCCAAAGAAGAATGATCTGGTAGGATAGCGCAGGATAGAAATGCAATTTGGCAAGGAGAGATCATGACATTTCCATCTCAGTTTGGTCCGCCACAGATTATATTGTTGTTGCTCGGTCTGGCTGGCCTGGCACTGTTTCTTTATGCCGTCAACAGCCTGGTCCGCGGCGAAAAGCACTATGGCCGTCTGAGTGCTGAAGAGAAAGAGATTTATTATAAGCATGGACATCTACCGCGCCGTCGTCGTGTGCGCTGGCAGCACGGAAGTGGTGGCCTGCTTCTGGTTCTGCTCTCACTTTCATTGCTCTGGTTGACCTTTATGGTGCAAACCTATCTCGGCCTGACCAGCGAGATTCGTGTTGCTCAGATTACAGCTTTGCCGGTGAGCAATAGCAATGGTTTGCCGATGATGAGCGTCGATATGACTCTCTACGATAGTAGTGGCCATACGACCTCGCAGTCTAGCTATCAGGTGCTGGGCAATGAGTGGATGTTGCAGGATGATACGGTTAAGATTGCTAATTGGCTGAATATACTGGGTATGCATTCGGGCTATAAAATCACCCGTCTGGAAGGTCGTTACGACGATCCCAATCTGGAGTCGAACGCTCATCATACAGTTGTGACGTTGAACGGGGGTGACGATGGCTTCTTCCAGAATATGCGCTCCTGGCATAGCTGGATCTCGCCGTTTGTTGACGCGCAGTACGGCTCGGCGGTTTTCTCACCAGCCGATGGGACGTATAACATATTCGTCTCACAAACTGGTCTCTACGACGAAAAAGCTAATACGTGATTGCTCTGTCTGTGTAGATCTCTCTTATGAGCTATTCCTGATGTTGTCCAGGGAGGACAAACATCCTGCCTGTTTTGTCGGTCGTTGCAGGCGACCGACAAAACAGGCAAAAAAAGTTTTTCGGGGGTGCGGCCTCTAGAGCTTTTTTCTCTTCTTTGTTCATAGGGCGGAACCTCCCGACTTTTCACGGGGAGGTTTTTTGCTCTTTCCTCATTGTCGGCAAACTTGCCCCACCCCCAAAGAGAAGAAGGTGCAGGAAGGCGTTTTTCAGGTGCAGGTTGCGCCTGAAAAACGCCTTCCTTGTGCTTCGCTGTGGCGAATCATTCAGAAAAAAACCTACCTGTGTGAAAACCTTCCCCCTCAAAGAGTAAAAGCGTGAGATTTGTGCTTTGCTGTGGCGAAGCCTGGAATCTCTACTCTGGAGTGTTTAAGCGAGGCTTAGCTTGACGAGGCTTACCTGGTAGCTGGTTGCGGGATCGCTTGCGCTGTTTGGTCCACTGAGGAGCAGGCCGGGGGAGCCTCCGTTGAGGTCGTTGTTGCTCCAGGATGTATAGCCGTTGGTTGCATCGACTGTCTTGCCGTCGATGGTGAAGGTGTAGGTGCTTCCCCTGGCGCTGACTTGCAGGGTGTGTGTCTGCTGGCCGCTCGTGCTATAGTGACCCTGGTTGATCAGTTGGGGGCTAGTCCCGGCGCTGGTGTACTCGACGACCTGGTAGGTCCCGCTGTTATTCATAATCAGTGCGTAGGTGGTGAGGTGGCCGTTGTTTTCGCTCAAGTGGAAGGTCAGCCCGTAGAGGATGCTGGCGGCTCCGCTCACTTCTTTGAGCGTTGCGCTCAGGGTGAAGGTGTCTGGCAGTGAGCCGACTTTCTGTGGGTATGGGAAGGCAGTGACGTTGTAGGGGACACTGACGGTATAGGTGCCGTGGTCCGGTGTGGAGGCCTCAATGCCCTGGTTGAGTGCGCCGATCGGCCAGGTGCGGCTGTTGTCTTGAAACTGCTCGGTGAAGGCCGTGGCCGGTCCAGCATTTCCAGACGTGGAAGGCGTGCCGCCGCTTGCCAGGAGACGCGAGCCAACGATGACAAGCCCAACTAGCAGCACTGCGGCTATCAAGATATAGCTGAGTGGCAGACGGCGCTGACGAACTGCCACGTTGCCGCCTTTGAGCGCTGGATTGGTGGTTGGCGACGAGATGCCGGACGAGACGCCGTAGGAAGAGGGCGGTGTCAGTGCCGATCGACCTGCGACTGTGCGTTCGTTGTCGGAGGTGGCGTAGTTGTCCTGGTGTGTGTTGAAGGTGGAGGGGTTGCTGGCGATTGTGTTGGCCAGTGGCGTGAATCGCGTTGGCGAGCTGCCCAGGGTGGATGAGTTGGTTGCGTTGGAGCGGGCCTGTTCAAGCGCCAGGGCCAGGGCCTCGGCGCTTGGAAAGCGGTCGGCCGGGGCTTTGGCGATGGCTCTGGCGGTGATCTGGGCCAGGACCTCCGGGACGTATAAGTTTTTCTCGCGTACCGCAGGCGGTGGTGTATAGACCTGCTGGAAGAGCAGTCCTTGCAGCGTTGTCGAGTGAAAAGGCACCTCGCCGGTTAGCATTTGAAAGAGCACGATGCCCAGTGCGTAGACATCGGTCCGGGCGTCGACTGGCTGGGCGTTGACCTGTTCGGGGGCCATATAGTCGGCGGTCCCGATAATCTGGTCGACGCTGGTCAGCGAGGAATTATGTGTGGCGCTCTGCGTGAGCATCTCGGGCAGCGCCCCGGCTATTTCGTTGTGATAATAGAGTTTGGCGATCCCGAAATCTGAGAGCAACAGATGCGTGGGGTCGGTGCCTGATAAGAGCATGTTCTGGGGCTTGACATCGCGGTGGATGACTCCGTGCTGGTGGGCGTGATGTAGCGCACGCGCCATCTGGATGGTGTAGTGGACTGCGCGGTGGAAGTCGAGTGGCTGTCTGTTATGCAGTTGTTCGCGCAAGGTGCCGCCCGCGATATATTGCATCACCAGGTAAGTCAGATCTCCCTCTTCGCCGAAGTCGTAGATGCTCACGATATTTGCGTGTTCCAGACTGGCGATGACCTGCGCCTCGCGTTCGAAACGTGCCTGGAAGTCCTTGCGGTCGGCGACCTGCGCGTGGATCACCTTGATGGCGACCTCGCGGCGCAGCCGGGGATGATAGGCTTTATACACGCGGGCCATGCCGCCTTCGCCCAGCGTCCCCTGAACCTGGTAGGCCCCGAGTTGCCTGCCAATCAACAGATCTTGCTCTCTATTCATCACTCTACTATTGCTCTCTTTAACTGATGATATTACAGATCCAACTGACCGTGGCGGCGTTGCTCGGTCCGTTAAACGTGACGGTGACCGTCTGGCCACAATGACTGAAAGGCACGGTGAATGTCACCTGCTCTGTGCTTCCTGCCGCGATGGTCTGGCTGCTGGCCTGGACCGTCACGTCGGCTGGACTTACCGAGGACGACCAGGTGAGCGCTGCGTCCGTCGAACTGTTAGTGAGCGTGATGGTACAGAGCGAATCTTGCGCGTTTGCTCCGCTCGAGGCGCACTGGTTGGAATTGATTGAGGTTGGATTGACCGAGATGGTGGGCGCGGCCGAGACTAACAGGTCGATCGAGACCGTAGAGGTCTGCGAGCCGAGCTTGACGCTGAGTTGATCCAGGTAGCTGCCCGCCGCCAGACCGGCTTTAAGGTTGGAGGCGCTGACCGTGATGGTGCCGCTTGCTCCGCCTTTAAGCGTACCTCTGCCAGGCGTGTACGTGAGCCACTTGTTGGCCGTGGCAACGCTCGCGCTCCAATCGCTGGTTAAGCCGCAGTTTGTCACGGTGATTGTCTGTGAGGCCGCGGGATCGCTGATCCCCGCGACGCCGCGAAAGACCATGCGTCCAGGACTGAGCGTAAGGCAACCAGCTTTAACCGTCAGGGAGACGCCGACCCTCTGCGTGGAGCCACTCTGTGGACTGGTGAAAGTAATCGTGGTGGTGTAATTGCCGGCTGCCAGGTTCGCGGAAGAAGCTGTCAGCGTTACCTGCATCTGGCTGGGAGCCTGGATTGAGCCGCTCGTTTGACTGAGTTTGAGCCAGGCCACATTCCAGGAGGCGCTCCAGGTCAGCGTGCCGTAGCCACTGGCGCAGAGCGTTACTGTGCTCGTCGAGGTCTGCGAACTATACTCGCTCAGTGCGCCCAGGGTCAATGTCCCTGGATTGGCGCAACTCAAATTGGGCGGTGGCGTCACGACCTGAGTCGGTGTGGGGGTACTCGTAATGCCCAGCGTGGGAGTCGCAGCCACCGTTGGCGTGGCGGAGGGCTGCTCGGTCGGCGTCAGCGTCGGAGGCGGAGTCGGCGTAACCGTGGAAGTTTTCCCCGCGATAGTAAAGGTCAGAGCGGCGCTGCGGTGAGTCACCGCTTCGCTAGCGTGGATAGTATGCGGGCCGGGCGACCAACTCGGGTCGACCAGGAACGCGATGGAGAAGGTGCCATTGCTCAGGGCCGAGAGTATGTTCTTTCCCCTGGCTATACCTGCGAACAACTGCCCTGTGTCCCCCGCCAGTTGCGTGCTGCTCTGTGCAAACTGGCTGTGCGGTTCAGCTTGTATATAATAAATGGGGATGTTGCTATCCAGCACCAGCGTAACCGAGCTGCCGGGCAGGAAGCTGCTGCCGTGGAGCGTCAGTTCGCTGCCAGGTGTGACGAGCGAGTTGCCACTCAGCGTAAGCGCGGGCGTCCAGACAGTTAGACCCAGGGTGATGGTGCCGGTCATGATAAGTACGAAGATTGCTATAAAGATCAGGACAGCCGTCATGCAGCCGGAAGGGTTACCACCTGAAGACGATGAGCCTGACGAAGTGGAGCCGCCTGGGTTGGGATGAGAAGCTCCGCCGGACGCCGTAGAGCCAGGTGAGACAGAAGACGGCATCGAAGGAGGGAACGGTGCAGATGTCATTCCGCCGCCGTGCATGCCGGGTCCATACGCGTGTCCGCCGACAGAACCGGGGGTTTGCAACTGTGGCGTCCCCTGGGCTGATGCCATCTGTGAGAGCTGTGGCGTGCCTGAGGCTGTCGGGACCTGACCTAAGGGTTGTTGCGCAGCTAGACCGCCGAGACCCAGCGCGAGGAATGCAGCGCGGCGTCTCCTCTCTTCCTCATCACTCTGATCTGGAGCCTGTGGCTTTTCGATAGGTACCAGATTGATGGCGCGGAGTGAGCCGCTTGAGCCGGTAAAGCCCTGTCGCTGGTCCTGGGAGAGTGAGGTAATCAGCGTGGCCTCGTTTTCAAGCGGGCCGTGGCTCAGGGACTGGGTCGGCTGATTCATGGGGTCAAAGTAACCAGATGACTGCGGGTTCTGGGTGATCCTGGTGGCCTGTTGTGTCTGCCTGCGGGGGACGTGGCCGCACGTTCCACAAAAACTGGCTGTCGTTGGCAGATAAGCGCCACAAAATTCGCACTGCTCCATAACTGAATATCCTTCTGCACGGGGTTTTCGCTTGCGGCAAACGCGCACGGCGCGTCTGTCTTTCCGGTGAGCATCCACCAGCAACCCGATAAAGTTCGCCATCCCTGTCCCGTTTCCTGGATCAGTGTACCACAAATCTGCTCGCGAGTCAGCTAGCTTCTCACTTTCTCGCTGTGAAGTAGATCACACGCCCCCCTGTTCTGTTTTGCTCAATCTTCGATCGCTCCCAGGAGTTTAAGCGAGATAATCTGGGAGGCGCTGAGTCCGCGGACGTTGGTGATGTTCATGCGTTCGTAGGGACCATCGTTGCGCAGGAGGAAGGTACTGCGTCCGCTCTCTGTATCCCACAGACGGATGGTGCTATCGTCGCCGCAACTGGCGAGCGTCTGCCCATCGGGGCTGAAGGTCACCGCCCAGACGCCGCTTGTATGGTAGGTGAAGGTGTGCAGGCACGTGCCATTGTCTGCGTGCCAGATGCGCACTGTCTGGTCGTGGCTGGCACTGGCAATCCGATCGCCGAGCGGACTGAAGGCGACATCGCGTACCCAGTGGCGATGCTCGCTGAGTACGCGCAGGCAACGGCCAGTCGTCGTATCCCAGAGGCGCACCGTGCGATCGTCGCCGCTGCTGACGAGCGTCTGACCATCGGGACTGAAGGCGACGCTCCAGACGCGGTGTTTGTGACCAGCAAAGCTCTGCGCGAGTTGGCCAGCGGGCGGCAGCCAGGTGCGCACTGTGTGGTCTTCTCCCGCACTTGCCAGCAGTGAGCCATCGGGACTAAAGGCCAGACCCCAAATAAATCCTTGCTCGGCTGACCAGGTGTGGAGGCAGTAGCCGCTGGCAACCTCCCAGAGGCGAATCCCTCCGTCGTAGCCTGCACTGGCGAGCCACTGGCCATCGGGTGAGAAGGCGACGGCGCGGACGAGGTGGGTATGACCCTGGAGCACGTGCAGGCATTTGCCGGTGTGGGCGTTCCACAGACGGACGCTCTCGTCCTCGCTGCCGCTGGCGATCGTCACGCCGTCGGGACTAAAGGCCACGCTGCGGATGCGGTGAGTGTGGCCGTGCAGAGTCCTTAAAAGCTGCTGGTTTCTGACATCCCAGATACACAGGCGCAGGTCTTCGCTGCCGCTGATAAGCAGTTGGCCGTCGGGACTGAAGGCCAGCGCTTTCAGCAGGCTGATGGAGCCGCGTAAGACCTGGTGGCAGGCCCCGCTTTGTGTATCCCAGACGCGCAGCGTTTCGTCTTCGCTGACACTTACCATGCGGCGGGCGTCAGGTGTGATGGCGACCGACCAGACGCGACTGCTATGGCCTTGGAGGACCGAGAGCATCTGCCCCGTCTCGATATCCCAGAGGGTGATGCGTTGATCATCGCTGCCACTGACCAGAAACTGGCCGTTGGGGTCGATAGTCATCGTTCTGACGCGACTGTTGTGTCCACGCAGCAATCTGGCTGGTCCTGTGGGCAGCTCTCTCCTGTTCTTGTCGAGAAATGTTGCCAGCGGCCAGAGTCGGATCTGACTATCTTCGTGACCGCTGGCCAGAAGCTGACGCGAGGCATCGAACGCCAGCGTCATGGTCTGGCTGTGGGTAGCTGGCAGCTTTGTGAGTAGACGACCGTTCGCAGTGAGCCAGAGCAGAATCTGCGGATCATCGCCTGCGCTGAAGAGGTATTCTCCACTCGTATCGAAGGTCACTGCTCGCACGCGCCGCGTATGCCCTTCAAGCGTGGTGATACACTGGCCGCTGATGATATCCCAGAGCCGGACGGTGGTATCCTCGCTGGCGCTGGCGAGTTGCAGGCCATCGGGACTGAAGGCCAGCGAGCGTATAATATCGTTATGCCCGGCCAGGGAGGCGATGCAGACGCGCTTCTGGGCGTCCCAGATGCGTATCAGCGTATCCTCGCCGCCGCTGGCCAGCCAGCGGCCATCGTCGCTAAAGGCCAGAGTGCGCAGTCCATCGACGTGGCCGAGGCAGGTAGTGGGCGAGGTGAGGTCGGGCAGGTTCCAGAACCAGATCTCCCCGGTGGTCGTCCCGGCTGCGAGGACCTGGCCGTCGGACCTGATCGCCACGCACTGGAGACTGCTGAAGGTCTGGGTAAAGACCGTCTGCATAAAGGTTGCGTCGGTAAAGTTAACCTCGGTTACCGCTTGATTTTGTAGATACGCTTCTTTGATGTAGAGGCTTGAGAAATCGTAGCCGCGTATGTCCAGGCTCAGGTGCAGCAAGAGATTGAGAAGATTGCCAGCCGCGTAATCCGGGCGTTGCAGTGCGCGTATAGTTTTCAGCATCTCGTTGATCCTGCGTGCTATCTCGGTGCGTCCGTCGGTCTGGAGGATCTGGTCGGCCACGGGGGTGAGCACGAAGCGCTCCTGCGCCTGGCGGATATAGTTTTTGGCCCTGGCTTTCAACAGCGCGTGCGTGCCGAGCAGACCGATCTCGGCGCGGGCAAACTCCTGAGTGATGCGTTCGATAAACCGGCTTGTGGCCTCTTCGAGGATCACTGGTTGCAGGAGAAAGCGCCCGGTCTTTCCGACCTCGACCAGCGAGCGGCGGCGCAGCGAGTCGAGCGCTTCGAGCACTGCCCCGCGAGCCAGTGGACGTTGAATGTCGGCTTGCAGTACCTCCAGGCTAGTTTCTTCACGTTCGCTGGCCAGCCAGTAGACGATCTCCAGTTCAAGCGGCGAGAGGCGCGAGAAATGCTGCTCCAGCAACTTATTAATATCGCCAAAGACGCTGGCCCCCGCCGCGAGGAAGCTGGCAATCTGACCCTGAAAGACTGCGCCGATTGGCTCGGCCACGAGCTTGAGCGCCAGGGGATTGCCACGATAGAGTTGGGTGAGCGCGTCCCAGTCCTCCTGGCTGCCTTGCAGTTGTTGATCCTGTAAAATATCGCGGCAGTGGTCGCTTGACAGACCATTCAGTGCCAGCACGCGCACTGGCGAGGTACGCCCTTCCAGGCGGGCGATCTCGTGGGATTTCTCGCGGTTGGTGAGCAGCAGGCAACTGCGGTGCTGCGTTGCACCGAGCATCTGCACCACGCGAGCGTAGTCCTGGTGGGCTGCCTGATACTGTCCGGCGCTCTGTCCCGCCTGAAGCAGCGAGTCGGCGTTATCCAGGATGAGCAGACAGCGCTGTTTGCGCAGTATCTCCAGGAGCACAGTCACTTGTTGGTCGAGTTCCTGCGGGATCTCGCGCTGTTGATTGCCGAGCAGAAAGCGCAGGCAGGTCGTGAGTAGCTGCTCGACCGTAGGGGCATTTTGTAGCGAGTGCCACCAGACCCGCTCGAAGTGTGGAGCGACTTGCTGGGCTACCAGCGTTGCGAAGGTAGTCTTGCCGATGCCACCCAGACCAGTAATCGCGATCACGCGACAGTGGTCTTCTTCTATCCACAGCCGCATCAGAGCCAGATCCGCCTCGCGCCCAAAGAAATGATCGACCGCAGGAGCCTCGCCCCAATCCTCTTTTTGCGAGGGCAGAGGGATGATCTCGGCCTGCTCAACCTCAAAAGAGATATCAAGCAGCTCGGTCAGCTTGCGGCGTAGATAGGGTGAAGGATACGTGTCGTCCTGTTCCCAACGGCTGACCGTCTTAGGATCGCAAGCAAGCTGGCTGGCCAGTTCTGCTAACGTCCAGTTACGAATCTTGCGCTGATGGCGTAGTTGTTTGTTCCAGGCCTGATTCGCGTGCATAGGTGTAATCTGCCTCTCTACCCTATAGATAAAGGCTAGTAGTCTATCAAACGTTGCCTGACAGGCAGGGATGCAAGGGGTGCAATCCCCCTGACTGGAGTCTGGGGCAGCGTCCCAGGCTCCCTCGCCTCTCAGTCGCTGGAGGCGATTGAGCATATCAAGCTTGACAGAGCACCAGAAGGGTGTTGAACGTCGACAATACAATTGGATTATTTGAGCCGATCGGCCAGCAAACTTGCGCTCAGGAGCGCGTGCTGGCGTTGCAGCGTCGAAAGAGTCTCGGTGAAGCGCAAGGTATTCAGTGCAATGTACATAAGAGCGATATAGTATTCATGAATTTCGGCTCGCCGACTGGAAGACATAGTGTGGCGAGCCAGGGTACGCAGATAGACGACCGTATCGAACGCCTTGCGCAGGGCTGGATTGTCGCTGTGGAAACTCTGGTCGAGCGTTTCCAGGTGGGTATAGCTTTCGGCGCTGCACAGGATCTCTTCGAAGGCGAGGCGTTCTTCAAGCGAAGCTTCGTGTGTTTGCAGGATCTGGAAACGTACAACGGCGTCGAGCGTAGCGATATCGCGTAAGATATGGCTTTCGCCGGTCGATTGGAAGTCGATCAGCCAGATGCGATTGCTCTCGTCGACCAGCATATTGTGTGGATTAAGGTCGCCGTGTGAGATGCTCAAATGGGAAAAGCACGCCAGCGTCTGATCGGCGATCGGCAAGGGATTGGTAAACGTGCGTCCTTCGGGGAGAGCATTGAAGAGTATCACGTGTGGTCGACGTTCGATATCCAGTGTTTGCAGTGCGCGATTGAGCGCTGCTTCCAGGCGGCCCGGTTGAAAGCCAAAGACCTTCTGGTAGATGGCGGCCAGGTCCAGTTGTTGCAGGCTGGTGCGGTTCGCGTACCAGTTTTCGCACGTGCGTGTGATCAGTTGGAACAGCGATTTCTTGATCTCAGCCGTCGTACTTTCGTGATAGAACGTAGCAAAGTCTTTCATCTGGTCGCCCCCTGCGCCCAGGAGGGAATAGATGATCCCGCCGAGATGGACCGTGCGGCGGGTGTGGAGCACGACCGAGCTGCGTCCTTCGCTGATAAAGTTTTGCACATGTTTCTGGAAATTGGCGTATTCGGTAGCGATACTCTCGATTGCGCCGAACTTGACCAGGAGGTCGCGCCCTTTGCCGCCGTCGCGGTAGAAGGGCTGGATCTGGAGCACGCCAGCGCCGCTCCAGCCGGGCGTCAGTGGACGGACACGAACGCTCTGGGCGTCGGCGAAGAGGCGGCAGAAGAGATCTTCTAATTCCTCGCCGAGCGTTTCGAGCGCGTGTCTATGTGAGCGGGCAGCCTGGGTATCGAGGCGCAACTGGCGGGCGATCTTTCCCTGGTTGGTCTGGGGAGGCCACGCCAGATCGAGGGCCAGATTAATGCTCTCAGTAGAATGAGTGATGGCCTTGATGCGGTGGAGCAGGTCTTCCCAGCGGCTTGAGAACTCGTGTTTTTCGAGAAAGTCAACTACCTTGTACTCGCGGAATGCCTGGCGCATCAGATCTTTTGTGCCATAGGCGGAGAGCATAATCACCTGCACGACCTCAGTCAGGCCCTTTTCAGCTAACGTATGGAGCAGTGCAAAGCCCTGTGAGTTGGGAGAATCTCCATCTCCGCCGCGCATATAGATGTCCAGGATTAAGACATGGTAGAGGTTTGTCTGGACTTCGGCCAGGGCTTCCTCAACCGTTTCGACGGCCACGGCCTCGTAGCCATGTTGTTGGAGGAGATTGACCAGAACCTTCCGCCAGGAGGGGAGGTCGTCGAGAATGAGAATGCGTCCTTTTCTCTGGATCAGTTTTCCTGTGCTCATAGATCGTTCCATCTCTTTATTGGTGTAGTTCGAGGCGCTCAGCAAGCAGACTGGCAGAGATCAGCGCGTGTTCGCGCTGACAGGTGGGCAGATTGTAGAACCGTGTGGTATTGACGGCGAAGTAGAACAGAGCGATGTAGTACTCGCTGATGTCGTCGCTGGGGTTCTGAGCAATCAGCTTGCGTGCCAGGGTACGTAAATGGACGATAACAGTGCAGGCTTTAGCAACCAGTTCGTTGGTTGTAGTCAGGCGTGTTGCGTATGGTGCGACCTCGCCGAAGAGTGTTGCGCTGCAAAGGGTTTCTTCCAGGAGGAGACGCTCTTCCAGGCTGGCGTCGTTGGCAGAGAGGAGCGAAAAGCGTATTTCCGAATCGAGTTGTGCGATATCGCGCAACACGTGGCCGGTGCCAGTAGCTTGAAAGTCGATCAGCCAGCTATAGTTGCTGCTATCGACCAGGATATTGTGTGAATTAAAGTCTCCGTGGGTGATACAGGTATAGGTCGAGCGCATCAGTTGGTGTTCCTCAATGTGCAGGAGGGGGTTGGCAAAGGCACGTTCTTGCACGAGTGAGCTAAACTGAAGTTTTTGCCGACCCTTGACCGACTTTTGCATATTGAGCAGAGCGTGATCGAGACTATCCTGCGAGAAGCCCAGCATGGTCTGGTATTCTCTGGTCAGGTTGTGAGGTTGGAGCCGACCGGGGTTGGCGTACCAGGCGCTACAGGTATCGAGGAAGAGGTGGTCGAGCACGTTGATAATCTGCTGGGCGGTTGAGTGCTGGTAGTAGTGGGCGAAGTCCTCCCACTGGTCTTTGTCTGCGCCGAGCAGCGAATAGATCAGCCCGCCCAGGTGGGGGGTGCGGCGTTGGGCCAGAATGCTGGTGGCGCGTCCGCCGCTGATAAAGGGTTGCCCGTACTCTTTAAAATTTCTGGCCTCCTGTTCGATCTGTTGAAAATCGCCGTATTTGACTATCACGGCGCGTCCCCCGCCATTGGCGTAGAACGGTTGCGCCCGTAGGACGCCTGTCCCGCTCTGGCCGTTTGTTAATGGACGGACAATCACACTTTCGGCGGTATCGAAGAGGCGGCACAGCAGATCGTCGAGTTCCAGCGCGATCTGACTTTGTAGCTCGGGGTTGCGTCTGATACGTATGCCGCCCAGCTCCAGATTGTGAACTGCCTGGTCGGGTCCCTTCACGTGTTGCCAGTGAATTTGCAGATCCAGGTTAATCGGCGTTTCATCGCAGAATGCCTGGTGAATGCTTTCGAGAAACCCCTCGCGTGTAAAGCCATCTTTGCTGAGAAAGTCGGCCACGCGATATTCCTTAAAGGCTTCACGCATCTGCTCAGAGGTTCCGTGAGCCGAAAGAATGATCACTCGAATGGCTTCGCTGAGACCTCGTTTGCCCAGTTCGCGCATCAGGCCAATGCCGTCAGTATTATTTAGTTCTGCGTCGACCAGGCGGATATCGAGGACCGCGACGTGATAGATCTCGCTCTGCATGCGCTTGAGAGCGAGCGTCGAGGTATCGGCTGAAGCGGTGGCAAAGCCTTCGCGTTGGAGGATCGAAACCAGTTCTTTGCGCCACTTCTCCAGGTCATCTACAATCAGGACTCGTCCTTGTCTGTTCATATAGGGGCATACCTTTTCTCTTTAAAACGAACCTCGCTCTGTTTCCGACAGTCGAGATGGTGGGGCGGTCGGTCTGTGTCGCACCACCGTTCACTGCCTTGCTAACGTGTGTAGTCACTGCTGCTGGGAAGGATGAGCGTAAAGGTTGTGCCTGCTCCCGGCATGCTTTCTACGCGCAAATCGCCCTGGTTCTTGAGGGCATTGCGTCTGGCGGACCACAACCCAAACCCTGAACTGCCCTTTGTTGAGAAGAAGAGTTCAAAGATCTGCTTCTGTTTATGCGCGGGGATACCTATCCCCGTGTCGGCCACTTCGATGTAGACCATACGCCCCAGTACAAAGGTGCGCAGCGTCAGTTTACCTCCATCGGGCATGGCCTGGATAGCGTTGGTTACCAGGTTGTGCAGGATGTCGACAACCTGCGCGTAGACAGCTCGCACCTTGAGATGTATGGCGGCCTTTTCGTGCATGACGCGAATCGTTGTGGGTACTGCGACATCTTTGAGTGCAGCATCCAGAAGTTCCTGGGGGAAAAAATCTCTAAAGTCAGCCGCACCCTCTTTGTCGCGCAGCTTGGCCAGTTCATATTTCAGGTTGCGACTAAACGTCAGGACCGCCTGCACCGATTGGATGATATCGTTGAGGCGCTCGCTGATTACATTGCTCTGGAGACCTTTCTGGGCGACTTCTGCCTGGATATCGTTGATGTAGAGGCCGACCAGGCCCAGGTCGTTGTCCAGGCGGTGAGTAACCTCAAACGCTGATTGGCCGATGGAACTCATCTGCTCTAATTCCTGCCGTGCTTTGATGGTTTCCAGGCGATGAATAGTGCTGGCGAGCTGGGTGGCCAGGCCTTCAAAGAAATGGATCTCTGTATCGCGGAAGTAGCCGATCTCCTCGTGTTCCAGCGCCAGGTTTCCGTAGTAGCGGTCTTTAAAATGTACTGGGGTGACGACGAGGCAGCGAAACGCTGGATCGGACATATGCAGTCGCACATCGATCGACGGCGAATGGCGATCGAAGATCACCCTGGTCTGGCGCTCGTGGGCGACCAGGCCATGCAGGCCGTCGGTCAATTCCAGCGTATTCCATTGTGGTTCGTGACGGTAGTGGGTGGCGCGAGTCAGCACGAGTATCTGGCGGTTCTCGTCGTAGTTGCGCAGGGTGACGTAGCATCTGCTGTGTTCGTGGGCGATCTGCATAACGTGGTCGTACGCTTCTTCGAGCTGCTCCCATTCGACTATGCGTCCCAGGTCGCGTCCAGCGCGATAGAGCAGCTCGAAGTGGTGGGCTTCGCGCTCGGCCTTTTTGTAGCGTTCGGCGTTCTGTTGGGCCACGACTGCCAGGGCGGCCAGTCCTTGCAGGAGGCGCACATCAGATTCGCGAAAATGGCCAGGTTCGCGGCTCTCGACGTTGAGCACGCCGCGCAGATCGTGGCCTTCGAGCATAGGCACGGCCAGCTCGGAGCGCACGCCGGGGACGCGTTCGATAAACATTTCGCGCCAGGGCGATTGCCTGGTGTCTTTCACGTTGCAATATTCTCTGGTGGACGCGGCAAAGCCCACGATGCCCGAGTTGAGCTTCTGGCGTTTCTTGCCCTCTTTAGCAACGCGGTGAACGTCGTACTCGGCCACGCGGTGCAAGTCGTGCAGGTCCACATCATAGAGGTAGAGCGAGCCGGTCAGGGCGTGGGTCACGTCCAGGGCTTTCTCCAGGATAAGACGGAAGACATTGTCCGAGTCAAACTGACCGGCGATCTCGCGACTGATATCGTAGAGGACCTGGCTCTCTTCGGCCAGGCGTTTCTCGCGCTCGTAGGCCCGCGCATTTTGGAGTGCGACGCAGGCCATGCCGGCCAGTGCGGTGAGCAGGCGTTCGTCGCTTTCTTTGAACTGGTGGGCTTTGCGGCTTTCGACGTTCAGCACGCCGAGCAGGGTATCGCCTGCGAGCATGGGGACGGCCAGTTCGGAGCGTGTGCCGGGAATATAGGAGAGGTAGATCTCGCTCCAGGGTGGCTGTGAGGGGTCGATATTGAGCAGACTTTTATGGAGGGCGACGTGGCCTACCACACCTTCATCCAGGTTATGTTGCTCATCTTTGTGGTCCTCGGTCACGCCTCGCTCGGCGGCCATCCAGAGCGCGTTGTTTTCGTAGAGCATCAGCGTCCCGGTATGTGACTCGGTCAGGCGCAGAGCGTTGGACAGGATCAGGTCAAAGACGTGGTTGATGTCGAGCTGGCTGGTAATCTCGCGGCTGATCTCGTTAAGCACGTAGCCTTCTTCGGCCAGGCGGCGTTCACGCTCAAAGGCCTGCGATTTATTGATGGCCAGCACGGCCTGGCCGGCCAGGGTGGTCAGAAAGACCTCGTCGTCGTGGGTGAAGGCTCCGACGCGGGTGCTCTCAAAGTTAAGGACGCCGATGACCTGGTTGTCGTGAATCATTGGAACGTCCAGTTCCGAGAGGGTATCTGCGTCGACCTGGAGATAGTATTCGGACCAGGGTCTGGCGTGAACATCCAGGACGAGGGCCGACATTTTATGGTTCACTACCCAGGAGGTGATGCCTCTGCTCTCTTCGATTGAGATGCTATGCGCCATACTTGCTGCTGGGTCACGGCTGCGGACCGCGCGTGGTTCCAGGATGCGCAGATGCGGCTCGTAGAACAGGATAGCCGCCTCTTCTGCGGGGACGTGTTCGTGTCCCAGGCGCAGGATCGTTTCGAGCACCTCGTCCAGTTCGACGTGCCTGCTCAACTCTATCTCGATCTCTTGCAGGATCTCCAGCTCGCGGATGCGCCGTTCCATCACTGTTGAGAAGGTCTGGGCGTTTTTGATGGCGATCGCCGCGTAGTGGGCCAGACTTTCGATCAGAAAGCGTTGCGGGATATCAAAGTACTGTGGGGAGCGATAGTTGATAAACAGCACGCCTACGGGGAGATCGCCTACAGTGAGCGGCAGGACGGCGGTCGAGCGCAGTTGTTCGCGCTGTTGAAAGGTGCTCTCCGCGGGCTGCTGCGGGCTGTGCAGTGTGGCATAGATCTCTTCGCTGGTCGTAGCGAACAGGGGTTGACCAAACTCCAGCGCTCGCACGGCGATATCCTGGGGGTGGAGCGAGTTGGCGTTCAGGGCTGCCTCATCCAGCAACTGACCGCCGACGCGTGGGGGGAAGACAAAACGTCGCAGGCTGGCCTGATAGGGATAGAGGATCACATTGTCGGCCTGGGTGACCTCGCAGATCTGGTTGACGGTGATCTGGAGGACCTGCTCGGATTCGAGCTGCTGGGTGAGCACCTGGCCGGTATTGTTGAGCAGGGTCAGGCTCTCATACAGGCGGATATTATAGAGCGCCAGAGCGATATGATTGGCCAGCAACTCCAGGATAAACTGGTCCTCGTGGTTATACCCATTCACCTGCTGATTGCGCGTCAGAAGTGCGCCCAGAAACAGTCCTTGTAGCGTCAATGGGACAACGATCATCGATCCTGTATCCGCGCCAGACTGCGCGGATGGGACCTGAAAGGGTAAGCGTTGCTCGTACATGCTCAGGTCCGGGATAATCATCGTCTCACCGGCTGCCAGAATAGTGCGTTCGTTGGCCTGGAGGGGGAGACTGGTGGGGGGCGGGCTGACCGTGTCGTGTTCGCTTAGATAGTTTTTGACCGCGTTGGTATGGGGCTGATAGACGGCCAGTTGAAAGAGCAAGCTGGTGTCGAGGATCGTATTGACGTGTGTGTGTAGTTTTTGGAAGAGCGCGTCGACCGTCGAGAGTTCCTGGTTGATCTGCTGGCCGAGGTATGCGACCTGGCGATAGCGTTGGACCAGCCAGGTTTCGTGCAGGATATAGGAAGTCTGTTCGGCGAAGAACTGGAAGAGTTCGCGGTCGTTTTTGCTAAAGGTCTGGGGCTGCATAAAATTGAGGTAGAGCACGCCAAGGACTTTCTGCTGGTCGTGCTCGTGCAGCGCCAGGCCGACATACGAGCGGTGGCCGTACTCGCGAGTAAAGAAGTATTGATAGTCGTCGGACTCGTTGGCGAGGTCCTGGATGAACAGCAGCCCGCGTTCGACGACCTTTTGCGTCAATTCTTGAGGTCTGGTTTGCTGGACGGGCAACGGCTCAATCTCCTGCTCGCTGGTGAGCATCAGTCCGTCCATAAACAGACCGCTAATCGGATTGATGGCCACAATGATGCTGCCATCCACCTTAAAGAAGGATTGCGCGGTTTGCAGGATATGTTGGAGAGTACTTTGTAGATCTCCGGGTTTGCCTAAGGTCTTTTCAAGCCTGTCCAGTAATTGACTGGCCCGGCGCAATAGTTGGTCTTTCATGGCCGGTATCTCCATCCGCATCAAAGAGCAATATAGTCCAGGACAAGCCTGGTTTCGTAGTAATAGACGTTTGAAAGCGGGTGAAACGAAAAAGTGGGACATATTTCGCTACAGCGTTGACTCTATGCTATATCGAGTTGGTCGCCAGTCTTTCTAGAGAGTATACAAAAAATTTACTCGGAAGGCAAATGATTACAGATCAATCTATACATTTCGGCTAATGCGTGGTGGGTAGGGAGATGCCAAGCGGGGAGAGAAGCAGCGGCAGGTGGGTGTCGCTGCTTCTTGAAGGTTTTGAACCGGTTTTGCTAGCCCCAACGTTGGCGCAGACGTGGCAGGATCTCTTTGGCGTAGAGTTGCAGGAAGCGCGACTGGTCGTCGCCGGGTGCGTGAAACACCAGGTGAGTAAAGCCGAGTTCGATATAGGGGCGGATCTGTTCGATGTGCTCTTCGGGGTCGCTGGAGACGAGCCAGCGGCGATGGGCTTGATCGACGACGGTGGCGGCTTTCGCCTCCATCTCGCGTGGATCGTGGATATCGACCTTATCCTCGGCGGGCAGGGCGAGTGCGGCCCAGATTTTGGTATCTTCCATTGCGCGGGTGCGATCGGTATCGAACGAGACCTTGACCTCGATCATCTTCTCGATATTGGCGGTATCGCGTCCGGCTGCGCTGGCCCCCTCGGCCACGGCGGGCAAGAGCTGGTCGCGGTAGAGGGTATCGCCTTTGCCCGAAGTGCAGATAAAGCCATCGGCAAGGCGTCCGACCATCTTCGCGGCGACGGGTCCGCCCGCGCTCAGATAGATCGGGATAGGTTGAGCTGGCTTATCGTAGATAGTGGCGTTGAGGGTTTTGTAGTACTCGCCCTCGAAGGTCACCATATCCTCGGTCCAGAGCTGCTTAATCAGAGTGACGGCCTCGCGCAGCCGCGCCAGGCGCTCTTTGGCCGGTGGCCAGTTTCCGCCCGTGACGGCGATCTCGTTGAGTGACTCGCCGGAGCCTGCGCCCAGGATCAGGCGCTCGGGATAGAGTGTACCCAGCGTGCCGAAGGCCTGAGCGACGACTGCGGGCTGGTAACGGAAGGTCGGGGTGAGCACACTGGTACCCAGCAGGATATGCTCGGTGCGTTCGCCTAATGCGCCCAGCCAGGCGAAGGCAAAGGGGGCATGCCCGTTGGTATGCCGCCACGGCTGGAAATGATCGCTGATCCAGACGCTATCGAAGCCGCTCTGTTCGGCCTCGATGGCAAAGTTGAGTAGCTGACGTGGGCCAAACTGTTCGGCCGATGCTTTATAGCCCAGTTTAAGTGGAAATGCCAAGATCTTTTCTCCTCATAATCTCGTAACGTGGATCTCTATGTGGGAAAGACAGATGGTGCTGTGAACCCCTTCTGACTTGTAGCATATGCCAGACAATGTGCTGACAGCAAGCAGATCTGCTGACCACGCCCGTGCTTTGCCTCTATGCATACCAGAAGGTTTTGACCTGCTCGGCGATGTGCAGTCCCTGGGTGCGACCGGCCTGAGCGGCTGCGGGACACCGGCTGGCGTCGAGCGCATTGGGTCCTCTGGCCTCGGCTGAGGCGGTGTCGGGCTTGAGGATCAGGACGCTGGAACCGCCTTTTTCGAGTTCCGTCTGCTCGCCGTCCAGGGCGTCGTCGAAGGCTTCGACCTGCACGATGAGCACGCGTTGGTGGCCGCTGGCCAGGTCGGCGTTGGTGCCAGAGCGTACGCCGCCGTCGATGTAGCGCTGATCCTGGATGGTGACCGGTGGGTAGACGCCGGGGACCGCACAACTGGCGGCGACCGCGAGGACCAGTGGAACGCCGCTGTGCTGGTCGAACAGCACCACTTCGCCGGTTCGTGCATTGACGGCGGGGATGATCAGCTTCTGCGTGGTCGACCACTCCTGACTGGGCAGGCGGGCAGCGATGATTTGCAAGCGTTCCGCCTCAGGCATCGTCTGGGTTGCCAGAGCTGCTGCGCCGACGCGTGCGCGACCCGTCTGTGCGTCAGGTGCGCCCATGCCTGCGGCAAAGACCAGCATCAGGAGATCGAGATCAAAGGCGACGACCTGCTCGCCGGTTTCGGCCAGCGGGCGAAGCTGGCGGGCGTACAACTGCTCCAGGTCGAGGCCACTACTGAGCTGAGCGCCGACCGTTGAGCCAGCCGAGGTCCCGACGATCAGGTCGGGTTTGCTGACATCGACGCCGCCTGCGAGCAGTCCGAGCAGCAGGCCAGTTTCCCAGGCAATGCCTGTCGTGCCGCCGCCACCGAGGACGAGCGCACTGGTTGGGGTTTGTTTTGTATCAGCCATAGGTAGATGCATGCTTTCTTTCTAGGAAAAGTGGCTTATTTAGAATAGATACCTGTCTATTGTATGCCATCGTAGCGCTGTTTGCCAGCGAGCGAGAGCTAGCTCGACGGGATGCCCCTGAGCGTCATAAACTGTTGTAGCAGGGCCATATAGCGTCGTGGATCGTGGCCGTAGGAGCCACAGTGGATAGCGCAGGGCGTATAGTAGACCTGGATTGTGCGCCCGGCTGCTCGTGCTATCGTCACGAGGCGGTGGGCGTGTTTGAGTTCGATCAGTGGATCGTTCTCGGCGTGGATAAGGAGGATCGCTGGTAGGATAGTTCCAGGGACGCAGAGTGTCTGCTTGACCGATCCGCCCTCGAGCGCGTGGTCGGGACGAGCCACCAGAGGGTAGCGATAGCGGGCGTAGAAGAGCAGTTTGCCTGCGAACAGCATCAGGTGGGTCAGTGTTGGCAGCAGCGCACACGCCAGGCGGGCGGGACCGCGCCAGCCGGCTGTCTCCTGAGCGAGGACTTGCAGGATGATAAAGCGGATCATATCGTCCAGGCGGGCGTACGAGCTATCGGCGACGATCCCTGCGACGGCCGGGTGTGGTGGCAGCAGAAGCGCGACTGCGGCACCCATCGAGAAGCCGTGGATGTAGACCTGGCCGGGCGTCGTTTCGCGCTGGCTGGCGGCGAACTCCACTGCGGCAGCCAGATCGTTGATCTCCGCGTTGCCGCAGGTTGTGATCACATGCTCGCTTGCGCCGTGTCCGCGAAAGTCGAAGAGCAGGACGTTTGCGCCGTGGGCGTATTCAAGTGCGGCGACCGAGCGGAAGTACCGACTGGGAAAATGAAAGCCGTGGCTGATAATAATCGTCTGGGTGCTGTGCGGTTGCGCCCAGAATTCTCCACACAGGCGGGTGCCGTCCGCCGAGTGGAGGGTTATAGCGCGTTGCAGATGCTGAGGAGGTTCGGCTGTCGATGCGGGGAGCGTCACTTCCCCCAATTCCGCAGTGCCATACTCAACGGTGACGCCGGGCCGGGTAAACTCCTTTAAAAAGTGTCGGCCAAGCATCGCTAGCGCCCCGCCAACAGCAAGGCTCACTCCGATCAGCGCAACGATGATATTTGCAGTTCCTCTCATATGCCATCTCCTCGAAGCATGTGCCTGCCTCTCCATCTTCAATTCACCCTTTCGTTCCTATACATAGGAGCGAGAAACTGTCAGTTTTGTTTCGTCGCTCTGCTTTAGAGTGCCTGACGCCTATCCGGTTGGCAACGCGGCGGGCATTGGCGCGGGATCACTATATAGGCGGGGAAGTACGCCTGCACAAGACGGAGGCTTCCCCTGGGGGCTACAATACACGCAGTACAAAACTCAGCAGAATAAAAGGGGAACACTTCATGGAAACACTACGTCTGGGCATCCTTGGCGCGGCGCGGATCACTCCCATGTCGCTTATCAAACCGGCTCGCCACGTGGCGGAGGTCACGGTCGTAGGCGTAGCTGCTCGCGATCAAGCGCGGGCGCAGGCCTTTGCGCGGAAGCACGCTATCCCGCGCGTCTTCGCGAGCTACGACGAGCTACTGGCCGATCAACAGATCGACGCGGTCTACATCCCGTTGCCCAATGGACTGCACGAAGCCTGGGCCATCAAGGCTTTGCAGGCGGGCAAGCACGTCCTGTGCGAGAAGCCGTTTGCTTCCAATGCTGCCGCGGCCGAGCGTATGACGGAGGCGGCCAAGCAGAGTGGGCGCGTGCTGATGGAAGCTTTTCACTATCGCTACCATCCACTGGCGGCCCGCATGCGCGAGATCGTGAGCAGCGGCGAACTGGGTGAACTGCAACACATCGAAGCGTGGCTGTGTTTTCCACTGCTCTCGCGGCGCGATATTCGTTACAACTATGCGCTGGCCGGTGGGGCGACGATGGATGTTGGCGCATATACCATCAACGTGCTGCGCTTCCTGGCTGGCAGCGAACCCGAGGTCGTGCGAGCGCAGGCCACACTCATCGCGCCGCAGGTCGATCGACGGATGGACGCGGAACTGCTTTTCCCCGGAGGGATCACAGGTCACTTCACCGCCTCGTTACTTTCCAGGACGCTGCTGCGCATCGCTGTGCGCGTACACGGTACACAGGGAGAGATGCGCGTCTTCAATTTTGTTGCGCCACAGTTCTACCATCGCTTAACCGTGCGCTCGTCGCAGGGCAAGCGCACCGAACATATCAAAGGCGAAGCGACCTATACGCTGCAATTGCGGGCCTTCGTGCGGGCGGTGACCGAGGGGAAGCCAGTTGCGCCCGATCTGCACGACTCAATCGCCAATATGCGCGTCATCGATGCCGTCTACCGGCAGGCCGGTCTTGATCTGCGTTAAAGGGTGAGTCAACTCCTTGTGTGAGATATTTTCTGTATCACAGATGGTGGTTTTTATATTGGACTGCACTACAAAGATCGCCTACACTATGTTTTATCACGCTTTGTGTGACGCGTCGCCTGCGGCGACGGAGGGGGAGAAGAAGGCTGAGGCGCAGCCATAAGCCCCAGTCAAGGGGTTGTACCCCTTGCATCCCCGTCTGTCAATCGAAGCCTGACAGAACACTACTCTTAATAAGTATAGAAAGATCGACAAACACAGCCACTAGTGGAGTAGATAAGCAATGGAGCAAGCAGTGATTATCTCTGCCGTACGTACGCCGATTGGGCGCTACGGTGGGGCTTTGAAGACGGTGCGGCCCGATGATCTCGCGGCCCTGGTGGTCGCTGAGGCGATCAGGCGGGCGCATATTCCGTGCGAGGAGATCGAGGATGTTATTCTGGGTGCGGCCAACCAGGCAGGTGAGGACAATCGCAATGTTGCGCGGATGGCTCTATTGCTGGCGGGTTTGCCCGTTACGGTGGCGGGTCAGACGGTCAATCGGCTGTGTGGTTCTGGTTTGCAGGCGGTGAACAGCGCGGCGCAGGCGATCCGTGTGGGGGAGGGTGGGTGTTTTGTTGTGGGCGGGGTTGAGAGCATGACGCGAGCGCCGTTTGTCATGGGCAAAGCCGATGTGGCCTACGGACGGGGCATGCAGTTGGAGGATACCACACTGGGCTGGCGGTTCGTCAATCAACGTCTGGCGGCGCAGTACCAGCCGTATAGTATGGGCGAGACCGCTGAGAATGTCGCGGAGAGATACCAGATTGGGCGCGAGGCGCAGGACGCCTTTGCACTGCGCAGTCACCGGCGGGCGGTGGCCGCGCAGGAGGCTGGCCGTTTCGATGCCGAGATCGTGTCGGTGGCGGTGGCGCAGAAAAAGGGTGAGCCGCAGGTGTGTATGCGCGACGAAGGACCGCGCAGCGATACCTCGCTGGAGAAGCTGGCCCGTCTGGTCCCGGTCTTTCGCGCAGGTGGGACCGTGACTGCGGGCAACGCGGCCAGCATCAACGACGGGGCAGCCGCGCTAGTCATCGTCTCTGAGCAGAGGGCGCAGGAGATGGGATTGTGTCCGCGAGCACGCATCGTTGCCTCGGCGGTCGCGGGCGTTGATCCGGCCTACATGGGCCTGGGACCCATTCCGGCCACGCGCAAGGTGCTCCAGCGGGCCGGTCTGCGCATGGCCGATATCGATCTGGTTGAGCTAAACGAGGCCTTTGCCTCGCAGGCGTTGCAGTGTGTCGATGAATTGGAGATCGATCCTGAGAAATTGAACGTCAACGGCGGAGCCATTGCGCTGGGTCATCCGCTTGGCTGTAGCGGGGCGCGGCTCGTTGTTGGTCTGTTGCACGAATTAGAACGTCGCCAGCAGCGCTACGGTTTGGCGTGTATGTGTATCGGCGTTGGCCAGGGTATTGCCACGATCATTGAGCGGCTCGCGTAAGGGCTGTCTCTACTTACAGATGTGCTTGGCGAATCCAGTGCAGTTCGGCCGTGCTTGGTGGGTGGGTGATAGTGAGTTTTTTGGCGACGCGCAGCTCCCAACTGACATCTGCCAGCACCTCCTCGACGGTCACTGTGGGGTGCAGGGAGATAAGCTCCATCTCGCGCTCATCGTTGGCGAAGTCGAACAGCGCCTTATCGGTGATTATGAGCTGTGGACCCTGTCCTGGCAGGTGGAGCTTTTGTCTGCTGTCGCCGCCCCGGAGATGGCCGGGACTAGTGACAAAGTCCAGGCGCTCGACGAAGGCTCGCCGTTTGAGGTGCATGATAATCAGGGTGCGCTGGACGTTGATTGCGATCTCGCACGCGCCGCCGCTGCCTGGTAGCCGCGTGCGTGGGGCTGCGTAGTTGCCGATCACGCTAGAATTGAGATTGCCATAGCGGTCGATCTGCGCTCCACCTAATAGAGCCGTTTCGATAAGTTTGCCCTGAAGGTAGAGACCAAAGAGGTCGGCCATTGAGACGACCGACGTGGCATCGGTCACCAGCGTGGGGTCGCCGATGGAGAGCGGGATACGCGCCGGGTGCGCTCCATAGACGCCCGACTCGTAGATAAGTTCAAGGTCGGGCGACGTTGTGGCGCGAGCTACATTGCACGCGATATTGGGCAGACCCACGCCGACAAAGACGGTGCGCGTCCCCGCCAGCGCTCGCGCTGCGGCGGCGATCATCATTTCGGCGGAGGTATAGGCCGGTTGCTGCTGTGTATCGCTCACTGGTAGACTCCATAGTTAACGGGGGCAGCCGTGGCTACGCCTGGCTGGAGACGCGCAAGCGTCTGCTCACCAAGTTTGGCGACATAGGCCGCGTGGTCCTTGAGATCGAAGACCCACTCCTGAAGCCAGGCCTGCGTCAGTGCGGGGTCGCGCGAGGTCTTGTCCCAGGCCAGATAGAAGGCGTTGTCGCGGTCGTAGTAGCCCTAGACGTAGGATGGGTGCGCTCCTCCATAGGGCTGGTGGACGACGGCGTCGACGATCAGACCAGGGATCAACGTGCGGTTGGGGTCGGCGCGGATCACCGTTTCGTCGACGATCTCTTCGACCACGACTATCACCTTGCGGGCGGCGAAGGCTACCTCTTTCTGTACTCCGAGCAGTCCCCACAGATGGACATTGCCCTGGGTGTCGGCGCGTTGTGCGTGCAGGATGGCCACGTCGGGATGTAGCGGCGGCACCACGGCGATCGTCTCCTCGCCGTAGGGACTCTGCACAAAGCGGATCTGGTCGTTGACGGTCGGCATATCGGAACCCAGATAGCTACGCAATGGGAAGAAGGGCAGGTGTGAAGCCCCGGCCAGAAAACGTCCCACCATGCCGTAGTGCGAATATTCCTCCAACTCCAGGGGCGTGGGCAGACCCTGCTCGACGGCCCGCCGCAGGCAGTGCAGGGGTCCCACACCGGGGTTCCCCAGATAGCTGAAGATCAGCTTACGCGCCACACCCGCCGCGACCATCTGGTCGTAGATCACGTCGGGCGTCATGCGGATCAGCGTCAGGTCGCGCCGACCCTGACGAATGATTTCGTGGCCTGCGGCAAAGCAGATAAAAGCGGTAAAGCCTTCGATTGCCACAGACATGCCATCGTGAACGTAGGTTGCGATGGCTGTTTGTAAAGAGAGACGTTTATCTATCACGGTCGCCCCCGCATTCTTCTGAGTCTGGCAAGAGAGCTAAAGAGGCGTGCATCCGATCGGATGCGCCGGGTTGAGTGTAGCGATTTCTCTTTCATATGTCCAATACAAAAACTTGTATTTGTTATATCTGTTTTGTATAATCCCTTGAGGAAAGGAGGGTGTGCCTGACAGGCATGCCCTGACTGAAGGCGAGGCGAGGCCGATGGATAATCTGATTGATATGCGTCGACTCTTCTATTTTGTGGCGGTCGCTGAAGAGTTGCATTTTACGCGGGCAGCCGAACGTTTGCATATTGCGCAGCCGCCGTTGAGCTATCAGATTCAGCAGCTCGAGAAGGATCTGGGGGTGCAGCTTTTTGAGCGCACTCGCCACCAGGTGCAATTGACCGAGGCGGGGAAGGTGCTGCTCGATGAGGCGCGGCGCATCTTTGCGCAGCTTGAGCAGACGGTGCGCCAGGTCCGGCGCGTCGGCCACGGCGAGGTCGGTTTCCTGACGCTGGGCTTTGTGCCTTCGGCCTCGAATAGTGTGCTGCCGACGATCTTGCAGACCTTTCAGCAGCAGTTTCCCGCGATCCAGCTTTTTTTGCGCGAGATGAACCCCGATCAGATGGTGCAGGCGCTGCACGACCACCGCATCGATGTCGGTATGGTCTACATGCCCTTTGCCGATCATGTGCTGTGTGCGCAGACGGTCTTGCGTGAGCCTTTTGTCGCCGCCCTACCCGTGGACCATCCCTACGCCTCTGAAGAGCCGATCGAACTGCGCACCCTGGCGAGCGAATTTTTTATCGTGCCGCCGCGTTACGTCGCGATGCCTGGCCTGTATGGGCACGTTATGGAGGCGTGTCGTCAGGCGGGCTTTACCCCCAAAGTGCGCCAGGAGGCGTGGCTGATGCAGACGATCATCGGCCTGGTTGCGGCCAATATGGGCGTCGCGCTCGTCCCCGCCTCGATGCAGAACCTCCACCGCACGGGCGTGGTCTATCGTCCGCTGCGCGATATCACCCGCGAGGTCGAACTGGGCGTCGTCTGGCGGCGCGACGACACCTTTACCGTCTTGCAGCGCTTCCTCCAGGTCATCAGCACGCTGACTCCCGTCGCTCAGGACCCTTCTCTGGCTCCTCTCTTCCTACCAACCACCTCGGACGGTTATATAGATCCTGTATAAGCAAAGTCAAACAAAGTATTGGACATAGTATCTTTGTACCTTCTATACTCTATGTAAGGGGCAGGCGAGCCGTGTCCGATCGCTCCACCCTTGTCCAGACAGACCGCATCTTTCCCCTGGAGCCAGTTCGGAGATGCGGCGGTGCGTGCAAAGGAGCAACCAGAGAGCGTGATGGAAGATGAACTCTATGAGCGTGGCATGAAGACCCGTAGAGAGGTACTTGGAGACGAGCACGTGGACCGGGCGCAGGCCAGGGTTACAGAATTGGATGCAGAGTTTCAACGCTTGCTGACCGAGACTGCCTGGGGCTTCCTCTGGTCTCGACCCGACCTCGATCGTCGCACGCGCAGTCTGGTGACTATCGCGATCCTGGCCGCGCTTGGACGTGAAGAGCTGGCCCTCCACCTGAAAGCTACGCGCAATACGGGCGTTAATCCACACGAAATCTCTGAGGTACTGCTCCACGTTGCGCTCTACGCGGGCATCCCCGCCGCCAATGCAGCCTTCGCGACCGCTAAAAACGTGCTTGTACAGCCGATGTCTACTACAGATGAGAGCGATTCAGCGACGAATCGTCAGCAGGAGGAGACATGAACCAGACGACTATTGGCGATATTGTGCGCGGAGAGCGCGAGATCTTCCCCCCCTATCTGTACGCAGCCTATCAGTCAACGCAGCAACGTGCGCCGTCTCTCCCCTTGATCGATGTGCCACTGACCCTCTCGGAGCTGACTGGACCGGGGGCGGCGATCTGCGCGGCGAGCGTGGAAGATGCCGACCTGACGCGCAACGCGGGAACTGGTGGTGAGGCCATCGGCCAGCGTATCATCGTCACTGGACGCGTCTTTGACGAACTGGGGATGCCTCTGCCGCACACGCTCCTGGAGATCTGGCAGGCCAACGCGGCAGGACGGTATCTGCATAAACGTGACCAGTGGCCAGGACCCCTCGATCCAAACTTTCTGGGCATGGGACGCTGTCTGACCGATGAAGGCGGGGCCTATCGCTTTTTGACCGTGCGACCTGGCGCGTATCCGTGGAAAAATCACCCCAACGCCTGGCGGCCCGCGCATATTCACTTTTCACTCTTTGGTCCCACGCTGCGCTCGCGTCTGGTGACGCAGATGTATTTTCCCGACGACTCGCTCCACTCGATCGATCCGGTTTTAAGCTCCGTGCCGAGCGAGTCAGCCCGCCAGCGTCTTATCGCGGCTTACGCCCACGATGTGACCGAACAGGAATGGGCATTGGGGTATCGCTGGGATATCGTTCTGCGTGGCAGCCTTGCCACCCTGTTTGAGCAGATGGAGGCCCGTCCATGAGTAGACTTTCCGGCCCGACCGCTTCGCAAACGGCTGGTCCCTTTTTCTCCCTCGGTCTGCTCGACGCAGGCGGGACGCGCCAGGTCTTGGCCCACCCTGAGACGCCGGGTGAACGCATCCGCGTCGAGGGGCGCGTCTTCGACGGCGATGGACTGCCCCTGCCCGATGCGCTGGTCGAGATCTGGCAGGCCGATGCCGCCGGTCGCTACCAGCACCCGGCTCATGTGGGTGTTGACCCTCTGGACCAGAGCTTTGCTGGCTTTGGGCGCTGTGGGACCGACGAGCAGGGGCTTTATTGGTTTGAAACCGTCAAGCCCGGTCCCGTGCCTTTGACGCTGGAAAGCCAGCAGATGCAGGCCCCGCACATCTGCCTGACGATCTGCGCACGCGGTCTGCTCAACCATCTCTTCACCCGTCTGTACTTCGCCGACGAGCCTGCCAACGCCGTCGACGCGGTTCTGAACTGCGTCCCCGTGGAACGACGCGCTACCCTGCTCGCCGGACGCAGCATCGCGGGTGAGCGCGTCATCTATCGTCTGGATATCGTCCTCCAGGGAAAACACGAAACAGCGTTTTTTCAGCTTTAGCAGGTGGAATGGCTATGTCAGAGAATATCGATGGCCTGTTGACAACGGCAAGCATGGCTACCGTCTTTTCGCCCGCGGCGCACATCCGGCAGATGTTGCGCTTCGAGGCCGCGCTGGCTCAGGCTGAAGCGCGGGCGGGCATCGTGCCTGCCGCAGCAGCGCAGGCCATCGCCTCCTGCTGTCAGGTCGAGCTTTTTGAGCTTGCGCCACTCTATCGCGAGGCCATGGTGGCTGGTACACCGGCTATTCCTCTGGTGCGCCAGTTGACCGCTCGCGTGGCGGGCGACGCCAGCAACTACGTCCATCTGGGTGCGACCAGCCAGGATGCGATCGATACGGCGCTGATGTTGCAGATGCGCGAGGGTCTTGACCTGTTGATCGCCGACGTGGATGCGCTCTGTGCGGTCTGCGCCGCCCTTGCCGATCACTACCGGCATACCCTGATGGCCGGGCGTACCCTGCTCCAGCAGGCCTTGCCGATCACCTTTGGACTCAAGGCGGCTCGTTGGCTGGCTCTCTTTACCCGTCAACTCGGCGCACTGCGCGAGCACCGTCAGCGCTCGCTCGCCGTCCAGTTTGGCGGCGCGGCTGGTACGCTGGCGGCGCTGGGAAGTCAGGGTTTGTACGTCGCGCACTTGCTGGCCGCAGAGCTAGACCTGCCGGAGGCCGACCTCCCCTGGCACACCGAGCGCGACCGCGTGGCGGTGATCGCGAGTACGCTCGGCGTGCTGGCTGGTGCGACGGACAAGCTGGCGGGCGACCTGGTGCTGCTGGCGCAGAGCGAGGTTGGCGAGATCAGAGAGAGCAGCGAACCTGGCAAGGGCGGATCGAGCGCCATGCCACAGAAACACAACCCGGTTGACGCGCAGCGCACCCGTGCCGCTGCTCGCCTGGCGCTGGGCAGCGTCTCGGTTATACTCTCAGCGATGGCGCAGGAGCAGGAACGCGCCGCAGGAGCCTGGCAGGCCGAGTGGGTCGCGCTCCCACAGCTTTTCTGCGCGACCGCCTGCGCGGTCGAATGCGTACAGCGAGCGGTCGCGGGTCTGGAGGTCGACGTAGAGCGCATGCGGGCCAACCTGGCCCTGAGCGGTGGCCTGTTGATGGCCGAATCCCTGACGATGGCGCTCGCGCCCTATCTGGGGCGTCCCAAAGCGCAACAGCTAGTGAGTGAACTGTGTGATCAGGCAGTGGCTGCGCGGTGCTCCCTGCGCGAGGTGGCGCAGGCCTCGGATGAGGTTTGTGTTTACCTCTCGCCGTCAGCTATCGTCGCGGTTCTGACCCCCGCCAACTATCTGGGGAGCAGCGAGAGCCTGATCGAGCGAGCACTCGCATCCTATCGCGCCACCCAAAGAGAGTGAAGTCAAACATGGACTTTTTTGCACGTGGCGGCCTGCGTCTGGCCTACAGGATCGAAGGTCCTGTCGATGCGCCCCCGCTGGTCCTGGTGAACTCGCTTGGCAACGACCTGCTTGATGTGCAGGGCATCGAGCAAGCCAGCATATGCGGCCTCTCCCTCGGCGGGCTGACCGCGCTCTGGTTTGTCGCGCAGTATCCGTAGCGCGTGCAGCGGGCCGTCTTCGCCAACACTGCCGCCCGCATCGGGTCCAGACAGACCTGGGAGGCGCAGATCGCGACCGTGCGTGCAGGCGGCATGGAGGCAGTGCGCGAGGCCACGCTCGCCCGTTTTCTCAGCGCGGACTATCGCCAGAAGCACCCCGAGACGGTGAGCGAGGTCGAGGCCATGCTGCTGGCGACCGATCCGCGTGGCTATATCGCGGCGTGCGACGTGTTGTGCGCGACCGACCTGCACGAGCTGGTACCTACCATTGCCGTGCCATCCCTGATTCTGGCTGGCGAACTCGACGCCACCTGCGCAGTCCCACGCATTGCAGTCGGCAATCGCCGGGAGCCAGTTGAGAGTCTTTGCGGGAGTCGCCCACCTTTCAAGCCGCGAATCTCCCGAGACGTTTAGCCAGCACCTGTACACATTTTTGTAGCTCACGACTATCCCGGTCCAGGCGGGATCACGCCTATTCAAGTAGCGTAGCAAGCGAGAAGAAAGATATGCACATACATACACAGGTCGGCATCATTGGGGCGGGACCCGCTGGCTTAATGCTCGCGCGGGAGGGCATCGACGCGGTCCCGCAGCCGGGCAGAGATCGAATCGACCATGCGTGCGGCCGTCCTGGAGCAGGGGACGGTCGATCTGATCAACGAGTTGGGGCTGGGCGAGCGCATGCAGCGCGAGGGCTTTGTGCATCGCGGCATCGAACTGCGCTTCGACGGAGCAGGACATCGCATTGCTTTCCCCGATCTGACGGGCGGGCGTACAATCACCATCTATCCGCAGCACGAGCTTATCAAAGACCTCGTTGCGGCCCGCCTGGCGTGGGACGAAGCGCTTTTCTGCGAGGTCCAGGATGTCCGGCTGAGTGCTATCACTAGCGAGCGGCCGGGGGACAGAGGTCAGGTTGGACTGCGACTTTATCGCGGGCTGCGACGGCTCGCACGGCGTCTCCAGTGCAGCCATTCCCACCGAAGTGAAGCGAGTTTTTAGCCGCTCGTATCCCTTTGGCTGGCTGGGTATCCTGCTTGAGGCCCCGCCCTCGACGAGTGAATTGATCTATGCCTATCATGAGCGCGGCTTTGCGCTGGTCAGCACGCGTTCCGCCACGATCCAGCGCATGTACCTCCAGTGCGACCCGCACGACGAGATCGCGCACTGGTCGGACGAACTGATCATTGAGGAGCTACAGTTGCGCCTTGCCACCAGGGACGGCTGGCAGTTGCGTACTGGACCGATCATCCAGAAAAGCATCCTGGGCATGCGCAGCCTGGTGATCGAACCTATGCACTACGGTCGACTCTTGCTTGTGGGCGATGCCGCGCATATCGTGCCGCCGACCAGCGCAAAGGGTCTGAACCTCGCCTGACGTGCGTTATCTTATCTTGCGCAGGCGCTCGCAAGCTTCTACCACAAACGGTAGTCAGCGCTCTTAGGGGCGTATTCTCTGACGTGTCTAAAGCGCGTCTGGCGCACCGAATATTTTGCCTGGTGGATGACCTCGATGGTGCATCGTTTTCCCACCGATGACGCCTTTCAGCAGCGTATGCAACGCGCTCAACTCGCGTATACTGTCGGCTCGCGGGCAGCGGTGACCAGTCTGGCCTGGCAATTTGACTGACTGACGGATGCACGGATGGACCCAACCGCGAACCTGGCCGCAATGACTGCGTATTCAGGATAAAAAGAGAGGTTTCAATGACGACAAAGACTTCTGACGCGTTGATGGACGCGCGGCTCTGGACGGGGAAGATTTTTAATGGTGAGTGGATCGACGCGGCGGGTGGCGACTATCCCGTCGTCGAGCCTGCCACGGGGTCGCAACTCGGGACGCTGGGACGGGCGAACCCCGCCGATGTAGCACGCGCAGCCGTGCAGGCGCAGGTGCAGCACGCCCTTTAGCGAACGCGCGGCAGTCTTGCGTCGTGCAGGGACGCTTTTGGAGGAGCGCGGAGCCGAGATCCAGGAGTGGCTGGTGCGTGAGTCGGGATCGACCGGACCCAAAGCCGCCTTTGAACTGCACATCGCGGCCCACAAGTGCTACGAGGCCGCCGCGACCGCGGCGCAGCCCTACGGTCAGCTCGTGCGCACCGAGCAGCCGCGCCTGAGCTTTGCCCGCCGCCTGCCGGTTGGCGTCGTAAGCGTCATCGCCCCCTTTAACGTCCCCTTGATCCTTGCGATCCGCTCGGTCGCGCCCGCGCTGGCGCTGGGCAACGCGGTCCTGCTCAAGCCCGACCCGCGCACAGCGGTCTGCGGAGGAGTGAGTCTGGCGCGGATCTTTAGCGAGGCAGGTCTGCCGCCTGGTCTGCTGCACGTCCTGGCGGGTGGAGTTGAAACCGGCGAAGCAGTGGTCGTCGACCCGTGCGTACGCGTCGTGAGCTTTACCGGTTCGACCGTCGCGGGCAGGATCGTCGGTGAACTGGCTGCGCACCACCTCAAGCGCGTCCACCTTGAACTCGGCGGCAACAGCGCATTGATAGTGCTTGATGATGTCGACCTCGACCGGGCAGTTTCGGCGGGAGCTTTTGGCTCATTCTTCCATCAGGGCCAGGTCTGCATGGCCACCAGTCGGCATCTTGTCCACGCAAGCCTCGCCGAGGCCTATACCGAGCGGCTGGCAGCGATCGCGCAGCGTTTAAGCGTGGGCGATGGGACCAGGGCTGATGTCGCGCTGGGACCCATCATCGACGAGCGCCAGCGCGACAAGATTCACCGCATGGTCACCGCGAGCGTGGCGGCAGGCGGCAGCTTCGAGGGTCTTTTCTATCGACCGACCGTCCTCGCCGACGTACGGCCCGGCATCCCCGTCTACGACAACGAGATCTTTGGTCCGGTGGCCCCGATCGTCAGCTTCTCCACCCTCGACGAAGCCGTGGCCCTCGCGGGCGGCAGCGAATACGGGTTGGCGCTCGGCATACTCTCGCGTGACATCTCCAAAGCGCTGACGCTGGCCGAGCGTATCCCCAGCGGACTCGTGCATATCAACGATGAACCGTTTGCCCCCTTTGGACGAGTCGGCGCGTCTGGCACCGGCTCGCGCTTTGGCAGCGCCGCCTGGAACCTCGACGCCTTCACAGAAACACAGTGGGTCACCATACGCGGCGACATCGCCCCCTATCCGTTCTAAGCGATCCAGATCGCCAGCCAGGCTCGACACTCTTTTAAGTGTCCACCCTCTCGCAAATCTCGCCGTAGCAACAAAATCCCAGGCAAGAAGGCCTGGCAACGGGAGCGGAAGACGCAGGACAGACGATCCCGCGTCTTCCGCTCCCGTCTTTTTGTACATAGAAATTTTCCGAAAATATTTCAACTATTTTCGGAAAAACCTGTCAGAGGTACTGGCAGTTTGCTTTAACGCTGCTCGCTTTGAGAAATAATGTGCGGTATGACGGGCATATACAGTAAAATGGGTAAAAAATCAGGTATAGTGCTGGCTTGACAGCAGAAGCAGAGATATGTTACATTTGCTTGACAGCGAAACTTTCGAAAATTTCGGTATATTACAGAGAAGTAAGGAAAGCATTGTGGAACATCAACGGCCAAGAATTGCCGAGATAGCGGCGGCAGCGGGTGTCTCGATTCCCACTGTTTCGAAGGTATTAAATCGGCGACCGGATGTGGCTCCTCTGACGCGTAAACGTGTTGAGCGTATTATTGCTGAGAGTGGCTATATACACAACCGCACCCATCGTCTGCTGGAAGAAGCTTCGTCAGTGGGGACAAAGCTTATCGATCTGGTCTCCCCGGCGGCGATTGACACCGATTATTGTCTGGAGATTCTCAACGGAATCGAAGATATCCTGAAGCAAACAGAGTACCGGCTCGCACTCTTCTCGATGCACGACAGTACGCCGCGTGAGCGTCAGTGGCTGACAGCGGTTTCCAAAAACACAACCGATGGAGCGCTCTTATTTACGCCAGTCGAGCATACGCGGCACCTGGAGCGTCTGCGCATACAGCACATCCCCTTTGTGGTTATCGACGATGTGTTGCCTCTGAGTTCCGATGTGCCTTCGATTGGTTCTACCAACTGGGTGGGTGCACTGGTGGCCACGGAGTACCTGTTGGGGCTTGGTCATCGGCGCATCGCTACAGTGACTGGTATTCCCTCGCACCTGACGAGCAAGGCCCGCCTGGCCGGGTACCGTGCGGCGCTTGAGGCCAGGAATATCCCCGTCGACCCCGCACTTATCCGCCAGGGCGATTTTTATCAGGAGAGCGCCTATACGCAGACGCTGGCCCTATTGGAGTTGGAAGAGCCGCCCACCGCTATTTTTGCGACCAGCGACCTCCAGGCCAGCGGCGTCTATCGCGCACTCTACACCCGTGGTCTCCAGGTTCCCAGGGATATCAGCGTGATTGGATTTGACGATGTACCGGGCGCAGCAGGGATGAGTCCGCCGCTGACGACCATTCGTCAGCCCTTGCGCGAGATGGGACGCCTGGCGACGCAGATGCTTCTGCGGCTGATCCGTGGCGAGCCGCTGGAGAGCCGGCGCATCGAACTAGCGACCTCACTGATCGTGCGCGACTCGTGTGCGCCCTTGCTTGAGATCCACGGCTTGAGACGCTAGAAGATCGCATCGAGGATCGTGGCAGCGCCCCCGAGGGGGATGGCGAGGCCCTTGCACTCGGCCAGCGTTACCCGCAGATCAGCGAACGACGCTGGCAGACTGTGAGTTTCAAGCGACGTTTCAAATGAGCGCAGGATCAGCTCGCCGGCCTGCATGGTACTGCCATCCAGGACGATCAGCGAGGGGTTTAAGGTATTGACCAGGCCCGCCAGGACGATACCCAGGTATTTGCCTGCACGGGCCAATGCGCCTATACAGGCGGCATCGCCTGCCTGTGCAGCCTCAATCACCTGCGGCAGCGTAGCCAGAGTCGGCAGAACGCGCTGGACCTCCAGGAGAATCCCCTGTTTGCCTGTCGTCGTTTCCAGGCAGCCGGTGTGTCCGCACTGGCAGAGGTGACCCTGCACATCGACCGGAATATGGCCGATCTCGCCAGCCAGACCGGCGTAGCCGCGATAGACCGTGTGGTTGAGGATCAGGCCACCGGAGATACTGGAGCCAGCCTTGACATAGAGCATCTGACCTTCGTTGCGCCCTGCCCCGTAGCGGCTCTCACCGAGTGCGCCCATATTTCCGTCGTTGTCCAGGTAGACCGCGACTCCCAGCAGACTCTCAAGCCGCTGCTGAATATCGACTCCCGCCCAACGCACAAAGGCCGCGGGCAGCGCGACCTTTTTCTGCGGCAGAAAAGCGAGCGGACTGACAATCCCCAGACCGATGCCAATCACCATCTCCCAGGCGATCTGTTGCTGTGCGACAAAGACCTGGAGCAATCTGGCCAGCAGAGGGAGACCCTCCTCGGGTCCACGACCGAGCGCGAAAGGGACCTCCAGGTGCTGGATAGGCTGACCGGCCAGATCGGTCAGCAGGAGCGTCAGGTGCTGGTGACCAAGCGTGCCGCCCAGCACATAGCCCGCTGAGGCATTGAACGAGAGCAGCGTCGTGCGGCGATCATCTCCCATGCCGTGCTCGGCCTGCTGCACAATCCCCTCCTTGAGCAACTCGTCAACGATGTTGCCAATCGCCGTCCGCGAAAGACCAGTGTAAGGAGCGAGGTCCGACCGCGAAATACTCTTATGTTCGCGAATATAGTTAAGTACAAGGAGACGATTGGACTCGCGTACAAGGTGCTGATCGGTGCCTTTGCGAGTCTGTTCCTTGCGTATCTTCTCGCGCTCCCGCTGCTTTGTACGCATCAATTGGTGCCACGGCTGCATAACTTTCCCCTTTTTCGCTCGGTCTCCTATAAATCTTATCATGTGTCCTCACACGTTGCAAACCCCGACGCCTTGCTCACTCAGTCTTTTTCTCTGCATGTGAAACACATCCAGCGCCTGGGGACTGAGTGCGCAGGTCCACAAGACTGGCTTGTTCGCTTGCCGCAGGCAAAACAGTATTTATGAGGTGGGGCGCTTCACTCTAGAGGACCGCAAGCCCCGACTTGCCAAGAAAAACCATCTTTTGTAAACTATGTTGACAAAAAGTCAGAACTATGGTACCATTGGCAATGGAAGCGAAAGCCTGAGTCACCTCTACAGAGGTAGTCAGTAAAGCTTCTTTAGCGCTTCCTACTCGGCGCAGCGAGTAATTGAAACAGTGCAACCGAGCCGGCAGAGTTGACTCTTCAATGGACGCTATAACCCTTGAATTTGCGCACAACGACGAGAGCGAAAATCTTCTCAGGAGGATACAAATGGTTCAAGGCCGATTCCTTTCTCCCCTTTCCCGACGCCGTTTTCTCCAATCATCGGGTGCGGCGCTGGGGACAGCAGCCCTTAGCAGTTCCTTCCTGGCGGCCTGTGCTGGTACAAACAGCGGCACGAATAGCGGCGATCTGCCGTCTCTCGTGCAGTGGTATCATGAATACGGAGAGACAGGTACTCATGAGGCTGTCGAGCGATATGCGAAGGGATATACTAAAGCCAACGTGACCGCCGACTGGATTCTGGGTACAGCGGACCTCTATCCAAACAGACTCCAGACGGCCTTATTGGGAACAAATGCTCCGGACGTATTTGAATTGCAGACTGTCTCCCTGGCGCAGGTCAAAGCCGGGCTGGTCGAGCCGCTCGACGATGTTATTGCATCAGTGCAGAGCGATTTTCTGACTGCGAGTCTGGCTCCATACACGGTCAACGGACATGTATATGCCATCCCAATGATTGGAGATCCGCAGTTTATCTATTATCGCAAGAGCATGTTTCAGGCTGCGGGCATTCAGCCGCCGACGACCTTTGATCAATTAATTACGATCACCAAACAATTGAATTCAGGCAACCGTAAGGGTCTCTACATTGGTAACGACGGTGGCGTTGTCTCGATGACCTATCCCCTGCTATGGACGGCGGGCGATCTGATCAGTGACAACAAGATCGTCTTCAACACCCCAGCCGTTGCTGCGGCCTACCAGAAGCTCTACGAACTGAACAAATCGGGCGGTCTACTGATCGGTGCACCGACCGACTGGACCGATCCTTCGGCCTTTGAGCAGGGATTGGTGGCAATGCAGTGGTGTGGTCTATGGGCTATGCCCGGCATCACCAAAGCCCTGGGCGACGATTTTGCCATCTTCCCCCTGCCTCCGGTCACTTCCGCAGGCCAGCCCGCGACCATTGCTGGTGGTTGGGCCGAGGCCGTGAGCGCCAAAAGCAAGAATATCGCCGCTGCCAAAGCCTATGTCAAATATCTCTGGGTTGATACTATCTCGGTCCAGACCGACTGGAACGTAGGCTACGGTTTCCATGTGCCGCCGCGCAAGAGCATCGCGTCTCAGACCTCGAAACTCGAAACCGGTCAGGGAGTGGTTGCGGTCAATATCCTCAATAAGTACGGTCACTCCAAGCCGCCGCTGTGGGACGCAGCGATGGATACAGCCCTGACTGGCGTAGTGAGTAATGTGATCAAGAACGGTGGCGATGTGCTGAGTCAGCTTAACCAGGCTGCCGCTACATGTACCACTGAACTCCAACAACTGTTGAGCTAGTTGCCTGTCTTACTTCATCTCTTAGGGTAAGATAGTAGGGAAGTAGCAGATGAGATGGTCTACAGGACACTCTTGTCTTCTCTGCCCGCTACTGAGCGCCACGGCGGTACGCCGCCGTGGTGTCTCTGTGAAGTGAGACTGACAGGAAGAGAAGTGACATGAAAACTTCTGGTGCATCCACGCTGACATCGGGCGTTCCCTTGGTTGAGCCTGAGAAGCGTACGGCGCAGTCCTATCTCCAGCGACGCAATCGGAGCACTGCGGTAGCTTTCTGGTGCTTTGTTGGACCGTTGCTGATTGGCTTGCTGATCTTTTTCTTTCTTCCGATTATCTGGAGCGTTGTGCTCAGCCTCTCGAATGCGCGTTCGACCCTTACGCCGCAGGGCTTTGTCGGTTTGAGCAACTACAGGGTTATGCTGACCGACCCGAACTTTATCCAGGCGCTTGGGACCTTTTTGATATTTGGTCTGTTTATCGTTCCTCTGACCTTTGTCTTCGCGCTGGGTCTGGCGTTGTTGGTAACCAGCATACGCTTCGCCCAGGGATTTTTCCGCCTGGTCTTTTTCCTGCCGGCGGCGTGTTCGTACGTCCTGGCCTCGGTGATCTGGAAAGTCAGTATCTTTAACGGTACCTTCTATGGTCTGGCTAACCAGGTGTTGGCGCTCTTGCACATCGCGCCTATTCAATGGGTGTTTACCTCGAACCCGCCGTGGTACTGGCTGGTCCTGGTCACTGTGCGCCTCTGGCTCCAACTCGGTCTTTACATGATTATTTTTATTGCGGGTCTGCAAGAGATTCCCCGCGAGCTTTACGAAGCGGCGACAGTAGACGGAGCGAAGCGTGGCTGGTCTACCTTTCGCTATATCACCTTTCCGCGTCTGCGCAACGCCTCGGTTTCGATCCTGCTGCTCAACATTATCGCTGCCTTTCAGGCGTTTGACGAATTCTTTAACATTATGTCCAATGGCAACTCGATTCTGGCACGTCCCCCACTGGTCTATCTCTACCAGGTGGCCTTGACGGACGGCAACTTTGGCTATGGCAGTGCGGGCGCGTTGATCTTGACCGCGATCATCGTCTGTTTTACCCTCTTGCAAGGTCGCATTCTGGGATTTGGTCAGGCCGAATAGTTCGCGTACCGTCGCGAGATGTCAGAAAGTTCGATGCCTGGAAAGAGTGCCAGGCGTTTTTGGCGTCTTGCTTCAAGCATACGACGTCTTTCACAAAAATATACAAGGAGAAAGAACATCTATGGCAGCAGTTCCCTCTTATGTCCCGACCTCCCGGCATAGGCGTCCGGGAGCAACACGCAAAGCGGTCGGACTGACTTTTCGCTATATCATTTTGAGTCTTCTGGCCGTGATCTTTCTGATCCCCTTTTACCTGATCGTGCGCAATGGTTTATCGACCGACGCGGATATTACCGCGCAGACATGGACGCTTTTTCCACCAGCCTTGCACTTTGAGAATATTCAAGAGCTTTTTTCCAATCCAGATGTTCCTTTCCTGGATGGGCTGACCAACTCGGTCCTGGTGGCGGTTTTGCAGACTGTCGGGCAGATCTTCATCTCCTCGCTGGCGGGTTATGGTCTGGCGCGTATTCCCTATCGCTGGGCGAACACTGTGTTTTTCCTTATCCTGTTGACCATTATGATCCCGTTTGCCGTGATCTACGTCCCGATGTACGTCATCGTCTCCGATCTGGGCTGGGTTAGCACGCTACAAGGTCTGGTCGTGCCGGGTATCTTTGCGGGTTTTACCACCTTTCTGTTTCGGCAGTTTTTCCTGAGTTTTCCGCACGAACTGGAGGAGGCGGGTCGGCTCGATGGTTTGGGGTATATTGGGATCTTCTGGCGGATCGTACTCCCCAATTCGACCGGGATTATAGCGGCCTTGAGTGTCATCACCTTCATTAATAGCTGGAATGGTTTCCTCTGGCCGTTGGTCATTGGGCAGGATCAGTCGTCGTGGACTATCCAGGTTGTGCTGTCCAACTTTTTGAATGCCCAGGTGTTGAACTTGCATGAACTGTTTATCGGTGTGATGATAGCTATTATGCCATTGATCATTATCTTTTTGCTCCTTCAGCGTTATATTGTAGAGGGCTACAAACAGAGTGGCTTAAAGGGATGAGTGATGGAGAGTGAGCAGAGCGATTGGTAAGAAGAGACTTTTGCTATGAAGCAAATGGAAGGCTGGGTCCATGTTGGACAAACGTATGGTATCGTGGCCGAGCGTGGGAAAGATCGGTCGACGTGATTTTGTAGAGCAAGCGCTGGCTGGCATGTTGGCTCTTGGGGTACCCGCTCTGTTCCTCCAGGGATGTAGCGGCACGGATACCCTGGAGAGCAATCTCAATTTTGCCAACTGGGCCTCGGCTGAGACGGCGACACGTGCGAACATTGACAACGCGCTTCAGGTCTTTGAGAACCAGAACAACGTGCAGGTCAATAATATTGGCATGCCCTTTGACGAGGTTTTGACGCAGATCACGAGCTTAATTCAGGCTGGCATCACCGTCGATGTCATGGAATTGAGCGGTAATCTCCCTTATACCCTGGCTGGTATGGGAGCGCTGGCCAATCTGGGGGCGCTGGTTGCGCCCGATTGGCGTGCCGATGCGTTTCCCAACAGCTTCGCGGCTGGTACGTACGACCACAACCTGTATGCCGTGCCGTTCAGCATTACCCCGCACGGCTTCTGGTACAACAAAGCCTTGCTGGAGCGGTGCGGTCTGAACCCTATGCAACCGCCGCGCACCATGACCGAGTTAAACCAGGCCATGACCGTGCTGCGCTCGCGTCTGCCTGCGCAGAGCTATCCGCTTGGACTCGATACGTCCGCGACCGAGTATGCGCTCATCGGTTTCTGGCCGTGGATCTGGACCTTTGGCGGCAGGCCGATGGTCGATATAGGCAACGGCGACCTGGCGATTAACTGGACTGACGACGGGACAGTCGCGGCCTTTGAGTGGCTTCAGGAAGCCGTACGAGCTAGATGGACTCCACCCAATCTCGCAATTAAGGCCGAGCGCGGGTTGATGGCCGAGGAGACACTCGTCTTTAAGCTGGATGGACCCTACCTGATGGGCGTCCTCGGCTCACTCAATCCAGCTTTTAGTACCAGTGCCGGGGTTAACCAGACCTTTGCCGTGACCACCACGCCTCTCGGACCTGGTACCTCTACGCCGGTAACCTGCGCCGATATCCATAATTTGAGTATTGCCGCCTCTTCTACTAATAAGACCCAGGCCTGGAACCTGATTCGTTTTCTGACTACGTCAGCCGCAGTGATCACAACTTTCCTGATCCCCGAGGGTGGCATGCTGCCGCGCCGCAGTTATAACGTCCAGCCTCGCTACTACGAGCGCTACTACACAGATCCCATCAGCCAGGCCTTTATTAAGAACATCATTCCAACTATGCGCCCACCTGCCTTTGGTCCTCGTTATAGTATCGCGGCCCAGGCCATTGTGACGGCCATGCAAGAGATTTCAAATGGATCAGCGGTCAAACCTCGTTTGCTCAAACTAAACGACGAAGTAGTAGCTATTTATGCCTGATAGTCTGTCAAAGATCAAACGAAAGGCGTGGGGAGCGAGAGGGCGGCAGGCCTTTGCCTGGGGTTTGGGGCTGCGCCCCAACCGATCTCCCGCTCACCGCCGCAGGCAGCGTACCTTGCCAACGAAGGCAGAAAGACGACTGGCACAGGCAGACAAAGAAGCGAGCTCTTGCCAGGAAACCCTATCTTGAGCGCGATAGAAGGAGAAAAAAGCAATGTGGCGATTTCTTACAAATATGTCGATTGCCCAGCGCCTGATGGTCGCTGCGGCAATCACCGCCCTGATTCCCGGCCTGGTGATTTCAGCCCTGGGCAGTTCATATATCAATACCCTGAGCACCATCAACGACACCGTAAAAGAGGGCAATAAAGCCGTCAAACTGGTCACAGATATTCAGGCCGATCTCCTGCGCATGAACGCGCTGTTAGAAGTACTGAGCACCACACCGAACCTGGCCACCAGCAACGACACCGCGCCGAGTTCATCGATAGCCATCGATAACGTACAGAACACCAACGAGATCGTCCAGTTGACCAGCGATTTTCGTGCCGCCTTGCTCACCTACCAGCAGGGCTACCAGCTAAGTACCTCGGCCTCAATGCTCAACATTCGCGAGACGCTGCAAAACGACAGCCAGGGCAGCCAGGCCCCGAACAGTCAGCACACTATGATCTACGTAGTCAACATGCAGTGGCAGATCTACGATCAATCGCAGAACCAGGCCCTGCTGGATGTCGAGCGTGGAGATAGCGCGAGCACGCTGGCCGCCGACGTAGCGCAGGCCAACCTTGACTACCTGCCGCTTAAGGGCAACGTCGATAATCTGGTGGGTCTGACCGAAAACATCAGCCAGATCGTCGCGCAGGTCAACGCCTTCAAGATCCAGCCCATCCTCTTCTGGACCATCGCCGCCTTCCTGTTCAGCACACTGGTAGTTTTCGCCGTCAGCTACCTGATCAACCTGACCATCACCCGGCCGCTGCGCCAGATCATGCACCTCACGCGGCGGATTACCCAGGGCGAGACGACAGCGCGGGCGGTCGTGCGCGGTCACGACGAGACCTACATGGTAGCGACCTCGCTCAATACCATGCTCGACAGCATCGTCTGCTTGATGAAAAATGTCCAATGTCAGCACGACCTGCTAGAGGAGCGCGTCAAAGAACTGATCGGCGAGATGAGAGGTCTGGGCGCGGGCGACCTGCGCACACGGGCCGAAGTCACCTCGGACGCGCTGGGTTTCCTTGCCCACTCCTTCAACTGCATGATCGACGAACTTAGCACCCTCGTCATCCGCGTCAAGCGAGCGACCGGTGAGATCGAGATCATGAGCAGAACTGCCCAACTGCGTATTGCCCGACTTTTGAGCGTCAGCGAACATCAGGTGCAGAACATGTCCACAGCGGTCAGAGCGGTTGAAGAGATGACCGACCGGGCCTTCACCCTGGCCGAGCAGGCGCAAGTTTTGAGCGCAGTCGCTCAGGAGACCAGCTACCTCACCCAGAGCGAGCGACCAATCTTTGCACCGGCAGTTGTCCCCGAGGCATTCTTTGGAGTCATCGAGCACCAGACGCGTGCCATCGAAGAGATCGCGCTCAGTCTGAGCCAGCAAGTTCACTACTCACAGTCGGCGCTTTGTCTGCTCAAAGACGCTGCTGAAGCCAGCCGCGACACCCACGAACACACCCTGGAAGTCGACGGCGTCCTGCGTAAACTGCTCAAATCGACCACGCGCCTGCACAACCTCGTCGGCTCCTTCAAACTACGTGAAGAACCCATGATCCAGTCCCTCACCTGATCTCGTACACTTTTTCTACATGGGAGTGGGCGCAAGCAACCGTTCATGGGCATGAAGTTAGCAGAGGGTGGCCTTCTGCTAACGTTCGCGCG
>DAOTTJ010000489.1:0-8007 GCA_034437695.1 Ktedonobacteraceae bacterium
AACATATCTATCAGCTTCTCTGTGCAGAGTTTCAACCCTCATCGTGCTCTGTGAGCCGATGCGACCCGACCACCAGTGCAATCACGCTGACACCAGTAGCGTTTCAACCCTCATCGTGCTCTGTGAGCCGATGCGACTCGCTCGCTGACTGGCCAGGCCGCCAGGTGAACGTTTCAACCCTCATCGTGTTTCAACCCTCATCGTGCTCTGTGAGCCGATGCGACCTTCCGCCGAACGTTATGTCAAGCACCTGGCCGCAACAAGTTTCAACCCTCATCGTGCTCTGTGAGCCGATGCGACCTTGGCAGAGCCGAGAGGACCAACAGAAGCGCCAGGTTTCAACCCTCATCGTGCTCTGTGAGCCGATGCGACTGTCAAGTCAAATGTGATTGTGACCTGGCTGTCGAGTTTCAACCCTCATCGTGCTCTGTGAGCCGATGCGACCTACGCGGGCCGTAGCGGCCACTACAACGGCTACGGTTTCAACCCTCATCGTGCTCTGTGAGCCGATGCGACTCCAGTAGGGATCATGCTCATCGTTAATGTATCGTTTCAACCCTCATCGTGCTCTGTGAGCCGATGCGACGGCTTATTGCCCACGGCTGTTCTCCGTAGGCATCAATCCACATATTGCGCGAACCTCTTTTCGTGGTTTATCAATCGTCAGGTTTTTCCTTGCTTTTTCGTCTCGTCCCAGGCCAGAAGCCGTGCGCGAACCTCGTGCTTCACAAGTCATCACAAGAGGTTCGCGCCAAGTCTGTTACACGATGAGAGGTCCTGTAAAATCCATGTCGTGCTGCACACCATAGGTCCAGAGGTGGCGTTCGCGAGGCAATGGCAGGCGGTAGATACGCAGGCTGTCCTCTTGCTCGTTGAGACAAGAGAGGAGACGATGTTTGAACTTCTCGACCTGGACGTCGGTGAGGGTGCATTCAAAGACCGATTTTTGCACACGTTGACCATGGGCAAGACATATCTCTGCTATTTTTCGCAACCGATTCTGCCCCTCATTCGTTTCCGTATGAATGTCATAGGCAATCAGCAAGTGCATGGTATGAGACTCCTTTCTCGTTTATCTAAAGATAAACGGAGGATATTCTGGTATATCTCCTCGCAGGGAGCGGGCGAGAAGACGCGCCTGAACAAAAGGAAGTATTCCCAGAGGGATCTTTTTTTCTGCTATACGATGCATGAGTTCACTCTGCTTCCGCTGCTGATACGCAAGAATAACCTCTTTCCGGGCTTGTTCTGTTAAATGAATTGCACCGCCCGAGCGTTCGAGGAAATCGTTTTCGCGCATCTGATGTCTATTGATCAAAGAAAGGACCAGGCGATCAGCCAGGAGAGGTCGCAATTCTTCCATCAAATCCAAGGCAAGTGCTGGCCGACCTGGACGCAATACATGTACAAACCCGACCTGTGGACCAAGTCCCACGCTCTCCAGCGCTGCTACACAATCACTACGGAGAAGGGTATATAAAAAAGAGAGGAGCGCATTCATACGGTCTAAAGGTGGTCGACGCGAGCGACCAGAGAATGCAAAGGCTTCGCGTTCTTCTTTGCGTACCATGAGCGTAAACACTCGGAAGTATGCGCGAGCCGCTTCTCCTTCGTACCCACGTACTTCATCAAGCGTCTTTCCATGTTCCAGTTGCTCAAGCGAGCGAGCCAGACGGTGTGCTTCTGTGGTGAGCATGGTCTTCTCGGTGTCTTCATTCGCTTCCCTTGCGGCTCGTACGAGGACGTGACGGGCATTGTGTATTTTCCCAGCAATGATATTTTTGGCGATCTGTAAGGTTTTGTCTGCATTGGTGAGTGCTTCATGCTGCGCCCTGCGTAACAAAACGTTGCCATGCACTGGACCTTCGATGCGAGCTTTAAAGCGTCCCGCTTGGTCTAAAAGGACCAGAGACCTCCCATCTTCGGCACATCGATGGATTAAAGCTGGACTGAGCAGCACATTTCCAAAACAGACAATGCTGCTCAGATGCAATAATGGCATCCGAAACGATGTCTCTCGCTTGACCTCCATGCGGATGGTATCGTGATCCAGATGAAGATACGCTTGCTCCTTTGTCACATAGAGGGTATTGAGTATCTCATGCATCTTCCACCTCACCCTCCTCCTCGATGCGAAAGCGCGAGGCGCGCTAGCTGCGCATCCTTGATGGCTGGTGAAGGACTTCTGGTAAACACACATCTTTCAGAGAACATTGAACGCAGCGCTGATCACACACTGCTGGAGGAAGTTGTTCCTTCTGTAAGAGCAAACGTGTCGCCTCCGTGGCCATTGCGACCGCCAGACGCAGTGGTTCATCAAAGGTGATCTCTCGACGTATGCGAGAGCGACAGTAGTAAATGGCCCCACGTGGGACTTCTTGGTGAAACATCTCTTCCAGGCAGAGCGCCTGAGCACAAACCTGGATGGCTTCATATTGCCACTGACGACGTTTCCCCACCTTATATTCAACAGGATAGGGAGTAATGCCATGGAACTCTACCACATCCGCACGCCCAACCAGACCAAGCGTACGTGACCACAATGGTAACCCCCGCTCAACGCGTTGTGCATGCTCCTGGCGTGCGATAGGTTCATCGACACGTTCATGAGCGATATGACCTCGCATGGTGTGAATGTTTTCTTCAAAGACCTGTTCCATGTGGATCAATGCACATTGGCGGGGACAGTAGCTATAGTGTTCAAGGGCAGAGATCATCACCGAGTCTCGTTCGTCCTCTTGCCACATAGATCCGCTCCTTTCTTCATATCGTGGTGCAGCAGAGAACCCACCCCTTTTGTCAGGATGGGGATCTCTGCTTTTGCAAACGTCTGTTAGCTCTTTGGGCTTTCGATGCTTTCGAGCAAGGAGGTATGGGTAATGCCTTCAGGCAAGGAGGTACTCTCCAGTTCGATGATATAATCGGTAATGCGCCGGGGTGCCTGAACGGTCTCTCTTTGGGTCACATGGAGCCGATGCAGGAGCCGGTGAGCCGGTGCGTTCCCACGCGGATTGTCGTGTGAGAAAATATGCAAGGCTTGCAATGTAAGTGTTCCCCGGCTGGCAGCTCGATCAATATCCCAGGCATTCTGGAATGCTTCCCAGAAAATGGTGAGATCTTCTGAGGAAAACCCCGATTGCTGAGCGAAATGCGGGACATAGTACCCATACCCGAGGTAGAGACCATAGGGGACAATCATCTTGCGCCCGATTTCGGTCGTTTTTTCATCGTCGGCTTTGGTAATGGCCACGCGGGTAATAACCAGATCAAGGGGAATAATGGGACTGACCGAGCGAGCAAACGTTAACTGCATCGGTCCACGTACCTGCCCGCAATTGACACTGGTTGTCATCACCGCGCCAAAGGTGCGAATGTCGTAGAAGTTCTCGCACATCCAGTTGCGAGTTTCCTTGACATCATCGGCTTTTTGTTTCGTTCCCGTTGATTTGATGTTGCGAGCAGTATAGGCGCGAGCATGGAGATCGTTGAGTGCAATACCTTTATCTTGAACGTAGATCTTATATGTTTCCTCGGTACCACGCGTCAGGTCGACCCAGTTGCGCACCTTCCGTTTAATGGCGACATCGGTCACCAGCCCTTGCATCGTTTCCGGGTCGACACGAGGCAAGTTTCCCGCATCGGGATCACCGTTCGGATTGCCATCAACAACATCGAAAAGATACACAAAGTCGTGACGCCGCGCGGCATCACAATAAACTGGGATACTCATCAAAGATTCTCCTTCTTCAAAATAACAACCATGAGAATATGTGCGAAAAGAAAGACATGCATAGACCTGTTCTCTTATCTGTCCACAAGAGATGGTGGGACCAGAGCCGCTTGCGGTGCTGCTTGTTTTTTCTCTGCTCCAGCTATTGCAGCTCGTCGGTTAGCTGCTTTCTGTTGGTAATACCCCAGGGCAAATCGGCCTTGCTCAAGCAAAGAGAGGGCATGCGGAAAGGTCTTTTGCTCAAAACGCGAAAGGATATCCTGGAGTTGCTCGTCAAGTCGGTAAAACGCACCACTTTTTTGCTTGGCAAGTTTCGAGAGATGCGGCTGTGCTCTCCGCAATAAACTGCCGAAAATGGCAGCAGGAGCAGAGGACGCGGTTCCAAAGTACCGATCGACAATATCGTTACTGATCTTGCCCATTGCGACGTATTCGATTTCTTCCAATTCTGCAAACAGTCGGCCACAGAGATAGGCTTCGTCTGGACAGCTTAAATCAAGTTCTACCATGCTTTCCTCCATTGCTTCAGGGGTATCCTTTTCTTGTCTGCCTCGCCAGGATTGGTCTGGCTGAGATAAGAGAATGATTTTCAGGAAGGCAGCCTGTGCTGCTTGTATATCCAGCCGGGCTGGCTGTGTACTGGTCTGCTCAGCACGAATACACCGCACTATCTGGTAGAGGAACCCGCATGGAAACGGTCCTCCGTGAAAGGCGAAGTGGAGCAGCGCCTCTTCAAGAGGCAAGGCCGCTTTCTCATGGCTCTTATTCCTGACTGTGGCTTTGACAAGCAGCCAGAGTGGAAACCAGCGAGGCTTGCCGAAGCAGTCAACAATGTACTGGAGCCGAAAGTACCGCTGAACATGTTGCTGGACCTGTTCGAGTGTCGTGACTACCCAATCTCTCATCACAATGCGAGCATTATTCGCAGAGAGGGCAACGGCGTAAAATTGCACGGCATCGAACGAGACTGTTTTTCCATAAAACGGCGAGGTGAGAAATGCTCGCACTTCTGTTGGATCGGCATCGAACACTGCTGAGCCAAATTGGAAGACCGTTGGTTGGGAGGTCCAGAATGCATAGACCAGCGATTGGCCAGTAAGGTGTGTTTCTCGCTGGCGTAAAAGGGTATTTAAGGCCAAGCAGACTTCATGGCCACATCTTGCACAGATGGGAGCGATGTGCGAGCGTTCGAGTCCATATGACTCGAAAGCATTCGTGTTGGCTGAGATCAAGGCCATGCCCGTTGCCTGGCCGCCGGGGATGCCATGAATTTGGACAGGTAAGCTGACTAAGGGCGGGTGCATCTCTCCGCAGACCAAACACTCCATGGGCGAAACCGTCTCGCTTCTGGACATCCATGTCGCCCAGAATGCCTGGACTGATGGGAGATCCATCGGATAGATCTTTTCCTCCCCAGCACAGATTTCAAACGTGATTTTCTCGCGGGCATCAAATGGATCTGGCAACGGACACGACGGACGCTGGCCAGGTTGGTGAGCCTCCAGAAACCGTTGAACCGCCAGAACAGCTGGTTCACCTGTCGTAGAGGCGCATGCCTCGACTATCGTACGATACAACCCATGACGGCGGAGTGCATCTTTCTCACTTTTTTCCGGGCGCGGCACGCCGAATGTATATTCTGCGTGATCGGCGAAGAGGAGAGGCAGGTCTCCACTGGATCGCGTGTAATCGGGCGCAACTCGTTCATTTCCACGTTTGTTTGTAGGTGTCGCCGTATCGATCAACGTGAGAGGTTTCCCATGCTCATTTATCTGTAAGATATAACGAATAGGCAGACGCTGATAGAGAGGAGGGGGAATAGACAGCGTTTGGGCATAGTCACGCAGACGTTGAAGCAGCATCGAGCATCCTCCTTCGTTTGTCATAGCAGGATGAAGGGATCGAGATAACGCCTTCCTCCATTCGCGCGTCAAAAAAGGTCGGTTGGCCACGTCCACTCTGATCTGGGTGGTAGTCGAGATCAAAGAGCATGCGTCCCAAGTCTGCGGTCACTGGCACGGGTTGCTCGCTTCCATCACGTTCGGAGAAGAACGCCGTAAACTCGCGACAACCCAGATAGGGAGCGGTATGATACTGTCCAGATCGGACACGCCGCCGGAACTGATCGCGATATTTTGCTGGGTGTTCGGTCACTCCCGAGCATAGTCGTACATCGGCAACAATGAGGTATGCCACATCGCGCAGAGCCAGCGTATGACGTTGCGCACGATCGTCTTCGGCAAAATACTCTCCAGGTTGCTCAGCCCAACGTCGGATAGTACTGACTGCGACCCTGCTCTTGAGTTCATTGCGCAAGAGAGAGAGATAGCGAATCGGACGCAGGACGTGAATGGCCTGGACTTCCCATTGAAATTCCGGTTTCCAGAAAATCGCTTCCAAGAAACCTCTGGCCGCCGAAGGTGTCATGACTTCATAACTGACGCGTTCTACTTTCATCTCTGGACGTGTAAAACAGGCAAAATCGCCCCAGACTTTGACTTCTACAGGCGTAAAATGCATCGAATCACCTGGAATACCCTTTCGTTTATAACAGTACATCGTTCTACCAAAGAAAATGCTCAGGGTCGAGAAAACCATCGAGGACAATGCCTCGCGTCTCATGATAGTGGCCATGCCATTGCCAGAGGGATGGAAACACTTCCTCGACTAAGCCACTGCGTAGCGCTTCGGCATGCTCCTTCGTGCGCAGGTTGACCAGATAGGGTTGCAGGCGACGAAGGTGCGAGCCTGCAAGAAGAGGGTTTTGACGTACGTCTGCGAGCAATTGAGAGACATATCCAGGCTTGCTTTGATCCTCATAACTCACCACAACTGAGATGGTGTCGTCGCTCATCAGACGGAAACGTGCTGCCACGTCTTCATAATCCCAGGCGTTTCGAGCGCTCTGGATACGGAGTTCATCCGTGTTCACCTTCTCAAAGAGATCGGCAAAGTACCGGAGAAAAATCGCTGGATCATGGAGATTCATGCCATTGCTCAGGAGACCCTGAGCAATCTGCGTGCCGATAGTATATGGTCCTGGCGGTAACCCTCCGCTACTTGGCTCGAAAATCACGATACGGCCAAAGGCCAACTTCCCTTCTCGATTCGCACGCCCGGCGGCTTGCACAAGACGGTCCAACGGACCAAGCGCACGCCAGACGCAAGGAAAATCGATATCAACACCTGCTTCAATCAACTGTGTAGAAATGAGATGGCAACGCCGGCCAGCCCGCAGTCGTTGTTTGACCTGTTCGAGCACGGTACGGCGATGTGCTCCACACATTCTGGTCGAAAGATGAAAGAGAGAGGAAGGATCGACGAGCAGGGGAGCCAATGCATCGACTAATGCGAGTGCGTCGGCCCGCGTATTCACAATCGTAAGAACCTGTTCCTCCTGGCAGAGATGCTCTGCCACCTCTTCCCAGGAGAAAGGGCCTGGCCGGTAGTCGTATTGGACGCGCTGCAAGGTGGCAAAATGAGCGTCGGCGTCCGGCACAATTTCGTGGATGGGAGCAAGCCCTTCAAATCCATGACGTGGATGAAAAGCAGGCTGCGTTGCGGTACAAAGCACGACCGTTACCCCATAATGTGCGACAAGTTGTCGAAGGATATCTAATAAGGTATCCAGGAGATGCGTTGGGAGCATCTGTACCTCATCAAGGATAACCACACTGTGAGCAATGTTATGCAGCTTTCGACAGGCACTGGGACTGCGTGCCATCAAGCTTTCAAACAATTGAACGGTCGTGGTAACGACCAGAGGTGCATCCCAATTCTCTGAGGCAAGCCTTCGCCAGAGATCCTGTGTCGTCAAAACCTGGGTTTGTTCGTGAAAAGAGAGCCCGCTATGATGCTCCAGGACACCCTCTGGAAAAAACTGTTGAAAGACCTGTGCTGTCTGTTCAGTAATACTCATATATGGAATGGCATAGATCAGGCGTTTCTTTCCGTGCGCGTGTGCATGATGGAGGCCAAATGCCAGGCTTGCAAGCGTTTTTCCTCCACCTGTTGGCACCGTCAGGCGATACAGACCCGGCGGTTGCAGGGCCATAGCAACGCACGCCAGATAGACTTGCTTGCGAACGCGATTAACGGGCGTTGAAGAGACCCCAGCAAATGTTTGTTGATACAGGTGCTCAAAACGCGCCAGAAAGGGAGTGATATCTCCAACTGTCTGGCGCGTTCCCCCTTTCTGAGGCTGAAAATGAGCCTCGGTATCAAGGAAATCAGCGTCAACCAGCGCAGAAAAGAGGAAACGGAGAAACAACTCTGCA
>DAOTTJ010000490.1:0-4428 GCA_034437695.1 Ktedonobacteraceae bacterium
GTCTCTTTCATACGGAAAGAACGTCTGCAATTCTCTACAATAACCTAGCAAACGCTTAAAGAGCGTCAGATCTTCAAGCACGCTGGCATTCCCGACCAGCAGCATCTTACGCTGAGCACGCGTCAGCGCGACATTCAAACGATGAGCATTGGTTAGATGCTCGCGCAACTGACTCTCAGGAGCCGGCGTGATCGAGGTGGCAAATGAGATGATAATCACTGCACGTTCGCCGCCCTGAAAACGATCGACCGTGTCGATGCTCAAGGCGGTCCCCGCCGGCAGCGACGACCAGCCGGTCGCGGCATCATCGCTAAAGAGGTGTCGCCGCAGATTGGCCACCTGAGCGCGATAGGGCGCAATCACTCCGATCTCGTCTTCACCCACTCCACGCGCCAGCAGACCCGCAATGATCTCGCGCACGACACGGGCCTCGGCATTGCTCAGTTTACTCTCAGCCCGCTCTGTCCTGCTGCGCACGTCGATAAAGGCCATCGGCACATCTACACGCACCGCCTGGCGCACCGCCTCGCTGACTGGTTCACGTCCCGGCAACGCTTTGACAAGCTGTAAACGCCGCTGCGCTACTGAGGGGTGTGCTTGTAGTTGGTTGCGATAGAAGTGACGCGAGGCAAACGCGGAGATTGTTTCATGCATGCGATACTGAACTTTCAACGGGACACATGCGCTGGTCTCGCCGGCACGCTCTCCGAGCCGCGTCTCGTCAAAACGCTTGAGCCGACTGAAGAGCGACTCGGCCAAGCCCTGATTGGCCGCCTCTTTGCTGAGTACCAGCGGCGGCAGTTGCTGCTCATCGCCAACCAGGATAAAACGACCAGCAAAGCGCAACGCCCCCAGGATCGCCGGAATGGTCAATTGACCCGCTTCGTCGATCAAGGCTACATCAAAGTGCAGCAGCTCGCCTCCGCTGCCCGACGGCATGTATTTGTCCGAAGACCACGTGGCGGTGGTCGAGGCAACCACTGGACTGCGCTGCACCAGCGCACGGATCTCGTCGGTCGCTAGCACCGCTCCCCCCGGCATCTGACTCCCACTGAGCACCTGCAAAAGTCGCGGGCGCACTCCTTCGCTCACGCTCCGCTCATGCCCCAGGCGCACGTAGTCGTGAAAACCCTCGCGCTCCAGGCGCTCAAGCATATTATCAACCGCCTGATTGGTAAATGCGGCCAGCAAAACGCGTTTCCCCTGCTGGCACAGACGTTTGACAATCTCGGCGATGACACTGGTCTTCCCGGTTCCCGGCGGCCCGTGGATCAACAGGTAGTCGCGCATCTGCAATGCCCGTGTGACCGCCTGGTTCTGCTCGTCGTTAAAATCGGCCCGCGCTCGCACGCGCTCGTTGCCAAAGCGCGGAGAGCTTACCTCGCTCACTAGCTCACGCAAGGTAGGCTCGGCCTTCAGCCAGCGCAGCAGGTTCTGCACGGTCCGCACGTGGACGATGCTGGTATCATAACGATCGATCAACGCCGGCCGCACAATCAATTCGGGCGTCCAGATCACGACGCGCTCGGAACTCACGCTGAGAATCGTTCCAGTCACTACTTCGCCTGTGATCGGGTTGCCGTCGCTCAACAAAACTTCGTCCCCTTCACGCAACTCCGAGGTATTCTTACAGCTAAAGGTCTGCTGCCACTCCCCCTGCGCCGTCAGTATCGGCTCGCCCACCAACACAAGATCACTAATCGCCGCACCACGGGCCGCCCGCTCAGCTACGGGCGTCTGCCAGAGAAACGCCTGCTGCTTCTCGACCTCCTGCCCCTCCTTCTGGAGTAGGCGGTAATAGTGGGCAAAAAACTCACGATCGGTCGCCGAAAGTTCCGGCGGCAGCTCCACTTCACTATCCGCTGGCGGCAATCCCGCCGTCATCAGCCTTCCACGCTCTCCCTCTTCGCGCTCAGGCAGCTCTGGCGGCAACCAGTTCAACAGTTCCGACACCTGCGTACACTGATCCTGCACCGCGCATTTAGCGCAGCGCGAGACCCCCGGAGGGGCTGGCGGGACACCGGTCACATGGCTGAGAGCCAGCGTGTTACGCGTGGCATTGACCTGCTGCAACTGACGAACGGTAAAGGGAATGCCAAAGTCCTGCGCCTGCTGCGGCGTGCCACTATATAGCAGTGTGGCCAGCGCCTTCTTCATACGCGAGTCGCGCCGCACAGCCAGTAAGGCATGATACCCCTGTACCTGCCATTTGTGCGCCGAGCGCGGCAATGAACCCCTGGCACCGCCCGTTTTCAGTTCAAGCAAACGCCGCCGACCATTCTGCTGCCAGAGCAGATCCAGTCTCCCACGCAGTCCAATCTCGGGAGCAAGTAAAAATGTCTCAGCTCGGACCATATTCTCGTCGGTGAGCGGCTCGTCGTCGTCGTCCAACTCCTCACCTCCAACAGGCAGATCCCAGAGCGTCGTACGCTGCCGCTCAAACCAACTGGCCAGACTCTCCAGGTGCGGCAAGACTTCTGCCCGCATCACGTCCGCCGAGGTGTCGAGGAGCGCCAGGTCGATCCTCGACTGCTTTAACTCGTGCTCCAGGTGCCGCTGTAAGATGGTCAATGGCTGCTCATCCACTACTTGACCCCGCACGTACCGTCTGCGATCCTGCTCTTTTAACAGTTCTTTGAAACAGTGGTGAACTAGGTTGCCACGCAGCGCGGCGATCGATCCCTCAAAGGGTGCCATCTTGCCCAAAATATATTGACGCGCACAGTATTCTGCCTGGTTCAAATCGGTGATATTTAAGATGACATCCGGCTCTAAGACCGCCAGCGTATAGCTGTTCGCTCGGTAACGATCGACGCTCCTCCCCTGGTGGACCGTCGTATGCGTGGCCTCCGCCAGGTGATACACACGCAACTTTAATTGGTACCTCTCCAACGAACGCCCCAGCGCCCGCAGACCCTTGACCAGTCCATGATAATAGCGCGTCAACGTAATTGTCGCGTAACCCTCCCCCACCCGCAAGGTCACCCACGGCAACACCTCTCCGTCCTCCAACATGGTCTCGTGGGCCGCCATAATCACCCCCTCCATGCGCACATGCGCACAGGGATGCGGATCGGGATCAAGGACGCACAAAAAGCACGCCTGCGCTACTCGCGAACCCTCAGCTAACTCCTGAACAGCCATAGCATATGTACTTTCCAATCAATGATTACGCTCTTGTTGGCAAGTGTACGAGAGGAACAGATATTCGTCAAGTGCTATAATCAAAACAAACGCACCAGTAGAAATGAGATCAATCTATGCAAAACCCACCAGTCCGCACACTCACCCTCGGTCTGGCAGAGATCCACCCACTCCAACCAGCACGCATCGCCAGCGCAGCCAGCACGCTCGCACGGGCCAGCCAGCGCTTCACCGACGCAGGCTACGAGGTACAAACAACGCGCCTCTCTACCCGTCCACTTTTCACTGATCTCTCCACCTGGTCCAATCAGCAGATCGCTACTTACGCCCTGGAGTTGCAAGACACACTCAACCAGCACGGCCTGGGATATTGCTCGCTTGGACCCGCCCAGGCCGCACACCCCGCCTTCCCGCTCTCACGTCTTGAACTGCTGCCCGAACTGCTGGCCACAACCAGCTCGCTCTCGCTCAGCGTCCAACTGGCCGACCAGACCCACGGCCTGCGCGAGGCCGCCGCACTCCCCACCGCTCGCGTCATCCAACGTCTGGCACTTGAAACTCCCCAGGGCTTCGGCAACTTTAATTTCGCTATGCTGGCCTGCGTCGCACCCGGCACTCCCTTCTTTCCCGCCGCTTACCACGATGGACCCGCCAGCCTCGCGCTCGGCCTCCAGGGCGCAGGTATCATCAACGAGGTCGCCAACCAGCAAACAACCCCGCCCTCTCTCGCCAACATCTACACCCAGGTTCAAGACACCCTCACGGCACAGGCCAGTCCCCCGGTCGATCTCGCAGTACGGTTCGCCGAGGAAGATCAGCTCGCCTTTGGCGGCATCGACCTCTCACCAGCACCACTAGGAACCGACAGTATAGTCGGCGCACTCGAAGCTCTGGGCTATGGACTCCTGGGAAACCCCGGCAGCGTTGCTCTGCTCTCCACCCTGACACGCGCACTCAAAACAACCTCACTCCCCACCTGTGGCTACTGCGGCTTGATGCTGCCCGTGCTCGAAGACTCCCAACTCGGCGAGCGCTGGAGCGAAGGACAGGTGCGCACCCACGAATGGTTACTCTACTCCACTATCTGCGGCACCGGCCTGGATACTATCCCTCTCCCCGGCTCAACCGAGACCTCCGAGATCGCTCGCCTCCTGCTCGATGTCGCAACTATAGCCTGGCGTCTCAATAAACCACTCTCCGCCCGCCTCTTCCCTGTACCAGGCAAACAAAGCGGCGAGTATACTACATTTACTTCACCCTACCTCACCAATACCCGCCTGCAAT
>DAOTTJ010000491.1:0-16651 GCA_034437695.1 Ktedonobacteraceae bacterium
TTACTTTGTTATCCAGGAGACCTACAAGGTAAGGACGAGAGACGTTCAATATATCGGCAGCTTCCTGGGTTGACAGTGGATGGTTATCGGGGATAACAAAAATTGCCCTGCCACGCATAAGGTGATAGACAATTTCTTTGAGTATCTTGAAGATAGAAAGAGGCAATTGGATAGTCGCGCCATCGGGTCCGACGAGGCTGGCGGTGTTTGTGTTGTTTAATGCCCCTTCTATCCTGTTGAGTGCTGGCTTTTCACTCTCATCAGGTTCGACGTGTGCGTAATCCGGTATTGGCATAAGGTGTTTTGGTCCCTTCTTCAAGCTTTCTAGCATAGTTGCATTGTATCTATTTTACCGTATGAACGCAAAGGACGCAATGGTCGAAGCACACGAAAATGTATTTTGTGGTTTGTTTTTGCGCAAACGGCGGGTTTGCGCCTCCACGCATTGGTATGAAGGTAGCAGAGAGGTGCTCTCTGCATGCCTGTTTTGCCTCGGCAAAACAGGCAAAACAAAAGAAAAAGGTTGTTGGGGACACCCCAGATTACCTGTCCCCCAGACAGGGTGCCGGCAAAGGGCTGTCGCCCTCTGCACTCCCTCACTCGCACGGGTGTGAAGTGCGGGGCAGGTCCCGCGAGCTTCCCGGTTGGCGTAGGAGTGTGGGAAGCTCGCGGGGATGTGTTTCACGTCTGTTTGCCTAGTTGAGTGTGTGGCTTCAGTTTCTGGTCAGGAAGAGTGCTTCGGCGCGGTTGCGGGCGTTGAGTTTCTCGAAGATATTTTGGATATGCTTATGTACAGTGGCTTCGGCGATGAGTAGTTCGCGGGCGATCTCGCGGTTGCGTTGACCGAGGCGGATGAGATTGAGGATCTCTTTTTCGCGTCCGGTGAGTGGCAGGTTAAGTTTGCTTTTTTTCTTGCGTGGATGAGCGCTGTGCTTGCTCTGGGGGCCGAGTGTGACTCTGCGGAGCACTTTGTCGGGGACGACGTGTGCGGGCATGGGGGTGAGCCTGCTGAGCAGACCGAGGAGTCTGCCGGCCAGGGGCGAGGTCATGTAGAGTTCGTCCTGCGCGGCCCGGCGAATGGCGGTCAGGAGGTTTTCTGTGCAGGCGTCTTTGGTTACATAGCCGATAGCTCCACGTTGCAGCGCCTGTAAGATATCCTCTTCCTGTTCGGAGGCGGAGAAGATGACGACGCGTGAGCAGGGAGAGCAGGCGAGGACTTGCTCGGTGGCTTCAAAGCCGTTACAGATGGGCATGCTTAGATCCATCAGGACTACGTCTGGATGTGTCTCTGCGGCTCGTAGCGCGGCTTCGTGGCCGTTGCTGGCTTCGGCTACTAGTTCCAGGTCAGGCTCTTTTTCGACCACTCTGCGCACCGCCTGACGGATCAGTATATGGTCGTCTGCGATCAAAATTCGTACCATTCTTTCCTCCACTTCATTATACACACCATTCATGCTTAAAATATCTACACCCTCTACTTTATACTTTACTCTTCTTTTCAAGAGACAGGCGGTGTTTGGGCGCGTTGCGTGGTTTTTTCTTTGGTTTTGGGTGCTTCTCGTTTGTCCTTCCCTCGACGCTTGGTCGGACCCGCCGCACCCCAGGGAGAAGAAGGTGCAGGAAGGCGTTGTGCGGGCGCAGGCTTGCGCCCGCACAACGCCTTCCTGCGCGGTGAGGTCTGGCTTCGCCAGAGCGAAGCGTGCAGCGAAAAACCTACCGGTGTCAAACACCCCAGATTCCCTGGCCCCTGGCAAAGGGCTGTCGCCCTCTGCACTCCTACTTACCTTCATGTCTATAGGTGCTTCTCGTTTGTCCCCATTCAGGGGGGATTGGAACGTGGTGGTGGTTTGATACGTGAATATGCTGGGTGTGCCGGGGCTTTGTGGTATATGTCGGTGAGAAAATAGGCTGTGCGGGTGCCACGGGGATTGGGCGAAGATGCCTTTTTATCTGGCAAAGGCGACGGCCAATGGACTGCTAAATGTGTTATTGTACAGAGGGCTGTCCAATAAATCTATGGCTTTTGTGATTGCTTATCAATATGATTGATAATTGAGGAAGGACAAAACATGCGTCAACTTGAACAAAAGGTGGCTTTAATTACTGGTGCCGATAGCGGCATTGGTCGGGGGATCGCGCTTCAGTATGCGAGCGCGGGGGCCAGCGTGGTGATTAACTATGCCCATGCTCGCGATAAGGCCGAGCAGGTTCAGCAATATATCGCTCAGCAGGGTGGGCAGAGTGTGATTATGCAGGCCGATGTCTCGCAATATGCCCAGGCGACCGGGCTGATCCAGCAGGCTATAACGGCGTTTGGCCATCTGGATATTCTGGTCAACAATGCGGGTATGGAGATCCATAGTCCTTTTCTGGATGTGACTGAAGATCAGTACGATCGCGTCCTGGCGGTCGATCTCAAGGGACCGTTTTTTTGTGCTCAGGCCGCTGCACGTGCGATGGTCAATAGCAAGATCGCTGGTCGTATTATCAATATTTCATCGGTGCATGAGGATCTGGCGATGCCGCAGAATGTCCCGTATTGCTGTGCGAAGGGTGGTATCCGTATGCTTATGCGGACGATCAGTCTGGAGTTGGCACCCTATGGGATTACTGTCAATAATATTGCGCCGGGCGCGATCCATACACCGATCGATGCCGATGTCGAGGCCGATCCTAAGAAGCTGGCGGCTCTCCTTCAGGAGATCCCTCTGCACCGCATGGGGCAGCCTGAGGAGGTTGGGCAGTTGGCACTCTATCTGGCTTCTGAGGTTGCCAGCTATGTGACTGGTTCGACTTTTGTGATCGATGGTGGCCTGTCGATTAATACTGGGGGCCTGTAGTCCTCTGGTAGAGTTTAGTTGAGCTACCCCAATTCATAAAGAGCCGAACGAGTTTTCAGGTAGGTTCGTCCACCTGAAAACTCGTTCGGCTCTCTGTGTGTGTGCATTGCCGCATCAGGAGCGCAGTGCTTCGGTGGGGGTGATGCGTCCAGCCTGCCAGGCTGGTAGCAGTGCGGCGAGTAGCGAGGAGACGAGGGCTATGCCGATGATCACTCCGAGTTCTACCCACGGGATGCTGAAGGTGAGGCCGGTATGAAACTGTTCGAAAAAGTTGACTGCGAAGATGTTATAGGCGAGTACAAGGCCAAGCACGAGACCGCTGATGCTGCCGAGCAGGCCGACAAAGAAGGATTCGCAGAGAAAGGCTCCCTGAAGCAGACGGCGTTTACAGCCGAGTGCTCGCAGCATGCCGATCTGCTGGCGGCGTTCGATGACTGCGCGGGTGCCTGTGATGGCCAGAGCGGCCACACCGAGCAGGAGGGTCAGACCGACGATGCCGAGCAGGACATCGCTGAGCAGGATGCGTGGTCCACGCGTGGCCCAGATGGTATCTTCGAGGACAGTCGTTTCCATGCCATTGTCGAGGAAGGCTGAGCCGAGGGCCAGCGAGAGCGCTCGTTTGTCCTGACCAGCGGCGGCCTTCAGGTAGTACGTTTGCTGTTCGGGGAGCGCTGGATTGGCCTGGATGCCGGGGAAGGCCGACTGTGGGAGGTAGAGGCCGAAGTGGCTGCTATCGCTATTGTCGACCACGCCGATGATCGTGAACTTTTTGGCAGTCGCTCCACTCAGGTCGCCCAGATTGATCGTAGCATCGGGCGCTGTGATGCGCGTTGTCGCGCCGTTATTCGAGGTAGTGATCACCGTCTGCTGCTGTTCAAGCGTCCAGATCGGGGTTGCGGCGAAGCTAGTATCGCCCTGGTAGACATTGCTGAGTGCAAAGGCGTAATAGGGGTCAAGGCCTGGCGGATAGACCGGTGCACCCGCATTGATTGGATTAGGTGAATTGGGGTCGTAGACTGGTCCGTTGACCAGACTGTCGGGTCGATAGGGCAGGGCAGTATTATCGATAAGTGCGTAGTTTGAGTGCGTCTGTAAAGCCTGCCAGACCGCGCTGTCGCTGTTAAAGCCCTGCGCCCTGGCGACCAGTTGCAGTCCGTCGCCCTGGAGCAGGCTGCCGCCGATGATCTGAGCAGGGTAGAGGTGCCAGGCTGGATTTGTTGCACCTGGTTGTAGGACGCCGACATCGGTGGCGATACTTGAGCCGATCTCAGAGAAATCCTGCGGGTTTACTCCCTGCTTGAGCATGGCTGTTGTGAGGTCGGCGACCGGCTGAAAGTAGGAGACGGCGCGAATATCGTAGCCACCGGTCTGGAGGTCGATGTTGGTGTAGGTATTCTGCATTGCGTTGGTAATCACCGCCATGACGGTCATGGCGAAGATGACCAGACTGAACATGGTCACGCTGAGACCGGTGCGGAAGCGGTTGTGCAGCGGATAGGCCGCCGCCAGGCGGGTCACCATGCCCGCTTCGGACCAGCGGTTGAAGAGCGTGAGGAAGGGACGGACGAGCAGTTCGGCATTTGCCATCAAGGCCCAGACTGCGCCAAAGACCATCATGGCTGCCGCGACAAAAAAGACCTCGATCCCGCCCTGAAAACGTGGCAGACCCAGGAAGGCCAGCACGTCAAATGGCAAAGCCCAGTAGGCCATGATGGTCAGGCCGGTCAGCGCGGCAAAGGTCTGCCTGATGATGCGCTTGCCGGTCGTTGCGAGCACAGGGGCCAGCAGCCACGCGATGCTCATCTTTAAGGCCAGGCTCACGCCGATGATCAGCAGCGTTAGTCCCAGCGAGAAGGGCGTAATCTGCGTGCTAGTCAGACCATATCTGAGCAGAAAGAAACCGATGACCAGCGGGAGAAGACCTGTGCGTGCGCTCAAGTAGACAAAGCCGATCACTACTTCGGGGAGCTGTTCAGCGAACAGGCGGCGTATGTGGCCAGTCAGTCTGGCCCGGCTCACCATGCTGACCAGTTCGCTCCACAGTTCGCGCAGCGTCAGGGCGGGTCGATCGGCCTCGGGCAGGTTGCGCAGCGCGTCGACCACCGTCATGCGGCTGACCAGCCAGGCGGCGACCGCCACCGAGGCAAAGGTGAAGATTACGCCCAGGCAGAAGGCCAGGATCAGACTACTCGCCTGGAAGCTCAGTTTGAGCGGAAAATTGAAACGCGCCAGGATGGGTCCGAGCACTGCGACCAGGACTGCGCCGGCAGCTATGCCGATCAGTACGCCGAGCACCGAGGCCATCAGGTCGTAGACGGTCCCTTCAAAGATATACATCATGACCAGGTGGCGGCGCTGGACGCCGATTGCCCGTGCCATGCCCATCTCTGCCCGGCGTTCAGCCGCCAGCAGCACAAAGATCAGGAAGATCAGCAGCAGACCGATTGCCAGCGCAAAGAGTGCAAAGAGCGAGAAGATACGTGAGAAGATATTGTCGGCGAGCTGCGAGGCCTGCACGCCCTGTTGCTTGACCTGGATCACGCGAACCGTCTGCGACATCCCGTCGCGGAAGCGCGATTCAAGGATCTCCTGGACCTGCTGTGAGTCTGCGCCTGGACGATTTTCCACGTACACATAGTTCATCACGCCGGGATCATGCTCAATATGCTGAAAGGTTGAGATCTTACTAATGAGAAACGGCAGTTGACCGACCAGGCCGCCGTCCTGCACGATAGCCCTGACGTGCATTGCGTAGCGTCGACCTGGCCAGCGCTGCGAATACACATAGAGCGAGTCGCCCGCGTGTGCATTGATCAGGAGGGCCATCGTGTGATTGAGAAAGACCTCGTTCGCGTCCAATTCAGCTATCGTATGCTGGAGCTGTGGATGGGCATCGTCGTGTAGACCGTTGAAGCCCGTTTCGCTGCCAGGGACCAGTCCCAGCGAAGTTACCGTCGAGTGGACCTGGCGCGAAGTCGTATCGGCCAGGAGGAGATTGCGTTCGACCAGTGCGCCAGCCAGGGCCACGACGTTAGGGTCGGGTCGCCTGGAGAAGCTGTGGTTTAACACAAAGTACATCCACTCGGGAAAGACGCCCAGATCGCCGTGGCCGCCCTCGACAGTTTCGTCGATATTGCCGAGGTTCGTCACAGCTACCGTCTGAGCAGTCGCAGTAATCACATTGCCCGTGGCCAGAACGCTGGTCAGGAGGGTGGTCGACAGCATCAGAGCGCTGACTATCAGGAGCATCTGGCTGCGGCGGCGCGGCACATTGCGTACCCCTATCTTAAAAAAGATGCGGTTACTCACCGCCAGCACGAGTACGCTGCCCAGAATCAGCAGCGTAATCACCGCCAGCACCCGCGTGAGCGTATCGATAGGAATGCCAAATAGATCGGTCATGTAGTCTCTCCTCGGCTAGATCTAGCCTTTGCGCAAAGCCTGGTAGAACAACTGCGCTAACTGAGCGTACCCGACAGCGCTGGGATGGAGGCCGTCTCGACTGAGGTACTGTGGAAACGTTTGCAAGTTGTAGCCTTGCCCGGAGAGATCGACCAGAATGACATGGTGGTGTTTGACCACACGGGCAATCACGTTATTAAAAGCATCTATATTTTGGCGTAGATCGGTTTGATCGTAGCTGGCGAAAAAAGGCACGCTTGTCAGATCGGGGACATTTCCGACCGCAATGCGGGCCTGTGGAGCAGCCGTTTGCAGGCGGGTCAGCATCAGATCGAGATCGTGTTCGTAGTTGGTCAGCGGGACCTGGGCGGCCAGATCGTTGACGGCCAGCCAGATAGTCACAAGCGCGGGATGAGCTTCGAGTGCGATAGGCAGTTCGGCGTCAAGGGCCACATCGAGGGTCATGCCGGGGATGCCCAGGTTCACCAGATGCATCTGATTGCCGAGCAGCGTCGTCAGATCGCTCGCCCAATTTTGCGTATAGGGATCATCTGTACCGATGCCGAAGGTATCGGAAGCGCCGATAGCCACATAGGTTTGCGTTGTGCTTGCGGCAGGCGTTTGGGTTATGTGGGTAGTAGTCAGAGAACTCGTCTGGCTGCAACTGCTCAGCAGACAGAGAGCGAGCAAGAGGCCAGACAGAGGTTGCCAGAGGGAAGAGCGGAGCCGTATGCGCAGGGTTGTCCGAGTATATCCGCGTCGAGTCAGTCGTGTTTGTCGGATGTAATGCACCGTACAAGAGATCTTTCTACTATTTCCATATAATAGTGATTACGTCAGAGGGTTACATTGTTGACTGGCATATTTCCATTTTTCAATTGTACGGCCCAATGTGGGCCAGCGAGTCAGGCATAGAGTGCTAGAGGTGAAGAGCAGCCAACCCTTCTGTAGGATTATAGCATAGATTTCCCCTTGACCGACAAGGCGTATCTCTCTTCGTGCAGCAGAGAGCGGGTACTGCTGGAAAAATTGGTTGCAATCTAGTACGTGCTATGTTATAGTTGCAGACTAGCGGAGAATATATCCGCGCACGAGTAAAAGACAGCAAATACACACGTTCTCGGATCGGTGAACGCCCTGGTATACCTCGCAAATGCTGGTTGGGGTTTGGTGGAGTCAAGCTTCACTATGGCCGTTGGGTACCCGACACCGATGAGACGAGAGCGGCGGAGTACAAGGGAGGCCATTGTGGCAAACATCATTTCAATGAAGCAGCTCCTTGAAGCTGGCGTTCATTTTGGACATCAGACGCGACGCTGGAATCCTAAGATGCAGCAGTTCATCTTCATGGATCGTAACGGCATTCATATTATCGACCTGCAACAGACAGTTACACGCCTGAACGATGCGTATAAGTTTGTTGAACAGGTGGCCGGTGAAGGCGGGACTATCCTGTTTGTTGGGACAAAGAAGCAGGCTCAGGAAGCGGTGGCCGAAGAAGCCCGACGCTGTGGCATGTACTTTGTCAATCAGCGCTGGTTAGGCGGAATGTTGACCAACTTCCAGACCATCCAGTCGCGCATTCGGTATCTGCGCGAGCTTGAGACGCGCCGCGACCGTGGCGATTTTGAGCGCCTGCCCAAGAAAGAAGTCCAGCGTTTACAGGACGACATGACGCGTCTGGAGCGCACCCTCGGCGGTATCAAAGACATGCGCCGTCTGCCCAGCGCGATTTTTATCGTAGACACCCGTAAAGAGCGTACTGCAGTGCTTGAGGCCCGCCGTCTGGAGATCCCGATTATCGCGCTGGCCGATACCAACTGCGATCCTGACGAGATGGATTATCCCATTCCGGCCAACGACGACGCCATCCGCGCAGTGCGCCTGCTGTGTGCCAAGATTGCCGACGCCGTCATCGAGGGTCGTCGCCTGTTGGAAGCGACCCAGAAGGACGATGAGCCGCAGGCTGAGGGTGAGAGCACGGCTACAGAGCCGATCGACGTCACACCCATCGAATTTGCTGAACCCGAGGTCGTGGCTCCTGTGGTTGAACCCGAAGTGAGTGAACCCACAGTGGTCGCCGAACCCGAGCTTGCCGCACAGGATGCTCACTAAGTAGGAGCCTGGTTGAGAGGCGGGAGAGCGGGCTTAAACCTCTCTCCCGCTTCGCTGTGCCAATTTGTCCCGCCTGAAATGCGTGTTACACTGAACGCATCATACATATTACAAACCATTTGTCAAGCACTCAGGACTCAAATGGAACGGTCAGAGACAATGTACTTTCTGCTGGAGCCTGGGTATGATACACACTGAGAATTGAGGAGATACGGACCAATGGAGTATACTGCCGCAGATGTAAAAAAGTTGCGTGAGCAGATGAATGCAACCTTTGCCGACTGCAAGAACGCCCTGACCGACGCCAAGAGTTGGGATGAGGCGATCAAGATCCTTGATGCAAAGAGCGATCGCAAAGCGGAGAAGATGATAGCTGCTGGTCGTGAGACCAAGCAGGGAGGAGTCTTTTCCTACGTTCATCACAACAATAGCATTGGTGTCTTGCTGGAACTGAATTGTAGCACCGATTTTGTGGCGAGGAGCGAGGGTTTCCAGGCGTTGGCGCGTGATCTGGCCTTACAGATTGCCGGTGTAGCGCCTGTTTATATCAACCTCGAAGACGTGCCATCCGACCTCGTAGAGGCCGAGCGTAAGAAGGTTCTGGAAGATCCCGGCATTGCGCGTGTGCCTGAAGCGAAGCGTGATGATTTTATCAGCGGTAAAATCAAGAAAGTCCTTGGTTCGCAGGTCTTGATGATGCAGCCCTTTGTGAAGGATGAGGCAGTAACGGTGGGCGAACTTGTGCGTAAGGTCATTGCAGAGACGGGCGAGAACATCGTCGTGCGGCGTTTTAGCCGTTTTGCGCTTGGCGAAGAATAGCGAAATCTTCTGGGAAGAACCTTAGGTCTGGTTGGGCGACTGGTCGCAATGCGGGAGTCGCCCTGATTTTTACGCATGGGAGTGTCACAGAATATGTCTCAAGAGGTTTCGGCGCTGAAATATCAGCGTATACTGCTCAAGCTGAGCGGTGAAGCGCTTGGTCCACAAGCGGGGGCTGGTATCGACGCAGAGACAGTCCGGCGAATTTCCGGCGAGGTCAAACGTGTGACCGATCTGGGGGTTCAGGTTGCCCTGGTGATCGGCGGTGGCAATTTCTGGCGCGGCGCAGATGCGGCTGCGACAGGGATTGACCGTGGCACAGCCGACTACGTTGGCATGTTGGCGACCGTGATGAACTCGCTGGTTGTCCAGGATGCGATGGAGAAGCTGGGTATGGTGACGCGGGTTCAGAGTGCGATCCCGATGCCGCCAGTAGCTGAACCGTTTATTCGTCGTCGCGCATTGCGCCATCTAGAGAAGGGACGCACAGTTATCTTTGCCGCTGGCAGTGGGAGTCCTTTTTTTACCACTGATACCGCAGCAGCTCTCCGTGCCGTTGAACTCAATGCTCAAGTGTTGCTCAAAGCAACCAAAGTTGATGGCGTTTACACTGATGATCCCGTGCGTAATCCACAGGCGCGAAAGTTCGAGGAATTGAGCTATATGCGGGCCTTAAATATGGGATTAAAAGTCATGGACAGCACAGCGCTTTCCCTGTGTAAGGACAATCACCTGCCGATAGTCGTTTTTAACCTTAACGATGCAGGAGCATTGGAGGCGCTGGTACGCGGCCATAAACATGGTACGCTGGTTCATGACGGAGAAAAATCCTAGTGGAGTACGAGTCTTTGAAGCAGAAGTCGGGTCTGATTCGTAGTACTCAATGATTAGACCACATATTGCAGAGACTAGGACACCTGGGGGTGTCCGCATAAAGGGAGCAGAGCTATGGTAGATGATATGTTTGGGGATGGCGAGCGACGTATGCAGAAGGCGATTGAGGTTTTGAAACAGGACCTTACCGCCATTCGCACTGGCCGGGCCAATGCAGCACTGGTCGATCGCATCAATGTCGATTACTATGGTACGCCAACGCCTGTCAGCCAAGTTGCGACAATTTCTGTACCGGAGGCGCGTCTGCTGGTTATCCAGCCCTGGGATCGTAAGCTGCTGGCCGATATCGAAAAAGCGATTCAGAAGTCGGATCTGGGCATTAACCCCACGAACGACGGTCAGGTTATTCGGCTTGCCATCCCGCAGCTAAACGAGGAGCGTCGTCGGGACATGGTTAAGACCATTCACAAGAAATTAGACGAGCACAAAGTGGCAGTGCGCAATATTCGTCGTGATGTACACGATAAGTTGCGCGATCGTGAGAAGAAGAAAGAGATTTCCGAGGACGAGCTAAAGCGCGGTACCGAGCGCTTACAAAAGCTCACCGATCGTTTTATCGACGAGATAGACAAGATCGGCAAAGCCAAGGAATTGGAGATTCTGGAGGTCTAATTTGACCAGGCTACAAGGTCTTTTCTCGGCTCCGGGAAAAGGAAAAACGCAGTCGCAACCTGTTACCGGGCAGTCCTCTGACCATGAGTTCGAGGCCCCACGTCATCTGGCAATTATCATGGATGGCAATGGTCGCTGGGCGACCAAGCGCCATCTGCCGCGTCTGGCTGGCCACAAGGCTGGCGTCGATGCGCTCAAGCGAGTTGTGGAATGTGCGCGTGATGAGCATATCAAGATGTTGAGCGTCTATGTCTTCTCTACAGAGAACTGGACCAGGCCCAAGCCCGAAGTTGACGGGTTGATGCGCCTGCTGTGGGAGACATTGCGCGTGGAACTGGCGAAATTGCACAAAGATGGGGTGCGCCTGCGTCACCTTGGTCGCCTGTATAATCTCTCTCCCGAGCTGCAAAGTGCGATTAACGATTCGGTGGAGTTGACGAAAAATAATACAGTCATCGATGTCAATGTCTGCTTTAACTATGGCGGACGGGCCGAACTGGTGGATGCGATCCGCCAGATTATCGCCGATGGACGCGATCCAGATACGATTACTGAAGAATTGATCAGCTCGTATCTGTATACGCGCGGTCTGCCCGATCCCGATATGGTCATTCGGACCGCAGGCGAGATGCGGGTAAGCAATTTTCTGCTCTGGCAATCGGCCTATAGCGAGTACTATGCAACTCCTACGCTCTGGCCAGACTTCCGGCGCGAGGACCTGCTCGCGGCCCTCGACAGTTTCTATAAGCGGCAACGCCGCTTTGGTGGTCTTTCGGCGTCGTAAATATGGAGGTCGTTGCGTTCGTCTTGCTGCGGACGCTCTGTTAGAAATGTGTATCCTTGCGATACATCATCAGGAATATGTGTGCAAAAGGCAAGCGAGCAAAATAAACAACAAGATCAGGCCGACGGGCAGTGGTTTCGTTCTGTCGGCCTGAGACTACTTACGGCGGTGGTCGGCATCCCTATTGTGGTCACGGTGCTCTGGTTTGGCGGCTGGTGGTCGTTTGCCGCTGCTACGTTTGTGGCTGCCTGGGGTATTTATGAACTCTATACGATGATGGTACACGAGGGATATCGACCGCTGCTCCTGCTTAGCCTCGTGTTCTCGCTCCTCTTTCTGGTCGCTGCGATGTTGTCGCAGACCGTGCGTTTGCCACTCCTGGAGATTGGTATTAGCGCCGTTTTGCTGATCTCTTTCCCCGTGCTTTTTATACGTAAAAAGCTCGAAGGGGCGATGCTCGATTGGTCTTTGACTCTGGTGATCGCTGTATATATTGGCTGGCCGATGAGTTTGTTGCTGGTCTTGCGTGGGTACCAGATTGGACTGAGCGCGGGCCTGTGGTGGTTGTTTACGGTGTTTGGTTGTATCTGGGGGTGCGACACGGGCGCGTTCTTTGCTGGTCACTTCTTTGGGAAGCACAAGCTGGCCCCGCAGATCAGTCCGGGGAAGACGTGGGAAGGGGTAGTGGGAGGTCTGCTGGCCTCTATTCTGGCCGCAGTGATCTGTACAGTCTTGCCGCTCAAAGTACCGTGGTACCTGGCGATTGTGCTTGGTCTGTTGACTGGTGCGGCGGGTATTCTGGGCGACCTGACGGAGTCGTTGATCAAGCGTCAGACGCACGTCAAAGATAGTGGTCAGTTTTTGCCGGGTCATGGGGGTATCCTCGATCGGATCGATAGCCTGCTCTTTGGCGTGCTGGTGATCTACATTTTTGCCCAGCTTATCGGTCGACTGGCCTGAGCAAGTCAAAAGTAGCATGGTGAAGGGCGGTCCTTGACCGTGGAGTCCTCGCTGAAACCCTTTCTTGCGGGTGGACGCGTGTGGAAGAAAAGCCTTGTGAGAAATCTCTGCTTGCAAGTACTTTTGCTCATCCCGCAGCAGGACGTGCTATAATTTAAGTGGGTGGGCGAAAGGTTTGCTCGTTACGTTGAGCGGAGGGCAGAAGATATTCTGTTTTAAAGACATATGATGACCAGTTTTCCAAGAAAAATCGTCTTATTGGGAAGCACTGGATCGATAGGCCAGCAGACGCTGGATGTGGTGCGCTGTTTCCCTCAACATTTTCAGGTTGTCGCGCTGGCTGCTCGCCAGAACGTGGAACTGCTGGCTGCCCAGGCCCGCGAGTTTCACGTCCCCGTCACCGCCTGCTTTGCCGACTCGCCCGCGCTTGCTCAGCAGGCGCGTGCTACTTTGCCTGACGTTTTGCTCGGCGAGGAGGGCCTGCTGGAGGTTGCGACTCTGCCTGAGGCCGACCTGGTGGTCGCGGCCACCTCGGGTCTGGTCGGTCTACCCCCCACGCTGGCGGCTATTCGCGCCGGTAAGACTATCGCGCTGGCCAATAAAGAGACGCTGGTGATGGGCGGACATCTGGTGATGGAGGCGGCCCGGCTGGCTGGCGTCTCCATCCTGCCAATCGATAGCGAGCATAGTGCGCTCTGGCAGTGTCTGCGCGGCGAGGAGCTTGCCAACGTACGCCGCCTGCTTGTGACCGCCTCGGGTGGACCTTTTCGCCGCTCGACGCTTGCTGAGATTCAGTCGGTCACGATTGCCCAGGCGCTGGCTCATCCCACATGGCAGATGGGACCAAAGATCACCATCGATTCCGCGACCTTGATGAATAAAGGGCTGGAAGTGATCGAAGCTCACTGGCTCTTTGCTATCCCCTATGCAAAGATCGAGGTAGTTGTTCACCCCGAGAGTATTATTCATTCGATGGTTGAGTTCAGAGATGGCTCGACGAAGATGCAGGCCAGTTTACCGAGCATGCATCTACCGATCCTGAATGCACTCAGCTACCCGGAACGTCTGGAGACAGACGGTATGGGCTTGTTGCGCGAAATGCGCTGGCCGGAGATCGCATCGCTGCACTTTGAGGCCCTCGATCTCGAACGTTTCCCCTGTTTTCGCCTGGCTCGGCTGGCTGCTGAGCGTGGCGATACATATCCAAGCGTGCTGGTGGGTGTGGATGAAGAGGCAGTGGCGCTCTTTCTGGCAGGTAAAATTAGTTTGCTCACTATTGCTGCGCTCATTGAGACGGTGCTGGAGCGACACGTAGCCGTGCCGCAGCCGGATGTCTCGGCTATTCTGGCCGCCTGTAATTGGGCGCGTCAGACCACGCGGGAGCTGTATCAGCAGAGTTATGCGAGGAAAGTTTGATGAACTGGTACTTACTGGCAGCGATCCCTGTTTTTGGTATCTGCGTCTTAATTCACGAATTGGGACATTTTCTCACCGCCAAGTGGGCGGGTATTCGTGTTGAGGAATTTGGTCTGGGTCTGCCTCCGCGTCTGGTTGGTTTTCGCAAGCGCGATGGTCGTGGCTGGGAGGTCATCTGGTTGGGTGGAGCGCGTACCGATGAAGATGCCTATGGTCGGAGCAAACAATCGCCCTTCAGCGGGGCCAGCGGTGGTCCCGGCTCGCTCGCGAATAGACAGCTTGCCCGCCAGCCCGGCGAACCGTTTGCGCTTGATGAGGCTCCTGCCGAAGTGCATCATACGATCTATTCGCTCAACTTATTGCCGATCGGCGGCTTTGTCAGGATGCCCGGCGAGACCGGCGATATGCTCGACGAACAGGGGAACTACGACACCGGAAGTTTTGCCGCCAAATCTGCGGGTAAGCGGATTATTGTGCTGGTGGCCGGTGTTATCATGAATGTATTGCTGGCAATGGTGCTCTTTATGGTCGCCTACGGTGTCGGGCAGCCCCAGACCCCGGCTCAGGTGGGAGCTATTGAGAGCGGTTCACCAGCGCAAATGGCTGGTTTGCGACCCGGAGATATTCTTATCTCCCTGGATGGCCAGAAAGTCCAGACCTTCGACGACGTAGTCAGCGTGACAAACTCGATAGTCTCGCAGCATGGGGGCGCGAACACCGTGTCGATTGTGATTGTCGCCCGTCATCCAGGTACACACAGCACCTTCCAGACGACCGTCAATGCGCGAGTCAATCCGCCGGCTGGCAAGGGCAAGATGGGTATTACGGCTACAACAAACGTGACGCTGGTCCGATATCCCTTCTGGGAAGCGCCATTTCGCGGCATAGGCGAGACAGTCAACGTGACTGATCAGTTTGTCACCACCATCTTTCAGATGATCGCGGGACAGATCAGGCCGCAGATCTCGGGTCCGGTTGGGATTGTCCAGGTTACTGGTCAGGTAGCGCAGACCATTCCCACACTTGGCTGGTGGCCGATTTTGAGCCTGACGGCTATTCTCAATATTAACCTGGCGATTGTGAATATCCTCCCTTTTCCAGCGCTGGACGGGGGACGCGTAGTCCTGGTCCTGATTGAGTTGTTGCGCGGCGGCAAACGTCTCAAACCAGAACTAGAAGGAATTATTAACCTTGTAGGGATGGCGATCTTGCTATCTCTTATGGTAATTATCACCGTCAGCGACGTTATGCATTGGAACGGATAAAAAAAGCTGATGCACCTCCGCCGGGTGTATCAGCAAATCGGCATCTGGCGACTTCTTTGTAAAGTCAGGGCTTGCTTATGTTGGCAGTGCATGCCTCACTCCGACCCTGGGGCGGGGGACGAAAGCCACAGGCTTTTGTCAGATTTAGATAAGGAACGCTTTGCTTGTAAAGTGTGTTTTCTACCTACACCATCAAACTAAGTGGTGATGTATAAAATGGAGTAACCCGACCTTATGCGACGAAAAACACGACAAATACACGTAGGCAATGTACTTATTGGCGGTGACGCGCCAATCGCCGTACAGTCAATGACTACCACGTATACACGAGATATAGAGAGTACAGTTGCGCAGATCCACCGCCTGGAAGAGGTTGGCTGCGAGATTGCCCGCGTGGCTGTGCCAGAAGACGAGGACGCGCTGGCGATCGGCGAGATCAAACGGCGCATCCATATTCCGCTGGTGGCCGATATTCACTATAAGCACTCGCTGGCCTTAGAGGCGATTCGTCAGGGAGTGGATTGCGTGCGTATCAACCCTGGCAACCTGATCAACGGGCGTCACTCGTTGGATGAGATTGTGCGAGCGTGTAAAGAGCGCGGCATAGCTATACGTATCGGGGTCAATTCCGGCTCGATCGACGCACTCGACCAGCGCGGCCAGATGGACCGTATCCAGGTCAAACTGCGCGAAGACGGTACATTGGAGCGCAGCGATCCCGCCGTGGCTCGTCGCCGCGAGCGCGAGCGCCTGGCCGAACGAATGGTCGCCAAAGCGCTGGAGTACATCGGCTGGTGTGAGGAACTTGATTTTCACGAGATCAAAGTCTCGCTGAAATCTTCCAATCCATTGACTGCTGTCGACGCTTATAGCCGTTTCTCGGCGCTTTCGGACTACCCGTTGCATCTGGGAATTACCGAGGCGGGTACGGCGGTGAGTGGTGCGGTCAAATCGGCGGTTGGACTTAGCCTGCTGCTGTCGCAGGGGATTGGTGATACCTTGCGTGTGAGTTTGAGCGCCGAGCCAGAGGAAGAGATTCCGGTGGCTTACGAGATCTTGCGTTCGCTCGAACTGCGCAACCGTGGTGTGACCTTTGTCTCGTGTCCTTCGTGTGGACGTGTCGAGATCGATGTAGTGAGCGTAGCCAATGAAGTCGAGAAGCGCCTCTCGAAGGTGCAGACGCCGATTCAGGTCGCGGTCATGGGTTGTGTCGTCAATGGTCCTGGCGAATCGCGTGACGCGGACGTTGGTCTGGCGGGCGGCAAAGGTCGCGGAGTCATCTTCCGCAAGGGCAAAGCCATCAAGACCGTGCCTGAGGATCAATTCCTGGACGCAGTCCTCAAAGAGGTAGCGAGTCTGCTGCCCGCAGCGGAGGCACGCCTGGTCTATCCTGAGGGAGGCATTCAAGAGACCGCTGGTGTCCATCGCACACGCGACGAGGGCGTCGGTGGCCGCGTGCTGACCGTGAACGAAGCACATCCTTAAAGCAACAACAAGCAGCAGACAGGCTATGAGCAGCGCTCATAGCCTGTCTTTCTGTTTAT
>DAOTTJ010000492.1:0-18436 GCA_034437695.1 Ktedonobacteraceae bacterium
TGGGCCATTCATTACGTAGCTTATACGCCACCGACGACGGCCACGAATGTCGTTTCTACGGACGAAAGTAATAATCTATGTCAGCACAAAATGTGGAAGACGATAGCATTTCTAACCCTGCTCCTGCATCTGATGAGCAGTTAAACGGCGTTATCACGCTTGTGCTCACCGCAGATAACCACCTGGGTTATACAGCCCTGAGTCGGAACCCTCGTAAGCGGGAAGAGTACAGGCAACGTCTGCGTTACGCATTCCAGCAGGCGACTGATTTCGCGATTGGCCAGGGGGTTGACCTGTTTATTCAGGCGGGCGATCTCTTTGATACACCGCGTCCCGATGAGCAGGATCGCAGCTTTGTGGCAGCTCGCCTGGCTCAGTTGCGTCAGGCAGGTATTCGCACCTTCGCTCTGGGTGGCGTACAGGATACGCCGACCGGAGGGGGAAGAGAGACGATGCCAGCTCCTCAGATCAGCTATGCACGCCTGGGAGCTTTACACTATTTTCCGCCACAGGCTCTCTCGTTCTCAGGCGGGATGTTGACACCTGAGATTATTGATGTACGTGGCGTGCTGGTCGGCATCGGTGGCCTAGGCGTTCTGCCCGGTCAGGAAGGTGACCCGCTGGCTGAGGTACGCGTTGAAAGTGATGTAGAACGTGCCGCTCTGACCCTTTTAGTGCTTCACGCGCCGATCGAAGGTCTGGGCAGTGGTGTGCAGGACGTACGGGCTGGCGTCAGCCGGGCCAGTCTCGCTCAACAGTCGGCTTTTCGCTATATCCTGGCTGGCTATCATCATGGCTATCGGCGGCTCCAACTTGGCCAGACAGAGGTCGTGGTCGCAGGCGCAACCCAGCACGTCGATTTCCGCGACTCAACAGACGATCCTGGCTTTGTCTTTCTGGGCCTGGCCGCCGATGGCGTGCGCTGGTGTCGACATATCATGGTTGAGTCGTTAGAACTGCACCGGCTGGTTATTCGCACTGACGAACTCTGGCCCGAGGGTATGGCCTCGCAGACTGCAATCTCTACAGAAGCCATTCTCCAGCGTTTGCAGCCTCTCTATAGCCAGGATGCCCTGGTACACCTGCGCTTTGAGGGCGCATTGACACGCAGGCAATATCACCAGCTCGATCTCAATCTGGTTCGCCGTTTGGGTGAGGAGCGCTGTTTTGCCCTCTCAATAGACGAAAGCGCCCTTTCTTTCTTACCAGAAGAACAGGTCGTTTCAGCGGAGACTGGCGAGCGGTTTTCTCCGCGTGAAGAACTCATTGCATTGGCTGACGAATGGATTGTCGCTGCTCAGGATGAGCAGGAACGTAATGCTTTACAAATGACTAAAGAAGAGCTATTGGCTGCTCTGGACGGAGTCCGCTACCCTGCGTCCAGGGGTGGATCTTTACGCTAGGGGGTGAGTATGATAATTCTGAAACATCTCACTGTTGAACATTTTCGGCTTTTACGCCAGATTGATTTGCACTTTCCGCAACGTGGCAGTATTCTGGTTCAAGGACCAAACGAAGCGGGTAAATCTACGCTTTTCGAAAGTATTTATTTTGCCCTCTATGGCGAATTACTCTCTTCTGAAACAGCGCGGTCGGGTAGCGGAGGTCTGGATGATCTTATTTCGTATGGTGAGAAGATAACCTCGGTGACCCTGGTTGTGGGGATTGGTGCGACTGAGATGCAGGTGACGCGCACCATTGAGCGTGGGCGCGGGCAGAGAGCATCGCTGGTCCTGCGCCGTCTCGGTATGCCCGAAGAGACTGCTTTGAGTAGTTTGACCCTGGTCAATCAGCGGATTGTGCGTGAACTCGGACAGATCGACGGCGAGACGATGCGCAATTCCTACTTTATTGAGCAAAAAGGTCTGGGTCGTCTGGAAAATTTGAGCGGCGCAGAGCGCGAAACGGCCTTGCGCCGCTTGCTGGGTCTTGAAAAATTCACCCGTCTGGTCGAGCAATTCAAGCTCACTCCAGCGGATGAAGAGACGCTGCAAGAGAGTATTGAGCATCTGGAACTCGCTGAATTGCAGGCGCGTATCCCCGAGGTCAGCGAACAGCTTGGGACGATTGAAGCGGCTCTCGACGCTGTGAGTACTACCGAGTCGCTGACGATTATCGAGCAGCAGGAAGCCGAGATCGCCGAACAATACCTGGCAATCGAACAGCTGGAGATCCAACGCAACGAGATCAAGGGTCGCCAGAGCAGGATCAAACAGCTCAAGCGGGCCAACGAGACGCTGGGTGAAATCATCGCTGCCTACGATTCGATCGCGGAAGCACAACGCGAGATCCCCGAATTGGAGCGCCAGATCACCGAGCTGGAGCGACGTGAGCGCGAAGAACTCCCCGCACTGGAGCAGCGTGTACGCGAGTTGTCAGAGCTGTCAAAATCCTTTGGCACCCTTGAACGTATGGCGGCCGATCTACTGACGGTGGTAAGTACCATCAAGGAGTTAGAGCAGGAACTGCGCGACCACAACCGTTTGCAGGAGACACTGACCGATCTGGATGGGCAGATTGCCCATGCGCAGATGTTGGTCGATGAGTCGTCGCAATCGCAGAATGAGGTCAAAGAGCAGAACCGCTCCGGGCGGCCTAAATTGGAGGCTCGCCTGCTGCGTTTGCGCAACCTGTCCGATAAACTGCTCGCGCTGGCGCGGTCTGAGGAGCAGTATGTCCAGATCGCCGCGCAGAGCACCCAGGCCGAGGCGAACAGTTTGGCGCTGCGCAAGGTCTGGCGTGAATTGCAGGAGACTGAGCACGAACTTGAACTGGTTGAGAAGGACGCTCGCCAGGTGCAACAGCGTGCCGACACGGTAGAGCAGCGCTGGCGTACACTGACCATCCGCCGTCAGTTGGTGGAATGGCAACGCCTCAAAGGTCTCTCGCAAGGGCTGGCCGACGCGGAGAAACACCTCCAGGCGGCTCACTCCAGGCAGGAGAAGCTGAACAATTCAGAGGTAGAGGCCAAGAACCGCTCATTAGTCAATATGGGGATCATGGTAGGGTTTATTATCGCGCTGGTGGTGGCCATCGCGGTTGCGGCCTGGGGTATAAGTACTCAGGCGGCTGTCTTTGAGATTGGCGGCTGTCTGGTGGGGCTTGTATGTCTGGGTGTCGGTGCGCTACGTGCATTTGAATGGTATAAATCGCGGCAGATCCATGAAGAGACTATCCAGGCGGCTCAGGAGGGCCTCAATACTGTCAGCATGATGGTGGCAGCGCGGCAGGCGGCGGTGCGTATGGGTGGCAACCACGAAGCATTGGCGCAGATTGAGCGCGAGATTACCTCGCTGGGCGGGACTATTCCGCGCTCGGTCGATGAGGCGCAGCAGGTTCTAGAGCGTCAGCCCGAATCCGCTGAGAGTATCGCCGAACTTCAACAGCGTCTGAACGACAGTCGTGATAACGCTCAGGCGTCGCGTAACCAGGTCAACGTGACGATGGAAGCGGTTGCGGCCTTGCGCAAAGACTACACGCGCCTGCAAGATGAGCGCAAACAAAAAGACTGGGACGTGATCGACGAGAAGCTGCGGGCTACGCAGGGCAAGATCGATCAGTTGCACAACGAGATTGCTACCTCGGCTGGCCAGGAAGGGCTACCCATCCCGGTCGGCGAGGCTGCTACTCTGGTCGGTTTGATGCCTACCTCTTCGGCCAATGTGGCGACTGAGGTCGAGCTAAAGATCCACCTCGACGATTCTATTAAAGCGACCGAACGCGAGATCGCCATCCTCGAAGGGAAGATGGATGTGGTACCCGATCTGGAGATGCAGGTCAAGATCCACCAGGACGCACTGGCTATTCTACTGGCCCGTAAGAAAAATCTGGTTGAGCGCCACGAACAGTTCCAGGGGAGCAATCCACTCCTGCGTATGGAGCGTGCAAAAGAGCAGCAGGCAGCGTTACGCGAGGCTTTGCGTTCGCTCCAGGACACGCTGCGCCTGCGCGTCCAACCCCTGGGCGTCTCCTTTGGTCAGACCTGGGTGAGTGCGGCTGAAATGTCTGCTCGCAAGCAGTTGGAGGCCCTGCACATCTCGCTCGGCAATCAAGAGCTGATGACTCAGCGTCACTTCACCTACGCCGAACAGTTGCGCGAACGCCAGGCGTCCCTCTCCGAACATTATCGCCAGCTCGCCAAGTTCAGCGGCTCGCTGGGGAGCTGGATCGTGCCGCCAAATCCCTTCGCCGAAGCTCTGGTCTCCTTGCGTTTGCGCTGTGAGCGCGAGATGCAGGAGGCACATGAGAACAGCATTCAGGGTGAACTGGAAAACCTCCGCCTCCAGGAAGCGGCCTTAAACGCCAGAATTCAGCTCTGTTCGCAGGAGATCGAAGTCACGCGTGAGATTATCTCGACCCTGCTGGCGCAGCGCAGCCGACCAACTCTCGGAAAAGGCTACAATCGCGGCGAGGTCGTAAGCGTCTGGCCGCTGGTTGGAGAATATACACCAGACGACCGTGAGCGCCTTGAAGAACAACTGGGCGAACTGGAGGTCGAGCTAAAGCGTCTGGAAGAGGAGGAGATGGCCCTCAGTCAGCAATTGCAGACCGGTGGTCGCAAGCTGGACCTGACGGAGGCACGCCAGCATATGGAGCAGCAGGAACGCAATTATCAGATCAAGATGCGTGGCAGTTTGATGCTCAAGGCCACGATTGATCGGATGATGCGCAAAATGTTGCCACGCATCGAATACTATATGCATCAGTTCTTGCCCTTGCTGACCGTCGGGCGCTACCGCGATGTGCGCCTGACGACCACTCCCGACCTGGAGGTTCCCAGCGGTGGAGCGCTACAACTTGGCGTCTGGGAACCCGCCGCCAGCGAATATATTCCTCGCACCGCTCTATCGAGTGGCATCGCCGACCAGATCTCGCTGACGCTGCGCCTGGCTTTCTCCGTGGCAGCGCTGCCACGCGAACTGAACGCCGCCCCCGGCTTCCTGCTGCTCGACGAACCACTTACCTCTTTCAGCCGCGAACGCATTCAAGCACTGGTCGACATGGTGACCGGCGAGACACTGGGTGAGCACTTTGAGCAGGTTCTCTTTATCTCGCACAACACCGCCTTCGACACGGCGGTCTTTACCCACCATGTCTATATAGACAACGGCATGGTTGCTGACAGCAACCTGCCAGCGTCCGCAGAAATAAACGGCGCGTCAAACTTCGTCGAAACCATCACAACGCCCCTACCCGGAGGCAATATCAATAATTTCGACGACATATTTCTCGACGACGACCAGCCCACAGCCGAAATCTCCGTCCCAGCCCCCATAAGCGCCGAATAGCATAGGTAGTAGAATGAGTGAAATCAGGCTATGGGCAGTCGCCCATAGCCTGATTTCACTCATCTATAGATAGGGGTGGCCTAAGCGACAAAACCACGGTGCTCTGTCAAGCTTCGATTGACGGCAAGCAGGGATGCAAGGGGTGCAACCCCTTGACTGGGGTCTGGGGCTGTGCCCCAGCTATCCTCCTCCCTCTGCGTCGCTGTAGGCGACGCGCCACAAGAAGCTTGACAGAGGACTATGGGTGGGCCTAAGCGACAAAACCCAGCATAAAAAGAGAATCAACTCATAAAAACTTCCGAAAGGAGGAGGAGAAAAAACTATCGATGTGCTATACTTTTTAGTATGTACCTACACCATTGAATCTGTGTAGAGATTGTGCTTTCCGGTAGTATCTGATCTGGCACAGAGAGCGAGCGACCAAAAGTCTACTAGCTCTGGCAGTCGCCAGGGTTTCGCAAAAGTTGTCACAAGCAGGAGTATGAGGTGTGTCCTCACTTTGCAGGGTGGGCGAAGAAGAAAAGGCATTTGAGAAACCCTGTAGCAGTCGTTTTTGTGGATTGCTAAAGTGTTAAACTTTTGCTATGCTGGAACGTAACATTTGATAGATGAACTATAGGCAAGTCCGAACCGTACAATCCAGTACATAGAGAGAGCTGCCTGAAGAGGTAGTAATACGAAAGCAGGTCTGAATCGATGGATGCTCAGGCTAATTATATGTACCAGCGAAGTCCAAACGACGCTGGTCCGAATGGCTCGCAGCGCCCTGGTGGCGGAGGGAATAGCAATAACAACGGAAACAACAGTGGACCGTCGAGTCCTTCGGGCATGTCATTGCTTGTGCGTACGTTGATCATTGTTGCTATTGTTCTGCTGGGCTGGTATCTTTTCCAGTACTTTTTTAGTCAGGGGTCAAGTGCGCCCAACGCAATCGAAATTCCATATAGCACGTTTTACCAGGAAGTGGCGGCGGGCAACGTCAAAGATGTGACTTTCCAGGCGCAAGATGTAACTGGCGACTTTAAAACTTCTGAGACGCTCACCGATATCAATGGCAATCAAAAGACCAGCTCTACTTTCCATTTCACCTTGCTGGCGAATGGAGATAACAATCTGGTTCCTATGCTCCAGAAGTACAACGTGACCTATCAAGGGAAGTTGGAGTCCGACAATAGTCTGCTTGTGACTATTTTGATCAATGTCCTGCCGTGGGCGGTGCTGATCCTGCTTTTTGTTTTTGTGATCCGGCGGGCCACGCAGGGTCAACAGAACATCTTCAGCTTTGGGAAGAGCCGGGCTAAGATGGTCCTGGAGGACCGACCAGGCACTACCTTTGCCGATGTGGCGGGTGTCGACGAGGCTAAGAACGATCTTGTGGAGATTGTTGAGTTTCTGAGGACTCCACAGAAGTTCCAGCGCCTGGGTGGTAGGATTCCTCGCGGTGTCTTGCTGGTAGGCCCTCCTGGAACTGGCAAGACCTTGCTTGCGCGAGCGGTCGCGGGTGAGGCCAGCGTTCCATTCTTCTCGATCAGTGGTTCTGAGTTTGTTGAGGTCCTGGTCGGTGTTGGCGCGAGCCGTGTTCGTGACCTGTTTGAACAGGCCAAAAAGGCTGCGCCCAGTATCATCTTTATCGATGAAATCGACGCGGTGGGTCGCCAGCGCGGTTCTAGTATCAACAGTAACGACGAACGCGAGCAGACGTTGAACCAGTTGCTCGTCGAGATGGACGGCTTTGATACGCGGCAGGCAGTCGTTGTCATTGCAGCAACCAACCGTCCCGATGGTCTGGATAAAGCGCTTATGCGTCCTGGCCGCTTTGACCGACGTGTCACTGTCGATCGTCCCGACTGGAACGGTCGCCTGGCTATCCTCAAGATCCACAGCCACGATGTCCCGCTGGGTCGCGATGTCGACCTGATTTCGATCGCACGTGGCACACCCGGTATGGTCGGCGCAGATCTGGCTAATCTGATCAACGAGGCCGCACTGCTGGCCGCCAGGCGTAACCTGGATGTAGTTACTCAGGCGTGCTTTAGCGAGTCGCTGGATAAGATCTTGATCGGAGCCGAGCGCCCGCTGGTGCTGAGCGAAGAGGACCTGAATATCGTCGCGTATCACGAAGGTGGTCACGCGCTGACTGGTCTGCTGACCGAGATGATCGATCCTGTAACGAAGGTCTCGATTGTCCCACGTGGGCAGGCGCTGGGTGTGACGATGGTGACGCCGCTCGACGATCGCTACAACTACTCGAAAGAGTATATGGAAGCTCAGCTTGTCTATGCACTCGGTGGGCGAGCCGCTGAACAGGTGGCGATTGGTCACATCACGACCGGTGCAGAGAACGATCTACAACGCGTGACGGCGATTGCCCGGCAGATGGTTGCGAAGTGGGGTATGAGCGATGTTCTGGGGCCGGTCTCGTTCAGCGAGCGCGAAGATCCTTTTGCTGGCACTTCGCTGGCTAGTGGCTCGCATGACTACAGCAATAAGACCGCTGCAACCATCGATAACGAGGTCAACCGCATTGTTAAATGGGCGTATGACCGCGCTGTGGGCCTGCTGACCGAGCACCAACCTACGCTGGACCGGATTGCCCGCGAACTGCGTCTGCACGAGACTATCGACGCTCGACAGTTACGCAAGATTCTGGAAGAGACTGGTTCGATCAATGCCGCTCCAGCTTCCTATCGCTAGGGGTAGCAGGCTAGTCAGGAGAATATGAGGACCATCTGTCCTCGTATTCTCCTTTTTCTATCCATAGGCCTGACCTTTCCTGGGTGAGTGGGGCGGCCCCGAGCAACTCTCGCTCGGGGCTACCCATGAAGCTATCGAGTATAGACGCTTGTCTATCGTGTTTACGGGGTGGAGGTGGGTGTATGTTGAGCGCCCGGCGTGGGAGTGGCTTGAGCGTTCAGCTTGGCCTGCTCGGCGCTAATTTTCGCCTGAAGCTCGCGCAGGTAGGCCTGCGCACCCGAAAGGTCGGTATCGGTGATATTCTGGACCTTTTTGGGCATTGTGCTGGCCTGTTGAACCCAGCTCTCCAGGACGTTTTGCAGTGCGGCCAACGTCGGGCTATCCTCGTTGATCTGAGCCAGCCATTTGCGTCCGGTAATCAGCGCCTTCAGGGTGACGGTCAGAAAGTCGTCGGCCACGTTGGCGGCCAGGGTGACGAGCGGCGAGACAAAGACATCGTAGGCAACGCGCGTCAATTTGGCTGCGTCGATTGCGCCCTGCAATGAAAAGCCTTCGAGGGAATCCAGCGCGTTAACCCAGTCTTTGTTTGCCTGGTTGAGGCCGGCGTTCAAACCATTGTTGAATGCTTCCTGAACCTGGTGCTCGATATTGCCTACACCTGTGGTCACAGCCTGGGGCAAGCGCGGCAGAATCTCGTAGGCCGCGACAGCTGTGCCGCCGACCGCAACTGCGCCGAGCAGAAATTTACGCCGCGAGGACTTGCGCCTTTTCTCATTGAGTTCGGCCGCAAGTAGGGCATCTTCTTCCTCTTCGTCCAGAACACGCGTCGGACGTACTCTGGCGGGCAGACGTTGCGAGGGCTGGCGCAGACGCTCTTCGAGCGGATCGTCTTCTGTGCCCAGATCGGGGTCCATATAATCGGGTACCCCTTCGCCGTGCTTAATCCACCCCTCGGCAATCTGCTCGTCTTCAAGGTCGCGATAACGCTCTGGACTGTACGAGTGTGCGACCGAGCGACGATTCCGGCTACGCGAGCGCGTCGCGCTTCCACTACGCTCATAGACTTCTTGAGACTGACCTTCGTGTTCCGGGTCGAAGACATCCAGCTCGTCGAGTTCTAGTGCGGGATCGAGAACCTCGCCGTGATTTTTGCTGGCCAGAATATTCTGGCGCATCAACTGACGGGTGCGGCGTGGATCTGGGCGAGGAGTCAGCACGCTACCCGGTCGCGAGGGTTTACGACTATTGTCGCTATTCCATGTCTCGCCCAGAGTAGAAGTGTTGGTCCGGCGCTGTTCCAGCAGGGGGTTATATTCATACCCATATTGCCTGCCCGGACTTTTCCGGTATGACCTTCTCTCCGTTTTGTCATTTAACATGGCCCTGGCTCCTCCCAAGTTTTCTTTTCCAGTAAAGTTGGCATACACTGCCTCTACTGCTTATTTTACCGTATTTTTGGCGTCTCTTCAACCTGCCAGATGAATTGATTCAGCGTTTTTCAAAAGTCTGCTCTGCTGCCTGCGATGGCGGGCAAAAGAGGTTTTTCGGGGACACCCCGATCTTTTCGCGGATAGGTTTTTTGTCCTTCCCTGATTGTTGGGCAAGTTTGCCCCACCCCCAAAGAGAAGAAGGTGCAGGAAGGTGTGAGCTTCGCCGCCGCGAAGCGTTCAGCGAAAAACCTACCTATGTAAAGTCCCCCGAATAGTATCCGGTTAAGGGCTGTGGCCCTTAACTATCACGCTGAGTCTGCGCCTATGGAGGACACCCCACTAATGGCGGCTTTTGCGAAACTTTTTTTGCTTGCTCTTTAAAAAACGTTGGTTGGCGGCTAATTTGCAAACATGCTTTGATGGTAGCCGGGCCGTAGAGAGCGGGTCTGGTTGCTTCTCGGGGTGGCGAGGGACAATCAGGTGCGTGGATGCAGTTCGCGGCCCTGGCGCATGATTTCGCGCATTTGCTCCAGGTGGGAGGCTTCGTGATAAAGACCGAGCATAAAGCGTGCAATGGCGTTGAGCGGGCCTGCCTGGGGAAATGGTGTGTAGGTGATCTCCAGGTCTGGCTTGTCGGGCCAGGCGTCTAGCATGGCTGTGCGCATACGGAGACTCTCGGCGAGGCGCTGCTGGATCTGAGCGGTAGTGGTTACATCTCGCCACGGCACTTCGTAGCGTGAGCGTCCTTCGACTGGCAGACCTCGCGCAAGCGTTAGAGCCAGGGATGCAGCCTCTTCTGAGGAGGCGGTGGCGTGGACTATGACGTGGCCAAGCGACCAGGCCAGTTCGGCCTCTTCGGATTTGCCAAAGGTATCTTTGGCTGCGGGGTCGTTTGGTTCAAAGGCCACGTCGGCGTCGATGGCGTCGGCCACAATCGACTGAGTATCTGCGATTATCTCTGCGGTGGCCTGGTAAAGGTCGGCTTTGGTGAGATCGGCGGCTAGACCGGCGAAGGACTTTTCGCCGCGTTGTATGGGTGTAAAATCAATCATTAGGAAGATCTCCATCTAGTGTAGTATTTTGCGGAGGAAACCTGAGCAAGCAGCCTGGAAGTTATGCCTCTTGCTTATCGGAGGTGAAGGGTACATGAGTTCGACCCTTCACCTATAGAAACAATGTGCTCGCTTACTTTATTCCAATTTCGCCCTTTGCCAGCGAGCTTCCCATTCCTCGGCGCTATACGACGTAAGTTCGCGTTGTTCGGCTCTACTTATGGCTTCCATCTTTTGAAAGCGTTGCTTGAATTTACGGTTAGACAGACGCAATACTTCTTCTGCGTCGAGGTGTAGCATACGAGCGATCTCGGCGACTACGAAGAAGACATCGCCCATCTCTTCTTTCTGTTCGCCGGGGGTCAGCGCTTGCTCTAGCTCCGCAAGCTCTTCGGCGAGTTTTTCGCGCAGGGCTGCCATGTCGGGGAACTCGAAGCCGACCTTTGCTGCTCGTTTTTGATATTCTTGCGAGACACTCAGGGCTGGTGCGGCCTGTGGTGCGCCATCGAACACGCTGCTTGTCTCGTTTGTCTGACCGGCATCGATCTTTTCCTGTTTTTTGATGGCGTCCCAGTTCTGTAAGACCTGGCGGGTATTTTCGACTTCGACGGTGCCGAAGACGTGTGGATGGCGACGGATCAATTTTGCGTTGACGTGCTCAAAGACATCGCCGATGGCGAACTCTTGTGCCTGGCGGGCGATCTCGGCGTGTAGATAGACCTGGAGCAGCAGGTCGCCCAGTTCCTCGGCGAGGTGCTCCATATCGTTTTCTTGCAGAGCGTCCACGACTTCGTACGCCTCTTCTATCACGTAGCGGCTCAGGGTCAGGTGGGTCTGTTGCCGATCCCAGGGGCAGCCATCGGGATCGCGGCGCAGGCGCATTATGATATAGCGCAGCGTTTCGGGCAGACGCAAGGCGGTCATGACATCGAGTGGTGGCACATAGAGCGTGCAGAGGTGGTTTGCGAGGTTATTGCGATCGAGTTCGCAGAGTGGCATCTCTACCACCTTCTCGTCGCTATCCACGCCTGCGGCCTGCACCAGCTTGACCGGCCACTCATCGGGGTATGTTTCGCTGAGGGCGATTTTGACGCTGCTGGCCACACGTCGATTATAGACCTGGACGACCAGGAGTGGAGTTGTCGGGATCAGCTTGCCGGCGATCTCTTCGGCTTCCAGGCTGGCCAGAGCTGTAGCGTCGAGGATCTGAGCGCCCAGAGTAAAGGGGTCGAGTGCGAGTGCGCTACAGACCGGCTCCAGAAACGAGAGACCGCCGACGATGCGGGTGCTGAGTCCCTGCTCTGTGGTCTGCTTGAGCAAGAGCTGTACCGAATATTCGCCGATCAGCGGATGGCCTGGAACGGCGTAGATGATCGGCTGGTCTCTGGCCTGGAGACACAGAGTATCGGTGATGCGCTGATAGAGCTTTTCCCAATCGTCAGATTCGTCGTAGAAGCTGTCGAATGATGTGACCTGGAGACCTGGCAGATCGCGTTGCAGCGGCTCTATAGTTGGGTGAACCAGCGTACGAAAGTAGACAGGGGTTTTGTCCTCGGCTGCCTGGATCAGCAGCGTATGAGCTTGCAGGGTCAGATCGTGTTTACTGCCTGGCCCCAGGCCCAGAATGGTAATTGCGGGTATAGTTTTGGGTGTCGTCTCTGCGGTCATGCCTTCCTCATCCTCAATCTCTAAGAATCTGCTAAGATGTGCGTGTTCAGTGTATCCGTTGGAAGGAATGTGTGTCAATTGGTAGTCTGTCTAGCAGCCTGACAGAGATTATCTGAAACAAACAGGCAGAACGGGCAACGCTTCGTCACTCGTTCTGCTTGTCTATGGTGAAGGCAGAGCAATCTCTGGTTCAATCGGATGTGATTGGTATTTCGATCGGCACTTCTACAGTCTCAGAGACGGCGGGTGCTGGCTGGTTTTCGTCGCGCCATTCCAGCATTGGCACGTCTTTGAGGAAGAGGGTGGCGATGACCATTGCGCCTCCCAGACCGAGCACGACAAACATGCCATGCTGGATGGCGACCACCATCGAGAGTTTTAACGCGGCAAAGACCTGGTTGAGCATCTGCGAGATCTGCTGGGCGACCAGCGTGTGCTGTGGACCAGGCGGGATGTTTTGTGTCGCCAGACGTTGGGTGGCCTGCACTAGCTGGTCGTGGGCCTGTGTGCTGACGAGCACCTGTGGATTGGTCGCGGCCTTCCAACCGGCGGGAGTAAGCTGCTTGATGACCGTTGCGGGGACGCGCTTTTGGATGTCGTCGGCCAGTGTGCTATTGACGATTGCGCCGATAATCGCCGTTCCCAGCGTGGCCCCGAGCTGGCCCATGTACCTGATGGCTGCGGTACCAACGCCCAGACGCGAGCGCGGCAACGAGTTTTGTGCCGCCAGGTTGAGCACCGAGAAGAAGACCCCTGCGCCAAGACCTGTGACTACCATATAGATAATCGTCATGCCGATGCTGGTCGAGATGTCCATGTGCGCCATAAAGAAGATGCCGACACACATGATCAGCGAGGAGATCAGGGTCATCAATTGATAGCGCTTAGAGATGCCGACAATAATGCCGGCTGCCGAGGCCCCGATGACCATCGTGAACGAGAGCGGCGTAATGGCTGCGCCCGAACTGGTGGCCGACTCGCCCAGGACACCTTGCAGAAAGAACGGCAAGTAGAGCAAGACGCCCATAAGCACCACCATTTGCAACAGCGAGAGGATAGCCGAAGCTGTAAAGACCTGGTTGCGAAACAGGTCGAGCGGTAGAATCGCCTCGGTCGAGAAGTATTCGACCATAAAGAAGCTCATGTAGAGGAGGCCCGAGGCGGCCAGCGTGCCAACCACCTGGAACGAAGACCACTCGTACGTCTGATTGCTGCCCCAGGTCAGACCGAGCAGCAGCAGGATTGTGGCGGCAGCAGCCAGGATTGCGCCGGTAAAATCGATGCGCCGGATCGCTGCCCAGCCGTGGAGCGTCGAGGTGCGGATCGAGAGATTGGCCGGTAAGAAGACAATCAGGGCTGCCAGGGCCAGGATACCGACTGGTAGATTGATATAGAAGACCCAGCGCCAGCGTGTCTGATCGTTGACCAGCGTACCCAGGAGTGGACCGTGATCGGTCAGCCAGCCGCCGACGGTCGGGCCTATCAGATTCGAGAAGCCGTAGACAGCGCCGAAGATCGCCGACCAGCGAGCGCGTTCGGCTGGCGAGAAGATATCGGCGATCACCGTATTGACCAGAGCGATGCCGACGCCAGCGCCTATCCCCTGAATAGCGCGGAAGACGATCAACTGATTCATCGTCTGCGAGGCACCCGAGAGCAGAGAGCCAAGCAGAAAGATCGCAGTCCCGGAGATCAGAAACCACTTGCGCCCAAACTGGTCTGAGAGTTTGCCGATAATCGGTATCATCGTCGTAGATGCCAGCACATATGCCGTGATGACCCAGGTATAGCGATCAAAGCCCTGAAAGACACCAATGATGCGCGGCAAAGCTGTACCCACGATCGTCTGGTCCAGTGCCTCCAACAAAAGCGTCAACATCAACGCAACCAGCACACTTACCAGGGCCGCCCCGCGTAAGCGCCGACCAGGAAATGAGCTTGCCGCCTGCTCTGGAACCGCGAGTGAGCTTATTTCATTATCAAGCTGTGCCATGTAAAACTCCTTGATAGATAAGTTTTCGTCTGCATACATATTTATTTGTGCGAAAACTCATAACGTATTAACATGTTCATATGAGAATTTATTCTCTCTTTGACGAGTCCGCTCAAAGGATATCCTGTGATTGCAGCCAATAATCAACCTTCAACTCCCACGAGTCTTACCATTGTAACAGGCTTTCCCGTTGCCGGAACCTACCCGATTGAGCTAGATTATATAGGGTGTGACGGTGTAGAACTTGAGCCAAATCTTCTTCGAGACTCTCTAGAGACGCAAGTAAGCGCCTGTATTGATCGTCAATCAGAAGGATTGGTTCTTTATGACACACGATATCCTGGGCGATCTGCCGCAGTTTTCCGGTCAGACCATCGCAAAACAGCGTACTTGTGGGATTCACGAAATCATGTGCGTCCAGCCAGGTTAATGTGGCTGTCGCCATATTCTGGCTGCGCTCTGGCGACTCACGGGAATAACGAGCAGTATAATATGTCACATTCCCAACGTGTTGATTTAATAACGCGACACCTTCTATCACGCCTGGAAAGAGATGCATCGTTTGCAAGACCTCTGGATCATAGTCGATCCAACCGATGGCTTTGCGATAATGAGATGCATCAATGCTCTCTTTAAATGCCAATACCTCTGGCAACTGGTAGAAAACCGCTAGAGAAACACTATCTTGCAACGTTTCTGCTGAAATATTCAGATTGAGCACCTCGTTACACCTTTTCATATATACATGGGCATTGCGGTAGCCGAGCGTCCCATCTATATCGAGCGCTATTCTCACCTTCCATCCTCACTTTTCCAACCCTGAATAAACTGCAAAGAGATTTTTGAGCCAGAACAGATCAAGCGCCTCTCTGAGTAATGCCAGGTATGATCATGTCCGGCCTTTAGAGTAGGATCGCGCTTTTTAAGCGCTTTGTCAAACGACTAAGGTATCGAGCAGGGCTATGTAATACTTCGCAAGCCTCTAGCTTGGGACCCCCAGGGTTTGCGGATCGGGTTGTGAGCGTGAGGCCGCGGCCCCACGCTCACAACCCGATCCGTTGTCCAGGGGGCGGAGCCACACGCCGAGCATTACATAGTCCTGGGTATCGAGAATGTCGCTGAATGCACCGATAGCAATTATTTAAATAATATATCTAAATATGCAATTTGTATGTGCAATTACCATGTATGTAGAGATAGCAGGAAGCAGAACATAAGGTATGTTTAGACATGCTCGATGATGGCTATCTTGTTACACAAATTCAAGAAAGAGGTAAAGAATATGAAGGTAAGTTTTTCAACCGAACAGTCCTGGGGAGATCTGAGAGAATGGCACCCAGCTCAGGATTTAGTGATTGACATTGCCGATGGGAGAAATCAAAATCTTGCAAATCTGGACTGGAGAAACCAGGATGGTAGCAATGCTTCGATCTCTTTCCAGACGGGCATGACTGAATTTCTTGGGTACTATCAGAAGCCAAGCGAAGGCCCTATTGCCTATCGTGGCAAACGCAAGTAAGCTCATTTCACGCTTGCGTCTTGAAGGGGGTAAGAACTATTCTTACCCCCTTCAAGTGAGAAATAGCTCGGCACAAACCTCTCTATCTTGAAAAGTAGGTGAACGCTGTTTCAGCGAACCTGTGTATGAACCATCTATTCTGATAATCTACAACTTTCATAGCATGACTTCTCTAGTAAAATGATGTTAATGAAGAAAAAGAACGAGAGATATCCGACGCTTTTGTACGCTGTTACACGTTGAGATAGTGCCAGAAGGTGGTCAATTCAGTAAAACGAGTGTTCCGCTCGGCACTTTGCGCTTCTCTGGCGACGAAAGCCAGAAGTTGTCCGATGGCTCGTTTGACGATGTTTTGCTCCTCGATTGTCAAAACAAGCTGCAAGGAAGCGGTGTGCTGAGCAATGGCCAGTCTGCCAGAGGTCACGTAATCGCGGACCGTTCGTGCGGAAACCCCGATGATAGTTGCTGCTTCTGTGAGCGAAAGCAAGGTTCGTCCTGTCGCAGGCTCAAGCGGTTGAGATGTCGTCTGCATAGGTGTATATCCTTTCTTGCTAGACAGGTGAGCGAGCACATGGTCTAGCGAGATCGTCTGTTGCCCGCATGACGATATGTTGTAGAAGGCTTCGAAAGAGCCAGCGTCGAACGAGGGTGCAGTGCTCGAAAGACGCGAAGCACGTCCTATCTTTTCATAACTTCAAACTCATCTGGTACACTTTTGTTACGCTCTATCAAACAAATATCGAAGTGATTCACATTCTTGTACCTCAAAAATTTTTCCTACTAACTCATCAGATCAGAAGTGACACCAATGTCCAGGTAGATATCGATGTCTAGCTTCTTCAATCTGAGCGTTTCCGGTAAGATTATAACTATGGTAAAATTACGGATTAAGGAAGTAGCCGAAGACAAGGGTGTATCAATGCGTAAGCTGTCGAAAAGGTCGGAAGTCACATATCGAACAATTCAACGTATCTATAATGACTCTGACTATATGCCTACGCTTCCTACTCTTGAACTTATTGCTAAGGCTTTGGGTGTTTCTATTGCCTATCTCATTTTAGAAGATCCTAACGGCTAATCCTTTTCCATGTAGGAGTATAAGGCAGTCCAAATGCCATAACTGTCATTAAAAGTAGCGGTTCTTCCCTGACTCACGCTCTTCACGCTTCTACCCGCTAAATCGTCATATGGTATACTTGTTTCAAGAAGCATAGTTAGATGAAAACGTAGGGGTGTTATGGAAGAATTACCAGACTTTCAGAGAGATATGCATGGTTTCCCGTGTCCTGGTCCGGTCGTGAGATACTATCGACTCAAGATGATGTATACAGACGGCGTAACCATGTCGCCCAGGTACCTTTACCTGATGCACGAATCATTTCTTCAGAGGATTGTAAAATCTGTACGACATGTGTATCGTGTACGAATTGCTCAGGCGGAGGGCAAGGAGGTGGTGAAGGAAAACGGGCCGAGACACTTGAAGATTTTGTACAAGCCTATAAAACATGTTTCCATATAGCTCCCCCTTCATCAATCTGGGATTTGCCTATAGCTGATGGCTGTGCTGCCTGTTAAGGTTTCTAATATGGGAGACTCCTGTTCATAATGAGCAGGGGTCTTTTGATATTTGCATTGCGTTTTTGTCTCAGCAATCCTGCGATAGCCGTTGTTATTCCTAGAACTAGAGAGAAAAGTCACGGTCGATGTAATTTTGCCGCCTCTCTCCAATATGCTGTTCTTGATATTGAGAGCAAAGAATATTGTATAGTGACTAATAAAGTGACAAAAGCATTTGCTACACTAAAAAATATTGACTCGGGGAATATTATATCTGGAGAGGCGCTGAACGCTTATAACGAGGCTATTCGCCCGTTTCTTTAAATGCTCTTATTAGGTATGAGCGTTTCATGCAAAACGCTCATGTAAGAAAGGATTATTTCATGTCTCTTCTCTTTAAGACAACCTGCCGACAAGGCGAGATCAAGATTACCGAGATCACCATTGGTGTCTTCTCCTTTGGGCAAACCCTCTGGCAGGCACCTTGGACCACGATCACTGGAATTGAATATCAGTCAGGTCCGATGCAAACGGTCACGCTTGCGATTCACTCCACTCAAGGCGACTATACAGTCAATATGATCCTGCGTAGACAGTTTGACGAACTTTGTACACACCTTCCCGGTGTGATTGTTACCGAAACCGTAACGTCTCTCAAGCCGCGCTTTTGGTACCACGATGAGACGAAGCTGACCCATATCGAAACCTATGAGACAGAGAAAGATGTGCAACGTGATGTAGAATCTGCTTATCAGCATGGTTGGCAGATCCAGGGTCAAATTGCACAAGTTGGCCAGATTAGCGGAAGCAAAATCATTGCGGGTGCCATTCTGGCTGGCCCTGTTGGCGCAATGATTGGAGCAATCCGTGGTAAGGGAAAGATCACTATCACATTCGTGCGTTCTTCCGAATGGATTGCCCAGCACCCACGTCCTTGATTCATTTATACGAGGCCTCTCTGTTTCTCTTCTCGCGTGAGAGGAAAAGCAAGTATCAAGTTTTTCCTGTAGCCATTCAGGCATGGATGATGTTAGGAGTGTGAAAAACATGTCAAACACCTATTTCTATAGAGATATTGGTCAGACGCTTAGTACGGGCTTTCGTGGTAACCCTCTCGTGTAGAGCATATAATATTACTGAGAACGCGGAGTTCTTATTTCAGGCTCTAAGGAATCGACGGAGAGGAACGCAGGATGAATCGTATTGACCGTCTGACGGCTATGCTTTTATTGTTA
>DAOTTJ010000493.1:0-12061 GCA_034437695.1 Ktedonobacteraceae bacterium
CGGAGCAGCGGCCACCACTGGAACCACCGGGCCTTCGATGAGAAACAATTGCACCATGAGCACAAAGGTTGCCAACCTGCTGCGCCGGATACGTTCCTGGTCGCGCAACGTGGGCTTTTGCCCTTCAGGAAGGCGATACGCCATCAGGCTGTACCACCAGCCTAGAGCACCTCGTTTATAAAGGCTATCCTGCAAATATGCGGGCTTGCCCGGTGCTTGTGAAATCACTTGACACCTCCTGTAGCCAGCACACCCGAACGCAACTCGATAACCATCTGTTCGAGGCCCAGTGGCCGCGCGCTCATCAATATGAGACCAGCCTGGTGTGCCAGTTCCCGGTGTTCTTCCAGCGTGCGATGATGAGCTTGCTTCATCATCATCGCCATCTGGAGGCTGAAGAGATACGTGAATGGTGTTTCCGAGCCGGCAAGCACTGGCTCAACAATGAGGACACGACTTCCTGGCGCCATGGCCTCGGTACAACGACGTAAAATGGCAATATAGTCCTCATTGCCCCAATCCATGAGCACATTTTTGAAGAGATAGCACTCCACCTGTGGAGGAAGTTTCAGAAAGAAATTCCCGGCACGCAGGTCGTAGCGGTCAGCCAGGCCAGCAGGCGTCGGCTGAGCCTGTACCTGATCAATGACCTCCTGTCGATCAAAGAGCGTGACATGGAGATTGGGATAGCTGGTAAGCAGGGCGCGACACAGCCCACCATACCCTCCGCCGACATCCACCAGCGTGTGCAGCGTGGAGAAATCATGGCTCGCCAACAACGCTGGGATGACAAGTTGGGAGTTGGTCAACAGCCCCTGTTGAAAGATCTCCGCTTCCTCTGGATGCTCGCCTAAGTACGACCAGATGATTGTCCCCTCGCCAGAGGTAGCCTCCAGTGCGGGACACCCTGTCTGGACCGTATGCACGAGATTCATCCAACTGTGCCACTGATAGGGAGCGCCCCAGAGCCGGACCAGCGGAGCCATGTTCTCAGAACAGAGCAGCACGCTTCGATCTGTTGGGGCAAAAAGATGGATGGATGGATCAACCTCGACAAAAATACCAATGTGTGCCAGCGCACGTAACAGGATCAGGAGAGATGGCTCGTGTGTGGCGCTTTCCTGCGAAAGTGTTGCGACCGTCTTCGGCTCACTCAGCAAATCAGGCAGGCCAAGCTTGACCGCTGCGTTCACCGCCGCGCAGACCATGAGTCCACTCTGTAATTCCAGAGCAAACGGATCAGGCCCGTTCGCCCCTCGTTTTTGCTCCAGGTGTGGGAAAAGGTTCCCAGAATACATGGTGTCTCTTCCTCTTTCTTTTTCTAGAGAAACAGCGATACAGCAATAGAAAGACATTCACGAATGAAGCGTGCAGCAATTGCCCAGATCACTGGGCCTCGGGCCTCACCTCCTTTCAGGCCACGCATCCCTGGAGGTAATCAACCCCAGGCGTTCCAATTCGGTCAATTCCTGATCCAGTTCCTCTAAGGGTGCGCCCAGCAGAGGAGCAATCTCATTGATGGTCCGGTGGCCATCAATCAGGAGCCAGGCTTGCCGTTGCCGCCGTGTCAGTTTTGCAAGTACCTCTGGCGAGTCACGCAGTTTGACTGGTGCGGTGCGAGCAAGCCACGGGAGCCCCATTGGAGGAGGCAGGGCAAACATCGCAGACGACGTGCCCTCAAAGGGACCAGGGACAACAGGCGCGGGGAGCGGAGCCTGCTGCACCATCCAGACCAACTGCTCGCGGGATCGCACGGCATCAAGCGCTTTGGACCCCTCAAGCCGGATCGCCCCAAGCTGATCTCGAATCTGACAGGAATGAACCTGCCCTTCTGTCACCATGACCTCGACGATGAAGGCTTCCCCACGCCGAGTGTGAAAAGGAAGGACCGAGACTGGCAAAGCAGCGCGCACCTGATACGTTTTCGAGGCGCTCTGGAGCACCTGGATGACATCGTCCAGGGGCAGAGCGTATGGCTCTCCCACATCGCCCATACTGCTCACCTCGACCCATGCCCGGCGTAGCAATGGTTTCTGATCCAATCATCACGATACATAGTGGGCCGATCCTTCCGGCCTCTCGGATTGGTAAGACACTTGCGCACCAAGGGAGGCGAAAACGACTGCCAGCAATCTCTCGTATGTCACTGGTTTGATCAGGTAATCGTCGGCTCCAGAGAGCCTCCCTTTGATCCGGTCGAGGGTGGCGTCCCTCGCCGACATCATCACAATCGCGGTCTGAGCGCAACAGGAAAGGGAGCGCAACGTCTGAGCCACCTCATAACCGCCCATGCGTGGAAGTTGGATGTCAAGCAAAATCAGAGCTCAGTGCGATGTTGACCTGGGATGTCAATATTGTGCGTGTTCCCCTGAACGAAGATTGCTGGCTGGGCATCAATGGTTTTCCGGCCAATGGCACAACTTCGGCCCAGTATCAGGCAAATATTATGAGCTGGGTGAGCCTGCTCAACCAGAATGGCCTGATTGTGATCCTGGATCTGCACTGGAACAACGGTGGGACTGCTCAGTCAATCGGTCAGGAGCCAATGCCTGATCTGGACCATGCACCGGCCTTCTGGACCTCGGTGGCCAACACCTTTAAGAGCAATTCCTCGGTGATTTTTGACCTGTACAACGAGCCGTACCCTTCGAACTGGTCGTGCTGGTTAAACGGGAGCACGAGTTCTCAGAGTAGTCCGTGTAGCAATGTTGGCTTTGCCGTAGCCGGTATGCAGACGTTGGTCAATACTGTGCGAGCGACTGGCGCGACCAACATCTTGATGCTGGGCGGCCTGGCTTACTCAAACGATTTGACTGGTTGGCTGGCCAACAAGCCGACCGATTCGGACAACAACCTGGTTGCTTCGGTCCATGTTTATAACTTCAATTCCTGCGCCAACATTAGCTGCTGGAATTCGCAGATCGCACCAGTCAAAGCCCAGGTCCCGGTGCTAGCGGGCGAGATCGGTGAAAACGACTGCGCGTCCGGCTTTATCAATACACTGACGAACTGGTTTGACTCGCAAAGTATCGGTTATCTGGCCTGGACGTGGACGGTGACGAGCAGTTGTAGCGGTACCCCCTCGTTGATCAGCGACTATACGGGGACGCCTACGGGCTATGGCCAGGGCTATAAGGCTCACCTGCTCGCGCTGGGCGGCGGTAGCGGCTCGACGCCGACACCAACGCCGACGCGCGGTGTAACGCCGACGCCGACACCAACACAGGGTACCACGCCGACGCCAACGCCAACGCGTGGTGTAACGCCAACGCCGACGCAGGGTACCACGCCGACGCCAACGCCAACGCGTGGTGTGACGCCGACGCCAACGCAGGGTACCACGCCGACGCCAACGCCGACCTCTGGGACAAGCTGTAAGGTGCATTATGTGGTTAGCAGTCAATGGCCGGGCGGTTTCACTGGTGGTCTGACGATCACCAATACCGGTTCGACAAACATCAATGGGTGGAGTTTGCAATTCTCCTTTGCCAATGGGCAGACTATCACTCAGGGATGGAATGCTACCTTTGCGCAATCGGGCAGTGCGGTCACGGTGACCAATCTCTCGTATAACGGGTCAATTCCGGCGGGAACGACCTTAAGTTCAGCTCCGGGCTTTAACGGGGCGTGGAGTGGTACAAACGCAGTGCCGACTGCCTTTACATTGAATGGAGTTGCCTGTACGGTGGCCTAATCTATGGCGGCTCTAACGTGAGTCAGAGGGAGTGGTCTACAGATTATGACTTGTCGGGCCACTCCCTTTATTGATGCTGGTAGATTGAGCGCTTAGAGGCCAGTAATGCCATACTCCTGACAGCGCTGAGCAAAGACTGTTTCCAGATGTTGCTCGTGGACAAGAAAGTGGATTTTCTCCTTGAGGGCCGTCAGTTCGGGATGGCCGAGACGGCGGTCGTGGATGGAGGCCTGGAGCCAGAAATCGAGTGCGGCGGCGTAGTCGTGCTGGCTGCTGCGTAGCTGTCCCAGACGGCGGAGCGCGGCGCAGCGTTCGGCGGGTGTATCCAGTTCGACTGCGATGTTGAGGGCTGCGTTGTATGAACGTTCGGCCTCGCCGGGCTGGTGGAACGCGTGCATGACATCGCCGAGTCCGCGTAGTGCGCGGCCTTTGATCTGCAAGGTTCCCTGTTCCTGGGCGATGGCCAGCGCGTGTTCGTAGTGTTCTTTGGCGAGCAGGGGGGCGTTTTCTTCGAAGGAGATAGATCCCAGTGCGTTGCTCACGCGGGCCAGATCGACGCGATTGCCGAGGGTGGTAAAGATGGCCAGCGCCTCGTTATAGTAGCTGCGTGCGTCGTCGAAGTGGTGTTGTTTGCGGGCAATGTCGCCCAGCACGCGGATGGCCCAGCCTTCCCCGCGCCGCGCCCCCTCCTCGCGGAAGATCTCGATAGCCTGATTGGCGCTGACCTGAGCCTGAATATATTTCCCCTGATCCAGGTAGACCACGCTCTGGTCGGCCAGGACCCACGCCTGCCAGTAGCGTGAGTTGAGCGCTTGGAAGATATGCAGAGCCTCTTCGTAGTCGATTAAAGCCTGCGTATAGTCTCCCAGTGCTTCGTGGATGCTGCCGAGGTCGCGCAGAGCCGAGGGGTAGCCCTCGTTGCTGGGCAAGTTACGGAAGCTGTGCAGCGCCTGCTGGAAATATTTCAGGGCCTCGCGATAGTATCCATAGCCGCGTTTTACCTCGCCGATTACCAGCAGCATCCAGGCTTCGCCGTTAGTATCGCCGGTCGCGCGAAAGAGCGTCAGCGCCTCCTCTGCGTGCTGGCCGGCCTGCTGAAAGTGGCCTTCTTCGCGAAAAAGCATGGCCAGTTCGTAGAGCGCCCAGGCGGATTCGTCGCGTTCATTTTGCTCGCGGTGCAGGGTCAGGCTGCGTGTCAGGCAGCCTGCGGCCTCGGTGTATTTTCCCAGTCGACGCAGGACTGCGCCCAGGCAACATTGAATCTCGCCTTCGCTGGTTTTATCGTTGACCTGTAGCGCGTAGTTTTCAGCATGGCGCAGGATCGACTGCAATTCAGTCGCGTAGCCATGTCCGCGCAAGGCCCATGAGGCGCGGATGGCCAGGCGCACTGCCATGCGCAGATCAGCGGCTTCACCCGCGTCTTCCAGGTGCTCGAAGGCTGCAAACCATTCGTAGGAGGTGGGCTGCGGAAGCGTGCTATAGTAGGCCGCTACCACGCGGTGTGCGCGTTGGCGTTCCTCGGGAGAGAGGTGAGCCAGGGCATAGTGGCGCACCTGCGCGTGAATGGTGTAGACGCGTCCATCAAACTGAATAAAGGCCGCCTGCACCAGCTCGTCGCGGGCGGCTCGCCAGTTTTGTTGAAGCTCTACAGAGACGCTACTTTGTAGATGCTCCACCTGCTGGATTTCGAGCGGACCCGGCCTGAGCGCCACGACTGCCCCGCTGCTCTCCAGGTGACTGGTCATGCGGGCGAGATGGGCGGTTTCGGGCGCGACCAGCATGATGATCTGTTCGCGGCTAAACGGCAGTTTAAAGGCCGAGAGGTAGGGAAGCAACTGCTGAGCGAGTGCAGGCAGGCGGCGGTAGGCGATATCGAGCACCGACCAGATGCCATCGGGCAGGTGTTCACGGAGTTCGTCGCGTACCTCGGCCAGCGAGCGTGTAGCGGCCTCGGGCGCGTAGAATTTGCCATGGATATTGCGAGCAGTCCCAAAGATCAGTTGCGCACCGAGTGGATAGCCATCGAGCAGGGTCGAGATCTCCTGTAAGAGGCCCTGCTGATAAGCGTCATCCATATGGATGCGTTCGTCAAGTCCACTGTGCGCGGCAAGTTCCGCGAAGAGTTTCAGGAGATCCTGACTGGCCATCTTGCCGACTGGAAATTCGTGCCAGCGGCAACCGGTTCCCTCCAGAGCTGCGACCGTGGCCGGGTTAGAGCGCGAAGTCATCAGCACAATGACCTCTTCGGGCAGTGCGCAGAGAAAGCGATACCAGATGCCGACCTCGGAGCGCTCGGCGACCTCGTCGAAGTTGTCGAGAAAGAGCAGGCAGGGGAGGTGGCGATTGGCCAGGACGCGTAGCGTGTTCAGGACGACGCGAGCGCGTTGCTCGATGTCGGCGCTGTGCATCGTGCGTGCTGGCATGCGCAGCGCGTGGGCGATTTCGAGCAGCGCATCGCCGAGCGATTTGCCGCCGTCCAGGGAGATGCCGATAATGCCGCCGGGAAATTTCTCCTGGTGGCAGCGTACTACCTCGAAGGCCAGCTCGCTCTTGCCAATGCCGGCCGGTCCTGTCAGGGCGATATGATGGATGGTGGGTCGAGCGCGTTGGTTTTTGAGTGCGGTGCGCGTCTGGGCATGGCCATTTGTAGAGTTGCTATTATCGACGCTATCCACCACGTGATCGAGCAGACTGTGCAGTGCATCAAGTTCTTTGACGCGTCCAACAAAGGTAGTCGATGCTCCCAGGTGGGCCAGGGGATGTTCGTGTTCGTCCACCTCATCGTTTTCGGACGAAGTGAGAAAGGCCACCGGGCCGACATCGCCTTCTACCACGTCGCGGTAGAGCACCGGTACAAACCAGCCGTGCGCTTTAGAGAGGGGGAGCATGGCCTGACGCGCCCTGGCCAGAGCGCCTTCCAGGGTGCGTCCGTTGGCCAGATCGTCATAAAAGTGGTACATAAAGGTGGGACTGAGATCGTCCTGGAGAGAGAAGGGCATGGCCACAACGGCTGGCACCTGCGCAGCGAGCAGGGCCGTTGCCAGTGTGGTATCTACCACCACGTCGGGCCGCTCATCGGAGGAGCGTTTGCCTTTGGTATTGCCGATCGACGCCGTCTCGCAGGCCGAGAAAACGGCCAGGCGTACATCGCTGCTTACCAGCAGCTCGCGTAGCGTTTGCGTGCCAATCAGTCGACTGCGACCATCGTCATCGCAGAAACAGAGGTACGTCTGGGGCTTCACATTTCTCAGCGTCGTTTCGCAGGAGCGGCAGCGTAGGGCAGTCGCCTCGTTCAGCGCGTCACAGTCATCGGAGGGACAGAGCCGTCCATAGGTGCCGTGTCCGTCAAAGTGGAGAGCGTAGCATGGGACTGGAGTTTCGCTGTCATTAAAGTTATTGACGCCGCCAACTGAAGTCAAATAGCGTACAAGCTCGTCGAAGGTCGGTGGTTCCAGGCGATCGATCAGGAGTAGTCCGTCCTCTATCAGGCGTGAGAGGCCGCGTTCCAGAGCCTCGAAGCTGCGTTCGGTCTCCAGAGTGGGACAATCGGTGGGCGATGCGCCGATATAGAGCAGGCGTAGTGGTGGATAGACGGGCAGCGAGCATTCGGTCGGCATATCAGGGCGCAAGATGGCGCGGGTAAGGGTAAAGACCCCGGAGGCCAGCAGGAAGTGTTCATCGTTGTGCAGCAATTCCCAGGGATAGCGTACGAACTCCTCGCATCCCGGTCCAAAGCATAGAGTCAGAGCGACGGTAGCGCGGCGGCGGATCGTACGCTGGATGACGCTGCGCAGTGCGTCGCGTACCGATTGTTCGCCACTGTCGCGTCCAGGTAATTCTGCGCCACAGAGAGCCAGAAAGAGGCGATATCCCACGTCGCGTAATTCGCGCTCGTCGTTTTCCAGGTTATTCAAACGTTTTAAAAGTGTATTTAACTGGCGAGCGCTATATGGTGGGACGAAGCTGCCGCTTACAAATCTGCCAGACCAACTTCCTCTTACCTGTAGCTCAAACGTCCCGTCCTCTCGTTTTTGAAAGAGCAGGCTCAGTGTCTCTGCCATTGACAGATATCTCTCTCATTCTGTGAAATAATGAAGGTTTCGCTGGCCACAAAGGAGATGCCTTCAGATCGTCTCTCTTGCCCGCCTCGAACTGCTTTAAATTCCATGAAAAATCGCAGATACTTGTGATTCCTCATATTTCGGGCTGAAAGATTCAGTCTAAGTATAGCACAGGAAGTGAAGGAAATGGAACGGTCGTTTTTCACAAAATCAGATATCGTGTTGGCATGATGCTTTATAGCCCATTTTTCCACCGCAACGAACCCGTAGCGTAGCTGGTTCGTTAAACCTTTAGGGGGATATTGTGGACTTTTATAACATGAGGTTTAAAAAATATGAGATGTATAAATTGCGGGCTACCCTTATCGCCTGCCCGAACAGTAACGCACTGTCCACGATGTAACACGCCTTTACGTGCCGATCAGGGTGAGTTTCAGCAGCCATTGGAAGTTGATGGTTGGGGAAATATGGGCGGCACTATGAATATGCCTCAGGGAAATCCGTGGACCCAGGTGGGTTCGACGACCCCGGCTCGGCCATTTCCCCAGGGACCGCAGGCAGGTATGGGTATAAGCGGGGGGTTGCATACGCCAGGTAGATCTGGGGCTTATGGCACCCCGGCTCGGCAACCACAAACTCCACGGAGGGTTGGCCGCAATACGCGCCCATTGTTTGTGGTGGCTGGTCTATGTGTGATGATTGGAGCGCTTTTACTGGTCACTATCTTTTTTCTGGTGCTGGGAGCTACTAAATCCTCGCCTGTCGCGACAGCCAGTGTGCAGCCGACGACGACGGGCGGAGGCAGTACCCCGCAGGTGGTAGCTACCGCGTCAGCCACTGCGACCGATCCAGGTGTGTCGCCTACTGCCAGTGGGACGGCTTATCCGGCTGCGCAGTATATCGATAGTGCGCAGATGGCTACGGGGGTGAATGCAGGGACGATGCAGCCGACGCAGGTCACGACGACTTTTCCTGTAGGGAGCAATATGTATGTCATCTTTGCGTTGCATCCACCGAGTCAGGGAGGTGCAGTTTGCTCGCTCTGGTACTTGAATGGCGGATCGCCGATCACATCCTACAGTTTTAACGTCAGTGCAGGCAGCCACGCGAGCTATACATACGCGATGTATAACAGCGCGGGATCGGCCTATGTTGAGCTTTACTGGGCCAGCGATAAGACGTGCAGCGATAAGGTGCTGGCTCAGCGCGTCGATTTTACGGTGACAACGTCTTGAGCATCCGGGTTATAAGGTGGGAGCGCGGCCAGGATGGCGGCCAGTTGCTGACGTTCGTCTACGCCGAGTGCCTGGAGCGGCAGACGCGGTTTGCCGCCATATCCCGCGACGATCTCCAGTGCTGCTTTCAGTCCTGGCACGCTGTAGGTGCTGGTCACGGCTGTATTGGCTGCGATGAGTTGTCCTTGAAGCTGGCGGGCAGTGTCGATCTGTCCCTGCGCAAAGCGCGTCTGGACCTGGCAGACGTGGTGTGGAAAGATATTGGCGAGCGCAGAGACCGCACCAGCGGCTCCGACCGCCAGAGCTGGTAAGAGATAGCCGGCGCTCCCGGCGAAGGTCAGAAAGTCCTCAGGGGCCTGGGCGATGATCTGGGCGAGTTTCGTGATATCCCCGGCGCTATCCTTGACGCCAGTGATATGTGGGTGGGTAGCTAGTGTCAGTACAGTTGCGGCATCGAGGTCCAGACCGGCGGTACTGGCGGGCATATTATAGAGGACCAGTGGTAAAGGACTGGCGTCGGCCACGAGCTGATAGTGGGTCAGCAGGGCCTGGGCGTTCATGCGCCCTTTAAAATAGCTCGGAGGGAGTACCAGGGCGAAATCAGCGCCGGCACTCGCCGCCAGTTGACAATTGGCGATCGTGGCGCGAGTCGATTGCTCGCCGCAGCCCGCTAGGAGCGGCGTCTCTGCGCCCGCAGCCTCGCGTGCTGCCTCGATCAGGCTGCCCCGTTCGGCTCTCTCCAGGTGGACGGCTTCGCCATTGGTTCCCATCACGACATAACCGGCGACCCCTGTGCCGGTCAGACGCTGGATATGTTGCTTGAAGGTGGGCAGGTCGAGTTCTTCGTGGGTGGTAAAGAACGTTGGCAGCGGTGGATAGATACCTCTGCGCAGTGTCAGCGGTTCCGGCATAGCATCGAGCGCTCCTTTCTTGGTTGGCGGGACATTATCTGAGCAGCGCCAGAGCCAGGAAGACCACCAGCACAGCACAGACGCCGATGACGCCGCCCCAGATCATCATACTGCGCCGTGCAGCACTGGCTTGCAGACCCGTGACGCGCTTGTTCTCGGCTGGACACCACTGCGAGCGTCGGCAGTTCGGACAGAGCGGGAAGAGTTCGTAGGGATGGTAGAGACTTCCCCCGCGCAGCGGATCGGCAATCTCTCTGCTTTCAAAGACCGCCTGGCAGTGTGTGCAGCGTAAAAGGAGATAGTCGGACCAATCGCGGGCTTGGCAGCGCGGGCAGGTCGATGGTCCCGACGCGCTCCCACTGATCGAAGCCGGCACCGACCACGGGTGGTGGCAGCGGTGACAGCTATAGAGCACGCCGCTGCTACTCACAGCCGGTTCGCGAGCTGTGCCACGTAAGACGCCCTCCCAGTAGAGCGTTTCGGCCTGCTGTGCCGACAGGTGATAGGCGATATTTTCCAGACTGAAGGCGAGAGGTGCCACAACTGTTGTGCTCAGATCAGGAAAAACAAAGCGTTTATCCCCATTGGCACGCTGGCTAGTCTCGCGCTCGCTGCGGAACGCGGGTTCATTTTTACTGGCCGGCGCTTTACCTCCGCGCCGGGCATCGTATTCCTGGCGTGCAACAGGGTCGCTCAGCGTCTGGTACGCTTGCAACAATCCACGCATTAGCTCCTGAGCGTCATCACCCTTATAGACATCAGGATGATACTGCAATGCTAATTTCTTAAATGCAGCTCTGATGACCTCAGTACTGGCCTGCTGGTCTACGCCTAATATGGTATAGTAGTCAGTTGTATCCATGCCTCGATCACACCATGTATTTGCTTGTTTTCTTGAAAAAACGTATCGTCATTATAGACGTATCGGCAGCTAAAAAAGTTGTACATTATAGAGAAACAGGTACAATACTATCAGGAAACGTCTGTGTGCTACATTTTTTTTGTGCAAAGGAGCTAAGTGTGCAAGACCATTCGCAATCTGATCCTGCTCTGACTGGGCAGCCTCAGCCCTTACAGGGCCATGCTCACGACCATGACCACGATCACGAACACGACGACCACGACCATGAACATACCCACGCTGAGCACGAACACGACGACCACGACCACGACCACGACAGCCACGATGATCATGGCGGTGGAAACGGTCACGGCCATGAGCACGGTAAGGTTGATGCTGATCTCTATGGCAATCGTGCCGGCCTGCGGGCTGTCCAGATCTCCACGGCGGGTATGTTGATAGTTTCGTTGGTCCAGCTTGGCATCGCCATCTTTGGCGGTAGCGCTGGACTCTTCGCCGACGCATTACATAATATGGGCGATGTTTTGACTACAGTGGCGCTCTGGATTGCGTTCGTACTCTCCAATCGTACCGCGAACGGACGCTATACCTATGGCTACTACCGCGCAGAAGACCTAGCGGGCATTTTTATTATCCTGGTAATTATTGCCAGTGCGGTGGCGGGCGCAGTGGAGTCGATTGCTAAGTTGACCAGTGGCAATGTCCCTACCCAGATCTATCTGAGTATGGCTGCTGCGGCCATTGGCTGTCTTGGCAACGAGGCCCTTGCTCAATACAAAATCACGGTTGGCAAACGCATCAATAGCGTCCCACTAGTCGCCGACGGTCAGCACTCGCGGATCGACGGTCTGACCTCCCTGGCGGCACTGATCGGTCTGGTTTTTGTCAGGTTTGGTCTGCCGATCGCCGATCCACTGGCCGGTGTCCTGATCACGCTGATCATTCTCGGTGTCGTCTACAGCACCTCGCGCAGCGTCATTCAGCGTTTGCTCGATGGGGTTGATCCGCATATAGTACCGACGATTATCCAGGCATCTGAGGGTGTGCCAGGTGTAGAGGAGATCACCGGAGTACGTGCTCGCTGGGTTGGCCATACGATGCACATCGTAATGCCCAGCGAGGTAGACGCGGGCTTGACCGTGCTGGCCGCGCACGACATCGCCGAGCAAGTGCGGCATAAGCTGTTTCACGCGATCAAAGGTCTGGCCGAAGTGCTTATCCATACCGACCCCAGCAGCGTGAGTGGCGATCACCACAAGAGCCTGGAGCACCATATCGAAGCCTCACAGCAGTCTATT
>DAOTTJ010000494.1:0-5263 GCA_034437695.1 Ktedonobacteraceae bacterium
AACGCCTGGGCAAAGCGCTCGACAAGGGTCGAAAGCTGTGCATAGCTTATTTTTGTGCCATAATAGACCAGAGCTGTGTGCCGTGGGTAACGACTAACTGTCTGATCTAGCAACCACGTTAGAGGATAATCGGGAATATCGAGTTCAACGGGTACACCCGATTGATAATACTTGACCCAGGGGCGGGAAGTTAATACGGAGGCATCGCTCTCCGGTTGAGTATTATTGACGACTGAGGAATCAGACATTTTCGCGACAGCTCCTCTCTGAGCTATAACAACAGTTACGCCCTCTCTTAGTTAATTATAAAGACGAGCGATTAAGAAAGAAACGTTGCCAGCTAACAAATTTTCAGGCATAATACAGAGAGCAGCTAACACACATGACTGGGAAGAATAGATCAATGATTATTGACAGCGCTGACTTTGCTCACCTCGTCACGCGGCTACGCCAGCAACATGGACTCTCACAGGGCCAGCTAGCGCAGGCCACCAGGCTCTCGCGTACCTATATTTATCACCTGGAAGCGGGCATTCGCCGCAACCCTTCAGCCCATGTCACCCATAATATTGCCCGTGCGTTGGAACTTGCGCCGCCTGAAAGGCAGCTCCTCTACACAGCTTTTACGCGTCTGACGGGTCAACAGATCGACGATGACCCGATAGATTCTACGCTGCTCGACCTCGGCCAGCTCGCGCGTCTGTTGGTCCAGAACACCTCATATCCTGCGCATTCGCTCGACCGCCTCTGGTATCTTCATTCCTGGAACGAAGCAGCGATTACACTCTTTGAGGTGCAGGACGAGATGCACCTGCGCGAACGCTGGCACTTACTGGAGATAGTCTTTGGCGCACACCGACGCCAGTTTCCTGGCTGGGAGGCTCTGGCGCGTCGTCTGGTGAGCGATTTTCAGTACAACACGCACACCCTCACCCATCTCCCCGAATACAAAGAACTCTGGCGGCGTCTCCGCGAGCTGCCCGAATTCAAGCGCATTGCCGCCGTCACCTATTCTGAAGGCAAGCCTGCGCCTTCCTTTATCTTTCACGTCCAGCATAGTCAGCTTGGTAGACTTGCGTTGCGCACCGCCACAAGCATCTTTACAGGGGTCAGCAACTACTCGATGGTCAGCTACGTTCCTGGTGACCAGCAGACGCTAGAGATCTTTCGCAAGCATCGCTGGCAGACCGACTGACCCACATCTTTTCTGGGGACAGGTAAAATAGGGTGTGTCCCCGAAAACCATCTTTTTCTCTTATTGCCCGCCGCAGATGGCCAGTGAGGACTTTGCAGTAATCTTGAGGGATGAGTCAGGGCTTTCCAGTTCTGGCGGGGCTTGCCCCGCGTCTTCCAGGACGTGCTCCTCGCTCGCACCAAAAACCAGGGGGTGGGGGACGCAAGCCGCAGGCCTGAGCAAAACTAAAAAATCCTGAGGGATAAGCGACCACACCTGTCAACATATCTTTAAAATAAGGTATAATGAGAAGGACATTACAACCCTAAGTCTCTAACCTTCTTGTTTGATAAACGTATACTCTAACGAAGAGATTAGAAGCACGCCTTCATATATCCTGAGAATCAAAAGCCACGCTATGCAGTAAGAGCGGGAAGAAAGCCTGTGACCTGCGAGGATAGCATAAGGAGTTTATAGATGGATGCCAGATTCTATAATAGTGAAGAGATAGACATTGAGAAACTTGCGAATGATTGTGAAAATATCTTCCGCGCCCAGGGTTATGAGACGCAGCAGGTTGTCACGAAAGATCAATCTATAGTACAGTTGAAAAAGGGCGGCGATCTTGCGGCCATAGTTGGCTTACAAACGGCGTTAAGCGTGACAGTGCAGCGCTCAACCGGGGGTGTCGTTGCTATGTTGGGCCAGCAAAAATGGATAGATAAAGCCGCGGTTGGGGCTGTGGGTCTGGTGGCGGCTCCCTTTCTCCCCATTCTCCTGCCCCTGGTTGCCACTGCGGGTGTTGGTGCAATCAAGCAGGCAAATTTAGCCAACCAAGTGCTCAACACAATAGATGGTCTGGCAAGACAGCAGATTCCTGGTGTGCAGGTTGGTCCTGTGCCGGTGAGTATCGCGCCGCAGGTTCAGCAATACTGGGTGACGCCCACCCCGCAGTACACGCCGCCTGCGCCGCAGCAGACGCCGGTCTATACGCCGCCAGTGCCGGTTTATACGCCGCCAGGTGCGCCGGCTACCCAACCGCGCTGTCCCACCTGTAACACGCCCTATGAGCCGGGTGATACCTTCTGTAGTGGCTGTGGACGTGGACTGACGCCGCCTAAAGTGCTGTGTCCCAACTGCAAAACCGAGCTAAAACCGGGCGTAGCTTTCTGTCCGAACTGTGGAGCTACCTCGTTCCAGAGTACGCAGAGTCAGGCCTCGCGTCCAGCGCCAGTGGCCAGGCCGCCGACGCCGGTTTACACGCCGCCAGCGCCAGTAGTCAAGCCGCCAACCCCGGTTTACACGCCGCCGACGCCTGTCTATAAGCCACCGGTTGCGCCTGTGGCACCACCCAAGCCTGTGGCTCCGCAGCCCTATGTGCCGCCGACCCCGCAGGACCCGCCTGTGATGCCGCAGCCGTCGATCACGCTGGTGCCGGGCAAGCCCAGGCCTCAGATGCCCGTGACGCCTCCGCTGGCTCCGCCGGTTCCGGTTTATATCCCACCCAAGCCGGTGCAGCTCCCGACCGTCGCGGCGAAACCGCAGCCGGCGGGTCCGCCTGCACCTACGATTAAAGCGCGGCCGGTCAGTCAACCCTTGACCAACCAGGACAGCCCCTGGGGGACATTGATCTTTAGCGCGGGAGCCGATTTTGCCCTCTCGGGCGAGCGCGTCTTGATAGGACGTTACGACCACGACCTCGGTGGCGTCCAGCCGGAAGTCGATCTCGGCACGATGGAGCATGCCGATACAGTCTCACGCGGCCATGCGATGCTCGAACACTTCGGCAGCATGTATCAGCTCACCGACCTCAACAGCACCAATCTCACGCGTATCAATGGCAAGAGACTGGATGCCAACGTGCCAACGCCCATCAGCGATGGCGATACGCTACAATTCGGCAAGATCACCAGCACCTTCAAAAAAGTGTAGCTGGATCGAGCCAAAGAGACAGCCCGGCAAACGTTTGCCGGGCTGTCTCTTTGTGGGAGCTTGCGGGACTGCCCATAAACCGAACCGATCGGCTCGGGTGAGTCGTGCATAGCAGGCTCGTTTGGACTTAGAGTAAGAGTCCGAAAGGCTCCTCCAGCAGCAACTTGACCTCGCGCAGAAAACGTGCGGCGACTGCGCCGTCAAGCGCTCGGTGGTCTGACGAGAGAGTAACCTTCATCTGATTGCGCACCACCACCTGTCCATCGACGACCGTCGGGGTTGGGGTGATCGAACCAATCGCCAGAATTGCCGACTCTGGCGGGTTGATGACAGCGGTAAAGCTCTCGACATCAAACATGCCCAGATTGCTGATCGTAAAGGTACCGCCGCTCAAATCTTCGGGTCGGAGCTTGTTTGTGCGGGCGGCCTCAACCAGTCGACGCGATTCGCGGGCGATATCCAGGATGCCGCGCTTGTCGGCGTTGTGCAGCACAGGCACGAGCAGACCCTGGTCGAGCGCAACTGCAACCCCGATATGGACCTGCTTCTTCTGGATCAGTTTGTCCTCAGCAAAAGAGACATTCACCTGAGGTAGCCGTAGTAAAGCTATAGCTACCGCTTTGATGATCAGATCGTTGAAGCTCACCTTGACGGGTGTTGGATCGCTGGTCGCGTAGTCGTTGATCTGCTTGCGCAGACCGCTCAGCTTGCTCGTATCGATCACGCTGGTCACATAGAAATGCGGCGCACTTTGCATGCTCTGCGTCAGACGACGAGCAATTGTACGCCGCATAGTGGTCAGAGGGATCTCCACTACTTCGCCGGTATCGACGCCAGCGGAGACCGGCTCGGGAGCGAAGATGTGTGGAGAGACCGAAGGCGTAGCCGGGACCGGAACCGGGGCGATGCCACCGATCAGTGCCTCGATATCCAGCTTGATGATGCGTCCATTTGGACCCGTTCCGCGCAACTGTCGATAATCGATCTGATGTTCTTCGGCCACGCGGCGGGCCAGTGGCGAGATAAAGACGCGCTGGCTGCCACTTACCGCAGGCGCAGCGGACGCAGAAACAGTAGTCGGTTCGGCCACAGAGACAGGAGAGGTTGCCGCGCTAGCTGCGCTTTTCTCCTGACCTTTCTTGCTCTTGCTGGTCTTGCCGCTATTGCCATTGCTACCAGCAGCACCGGGCAACGGCTCATTGGCTTCGCCGATATAAGCAATGCCGACCCCAATCGGAGCCGATTCGCCCTCTGGCACCAGGATCTTGCGCAGTATGCCACTGGCGAACGCTTCGATCTCGATAGTTACCTTATCGGTTTCGATCTCAGCGATCGACTCGCCCTTTTTAACCGTGTCGCCCTCCTGCTTGATCCAGCGCAGAATCTTGCCCTCTTCCATACTATCGCCCATTTTGGGCATTTCAACTGTCTTCAAGGCTTTTCCTCCTAACCACGCGCCAGAGCGGCAGGCACGATAGCCTGGGCGGCTGTGATTACATCGTCTTTTCTAGGAATTGCCAGACGTTCCAGCGGTTTTGAATAGGGCATGGGTACGTCAGCGCCGTGGACATGTTGAACAGGGGCATCCAGGTAGTCAAAAGCGTGCTCATAGATTAAAGCCGCCAGACCCTGGCCTGTTCCATAATACTTCCAACCTTCTTCGGCGATAACCACGCGATTGGTCTTTTTCACCGAGTCCAGGATCAGATCGATATCGATGGGGCGTACGCTCCGCAGGTCGATCACTTCGGCCTCGATGCCCTCTTTGGCCAGATCTTCCGCGGCCTGTAGGCAGACGTGCAGCATACGCGAGAAAGAAATAATAGTTACATGCTGGCCGGGACGTTTGATCTCGCCGCGCTCCAGCGGGACTGTATACTCGGTTCCCTCATCTGGAATCTCGCCTTTGACATTATAGAGCAGTTCATGCTCGAAGAACAAGACGGGATTGGGATCGCGAACCGCCGCTTTCAGCATACCCTTGGCGTCATAAGGAGTTGCAGGAATGGCCACCTTCAGACCAGGGATATGCGCGTAGAACGACTCTAGCATCTGCGAATGTTGCGCACCGCGTTGTGCACCGCCACCTACGGTCATGCGATAGACGATCGGCACCGAGGGTTGTCCACCAAACATATAGCGCATCTTAGCTGCGCT